>NZ_JBVVNQ010000003.1:0-330822 GCF_055810675.1 Burkholderia sp. YHN3-13 | reverse complement strand
GCGGGATGGTTGTGGGGCGTGTTCGACCGCGCACCGCGACGATGCTTTCACCCAGCCTCGGGCGCCCGACCATGCACGGCACCTACAACGTCCCGCTTGTCCTGCTGTCGCTCGCGATCGCGACGCTGGCCTCCTACACGACGCTCGACCTCGCGGCGTTCATTTCGCTGCTCGACAACCCGAAGCTGAAGCGGGCCTGGCTGGCGGGCGGCGCGGCGGCGATGGGCACCGGCATCTGGTCGATGCATTTCGTCGGCATGCTCGCGTTCTCGCTGCCGATCCCGCTCGGCTATGCATGGCAGGGCACGGGCATCTCGCTGGCGATCGCCGTGCTCGTGTCGTACTTCGCGCTGAACGTCGTCACGCGCGCGCGGCTCGGCTGGCGGCGGCTGTGCGCGGGCGGCGTGCTGATGGGCGGCGGGATTGCCGGCATGCATTACACGGGCATGGCCGCGATGCACATGCAGCCGGCCATTCGTTACGATGCCGCGCTGTTCGCCGCATCGATCGGCATCGCGGTGATCGCATCGACGGCCGCGTTATGGATCGCGCAGGCATTGCGCGCGCGGCAGGCGCGCCACGCGACCGTGCAGCGCATCGGCGCGGCCGTCGTCATGGGCGCGGCCATCACCGGCATGCACTACACGGCGATGGCCGCCGCGCATTTCGCGCCGGATGCACGGTGCGGCGCCGCGCAAGGGGTCGACGCGCCGTGGCTCGCGACGACGGTCGCGCTGTTTACGATGGCGACGCTGGTCGTCACGCTGATGCTGTGCCGTTTCGATGCGCGCACCACCTTCCTGCGCGGCATGACCGACACGCTCGAGCGGCTTGTGCGGTTGCGAACCGACGAACTCGAACGCGCGCTGCGCCGCTACGAGCAAACGACGCAGATGCTGCAGCGCACGCGCGAGAACATGGCGGCCGAGATCGACGAACGCAAGGCCGCGCACGCGCAGCTCGAACAGGAGAAGGACGAACAGCGGCGCCTGCTGCATGCGCTCGCGGAAACGCACGAGCAGTTGCTGCAGTCGGAAAAGCTCGCGTCGATCGGCCAGCTCGCGGCCGGTGTCGCGCACGAGATCAACAATCCGATCGGCTTCGTCAGCGCGAACCTCAATACGTTGAAGGCATGGGTGCGCAACCTGCTCGACGTGATCGCCGCGCACGAAGCCGCGCTGCCGCAGCTCGATCCGACCACCCGCGACACGCTGACAGCCGTGCGCCGGGCCGCGGATCTCGACTACGTCCGCGACGAGATCGTGACGCTGATCGACGAATCGATCGACGGCGCGCTGCGGGTGCGGCGCATCGTGCAGGACCTGCGCGATTTCTCGCGCCCGGCCAGCGACGAATGGCGCGTCGTCGATCTGCACGCGGGGCTCGAGAGCACGCTCAACGTCGTCCACAACGAACTCAAGTACAAGGCCGACGTCGTGCGCGACTACGGCGATATCCCGCCCGTCGAGTGCCTGCCGTCGCAATTGAACCAGGTATTCATGAACCTGCTGGTCAACGCGGCGCAGGCGATTCCCGAGCATGGCGTGATCACGATCCGCACGTCGAGCGACGGCGATCAGGTGTCGATCGAAATCAGCGATACCGGCGCGGGCATGACGCCCGACGTCATGCGGCGGATCTTCGATCCGTTCTTCACCACGAAGCCGGTCGGGCAGGGCACGGGGCTCGGGCTGTCGGTGTCGCACGGGATCGTCGAGCGCCATCGCGGCACGATCGACGTGACGAGCGCGCCGGGGCGCGGGACCACCTTCCGGATCCGCTTGCCGGTCCGGCGTGCCGTCGACCGCGCGAGTGCGGCGGCGCTGGAGCAACGCGCGTGACGCGATCGCCGCCCACCGCTCGCGGGAACCCGCCGCGCGCGTCGTGCGTCACGCCGGTCGCTTGCGGCGCTGACGACGAAAGAAATGCCAGAACATCGCGCTCGCGTCCGGCCCCGTCGCGGAATGGAACGGCTCGCGCGGGTCGCCGCCGCTCCATGCATGCGGCAGCCGGTGGACGATGCACACCCTGACGACGAGCCGCCCGGCCTTCAGATAATCGACGTAAGCGGCATCGTCTCGCGCGTAGCTGTGTTGTTCGCCGACGCGGATCGCGCCGTGTTCGTCGACGAGCCGGTTGAGCCGCGCGAATGCGATGCCGAGCTGCGTCGCGTTCCGGTCGGTGACGACCGTATCGAGCGCACCGTGCACGACGAGCGCCGGCATGCCCGGATAGGACGCGACGTCGGCGCAGGCGTCGAGCGCATCGAGCGGGTCGTCGCGGATGCCGCGTCGCATCAGGCTCATCGCGGCCATCGCCGACGACGGCGGGGCAATGGCCGGCCCCGAGTGCAGGCCCACCGCCGCGAAACGGTCGGGATACCGAATCGCCAGTGCCGCCGCGAGCCCCGCGCCGGCCGACAGGCCCGCCACGTAGATCCGGTCGTGATCGAAGCCATGGTGCCGCACGATCGCATCGACCAGCGACACGACGGCCGCGGCTTCGGACTGCGTCGCATCACCATGCCAGTGCCAGCAGCGGTGCGCATGCGCGGTCTTGGCCTGCTCGGGAAACAGCACGGCGAACCCCGCACGCTCGGCGAGGCGGCACATGCGCGTGCCCGCTGCAAACGATTCGGCGGTCTGCTTGCAGCCGTGCAGCATGACGACGACCGGCAGCGCGGCTGTCGCGGCCGGCGCGGCGGGAAGATAGAGCGCGTACGCAAGATGATTGACGAGGCGGCCGGCGCTCGGGCCAGCGGAGTGAAACGAGCGCAGCCACGTGCCGGGCGGCGTGTCGGACGCCGCGCGTGCGGCATGCGCGGTGCGCGTGCGCTTGGCGGAACGGACGCTGGCCGCCGGCGTGGAGGCCCGTCGAGTGATTTTCCCGGCGGCTTTTTGCGGCGTCTTGGCGGAAGCGACTTTCGGTGCGGCCTTTTTGGCGGCCGGCCGCGCCCTGCCGGCCACCTTCTTCGGCCGCGCACCGGTCGCGATTGAGAGGAGTTCGAGAGGCCGCAGCCAGAGGCTGGATCGTTTCCTGGGCATATGCAGTTTCGTGCCGGCTGCCGGCCGCGGCAGTGCGAGGCGGCCGGATTCGCCGTCGGGATGAAAGTCGACCGGCTGCGGAGCAAGGTTCGTGCTGCCGGCCGCGACCGCAGCGGAACCGGGCGGCCGAGTGCATGCAACGGAAAAACGCGATCCTGCGTCGCGGCGGCGATTCGACCCGGCCAAGCGGAATGGTAACCGTCCGATGTGACTTGTGTGCGAACCGCAATGCCGAAGTCCGCTTCCACCCTGCCGCGCGCAGCGCTACCGGCGATCCAGCAGCGTGTCGCTCAGTACCGCGAACGCCGCGCCCGGCAACGCATTCAGATGTTCGACCACGCGGCTGACCGGATAGAACGACTCGACCGCATCGTCGAGAATGCCGACGCCGATCAGTTCGACGCGCCGTGCGCGCAACGCGTCGACGCGTGCGTGCAGGTCGGTGCGCAGGATCGCCGGGTGGCCGTCGCCGGTGGCCGGGGAGCCGTCGGACAGCACCATCAGGATGCGCCGGCGTGCGCGCGTCGACAACAGCCGTTCCGCGGCCCAGCTCAATGCCTCGCCGTCGGGATTCTCGTGGCCGCATTCGAGGCACGCGATGCCGCTCGGGTTGTCGGAATCGAACCGCTTGTAGACCCGCAGGTCGAGCCGTTCGACGAACCGGTTGTAGCCGAACGCGCTGTGACCGTCGTCGATCCAGCGCTGGTAGTGCGTGCGCATCGCCGCATCCTCGGCGGAACTGTAGCCAAGCACTTCGCACGCGAAGCCGAGCTGAATCAGCGCGTCGCACAGCGCGGCCGCGCAGAGCGTCGCGAGTTCGATCTTGCTGCCCGCCATCGAGCCGCTGCAGTCGATCAGCAGGCTGACCGCCGCGTCGCGCCCGGGCGTCGCACGCCTGACGCGAAACGGCGTGCGGTAGCCGGGGGACGTCGCGACGCGGGCGAGCACCGCACGGTCGAGATCGCCGCGTTCCTGTTCGCGCTTCCAGCGGGTGTGCTCGTCCACCTTCAGCGCCCGTTCGAGCTGCCGCTTGAGCGCCCCGGTCTGGGCGCGGGCCGCGCCGAGCAGACGATGCCAGCGCGCCGGTTCGCCGCGGCCGGTGAAGTCCGCCACCGTGTCGAATGCGGTGGTCAGCGGGACCGACAGCAGCGGCCGGTTCTCCGTCGACAGGCGGATCGCGCCGGCGGACGCATCGCCCGGCGTCGGCGGTTGCGCCGACGTTGCCGTGTCGGCGATCGTCGCGGCGCCGGATTCGGCGGCGGCAGGCGCGCGCGCATCGTCCTGCGCGCCCTGGCCGTCCGGGTCGAACTCGGCGGCGATCGCGTCGCTGTCGATCGTGCTGCCCGGATCGGCCGTGAACATCATGTTGTTGGCGCCGGCCGACGCCAGCGCGCGCACGCGTTCGACGATGCGCCGCGCCGCGCGGATGCTGTCGGCCGTCGACGTCGCGGCGCGCGCTTCGTCGACGACATCGTCGCAGGCGGCCAGCGTCGCGTCGAGCGACGGCAGGCGCTCGACGGCTGCGGGCCGTTCGTCCCACAACGCGCGCTCGATGCGCCACAGCAGCTTGTCGCGCCATGCGACGCGTGGCCACCGGTGCCGCATATCGGCGGCGGCCACGGCCCGCATCCGGCGCAGGAACGCCGGCGCGCCGGGATAACGCGCGACGAGGCAAGCGGCTGCACGGCGGTCGTCGATCGCCTGCGCGAGCGCGCGCACGGCGGGCGACGCGAGCGCGGCCACGGTGTCGCTGGCACCGAAGCGCAGACGGGCCGCATACAGGTCGACGAAGCCGGTGAGGGCAGCGTCGTCGATCTCGCCGGCGAGCCATCCGTCGGGCAGCACCAGCACGTCGTGCTCGACGGCCGGGCCGTGGCTCGCGAACCGCACGTCGATGCCGTGCCGTTGCGCGAGCGTGCGCGCCAGGCGGCCCAGACGCTGCGTGCGTGCGTCGTCGTCCCGCTCCATCGGCTTCACCCGTCCACGTCGATGTAGTGACGGATGATGGTGCGAATCAGGTCGGCGTCTTCCGTGTCGACTTTCGCGTAGATCGTCGGGCCGGCGGCGGCTTCGGGGTCGCCGGTACGCAGCATCAGTTCGGCCCAGTCGAGCAGGCGCCGTGTCGAGAACGCGCTCGCCAGATCCTCGCGAACGAACGCGGCGCGGCAGTCGGCCGCGATCGCGGCGAGCGTGTCGGCCATCGCCGCCGACATCGCCGCGCCGAAGGTCCGCCGCAGCACGTGCGCCTCGTCGGCCGGCGGCAGGTAGTCGAGGTGGTACACGCGCCAGCGGTCGAGGAACGCCTCGTTCATCACGTTGGCGCCCTGGTACAGGTGGCGGAACCGTCCCATCGCGCCCACCGCGTTGGCGGTCGCGAACAGCCGGAACGACGGATGCGGGGCGACGATCTCGTTGCCTTTCTCCTTCAGCAGCAGGCTGCCGCCCGGCTCGAGCACGGCGGTCAGCACCGCGAGGATCGCCGGTTCCGCGAAGTCGATCTCGTCGACGATGAGCCACAGCCCTTCGCGCATCGCGGTCGGCAGCACACCGTCGATCCAGACCGTCTCGCCGCCCTTGACGGTCCAGAAGCCGACGAAGTCGCCCACCGTCGTCTGGCCGTTCATGTTCGAGCGCAGCACGCCGTGGCCGGTCCGCGCGGCGGTCTGTTCGATCAGGCTCGTCTTGCCGGTGCCCGTGTGGCCGATCAGCAGGATGCGGCGGTTCTCGACGACATCCTCGAGCGCGCTCGTCGCCCGCGCGGTAAACAGGTAGGCCGGATTCGGCGGCGGTACGAGCGGGCCGCCGGGGCCGCGCGGCATCGGCACGCCGCCTACGCGCACGAGGTGGGCCGCATCGGGGGCCGCGGCCGGTCGCGACGCATGCGCACGACGCAAGTCCTGCATGAATCCGTCGCGATGCGCGGGCGGTGCGCGGTCGTCGGACGCGTGCCGCACGAAGCCTTCCCGAAGCCACTTGTGCAGCTTCGCGTCGAGATTGTCGGCATCGACGACGGTGTCGACCGACGTGCTGCCGTCGGGCCGGCGATGCTGGATGCGGAACAGGTGCGCGCGCTCGGAGCGGCTGACGAGCCATTGTCCGGCGGACGGGTCGGCCGGGTGCCGGTAGACGCCGAGTACCGGCGGCGCGGAGGAGGGGGCGGCGGGTGCATTCATGGTGGCGGACGGGCGTGGTCGGTCAGCGCTTCATGGCTTCGATGCATCGTGCCGATTGTATAGGCTTGCCGAGCGAGAGGTCGTGCTGGCGTTGCCGGGTTTCCCGGGTTGGGGGCGATCGTCCGGACGACCGACCTGATCACGGCGTTGCCGCGTCATGTCGGCCAGACCCTGGCTCTGGCGAGCGACCTGGCGGTTCATGCCTGCCCGGTCCCGGTCGAAGGCTTCGCGGTACGGCAGCATTGGCAGGCGCGCGATCACCACGAGGCCGGCGACCGGTGGCTGCGCGGCGTCGTGATTCGACCGTTCGGTGCGGCGCCTTGACCGGCGGCTTCGGCGTTCGGGATCGACGCAGGACGTCGCGCGGCGGTGGCGCGGCGGTTTTCGGGCGATAGCCGCATCAGGCCGGATCCATCGTTTCGGCGCCGAAGCGGTCCACCACGAATTCGGTGAAGCTGCGAAGCTTCGGTGATTTCCGCGTCTCTCGCAGATAAAGCAGCGTCATCGATCGTTCGGGAGCGGCGAAGTCCGGCAGGATCTCGATGAGGCGCTGCTCGCGAATGTCGTCGCGTATCAACATCGAAGGAAGCATCGCGATACCGAGCCCGCTCAATGCCGCCCGGCGCAACGCATCCGCACCGTCGGTCTTCAGTCTGCCGTCCACGGCGACGCTCATCGGCCCGTCCGGACCTTCGAGCATCCATCGCGATTGCGCCGCGTGCCACGCCGATCGAGGCGGATAGGCATACGTCAGGCATTGATGCTCGCCAAGCGTGTGCGGGGCGGTCGGTGCGCCATGTTCGGCAACGTACGCGGGCGATGCACAGAGCACCAGCCGGTACGGCGCGAGCGGACGCGCGACCACGTCCGCGCCGGCGAACGCGCCGATGCGAATGGCTGCCTCGAAACCTTCATCGAACAAATCGGCGAGCGAATCGGCGAGCGAATCGGTGGCGACGATATCGAGCTTGATCTCGGGGTAGCGCCGGTAATAGTCCGGGAGCGCGGGAATCAGGCACTCGTTCGTAAACACCACGGGCGCCGTCACGCGCAAGCGCCCGCGCGGCTGCTGCAGATGATCGAGCGCCAGCCGCTCCGTATCGTCGACCAGACCGAGGACTTCGACGCATCGCGCGTAGTAGGCGTGGCCGAACGCGCTGACTTTCTGCTTGCGCGTCGTGCGGTGGACGAGGACCGTGCCCAGGCGGCTTTCCAGCGCCTGAAGGTAGTTGCCGACCATGGTCGGCGACAGATCGGACGCTTGCGCGGCCGCGGTCAGGCTACCCGTTTCCACGATACGGACGAATACGGCCATCGCCTTGAGGAGATCCATTGCGCAATGGTACTGGATTCTGTTTCAAGGCGACGCGCGTTGATCGGCCGCCGCTTCGGTCATACATTGCGACATCCACGCGAAAGGAGGGCAGCCATGCTGTATGAACTCACGACGTTGTCGTGTCCGCTTACAGACCAGGATGGGGTGTCGCGCCGCGCGCATCGCTGGGTATCCGATGCCGGCGCGCCAGGGAGGCTACTGGGCGCATGGCGCACGGAGATTGGCGAGTTGTCGCGGATCGTCGTGCTGAGGGGCTTCGACACGACGGATGAATTGCAACACGAACGCAACCGGGCCTTGAGCGCCGGGCAACCTTTCGGGATTGAAAGCGCGTCCGTTCGATTGACGATGGAAAGCTATGCGCTGTTTCCTTTTCTACCCGAGATCGAACCGCGGGTATTCGGCGATTTCTACGAGATTCGCCGCTACTGGCTGAAAGCCGGCGGTATCGCGCCGACCATTTCCGCGTGGGAACGGGCGGTGGGCCCGGCCAAAGACTATACGTCGCATCTCGTTTGCAACATGTACGCGCTCGATGGACCGCCGCGTATCGTGCACATCTGGGGATTCTCGAGTCTGGAAGAGCGGATGGCGTTGAGAAAACGGCACTACGCGGCGGGTCTCTGGCCACCGGCCGGCGGCCCGGAACAGATCGAAAGGGCGACGTCGACGATCGCGGTGCCGGAGGCGTGGTCGCCGTTGCATTGAACGCGCCGCCGGCGCAGGCCGTTTTGGGGGCCGTGCGCCGATCGGTCACGCGCCGGCTGTATTGCCGCGATTTCCCGACCGGGCGGTGAGCGCCGGTGACTTCGCTCGAGCTGGACGGATCGGGCGGAGAAGCGCGGTGCGACGGTGGGCGCCGCTCGCGCGAGCCTCGACGAGCGATGCTAGGCGATCGTGCCGGATACGGCATCGAGCAGCCAGCTTGCGACGCGCCGGCTCGCGTGGCTGCGGCTGCTCGCGCGTCGTTGGATCAACGATGTTTGCGCGAGACATGCGAGCGGCATCGCGTCGAATTTCACCAGCTCGCCGGCAGCCAGATGGTCCGCAACCAGCGACTGGCGCGCGAGCGCGACGCCGGCGCCGCGGCGGGCAGCCTCGATCATCAACCCTGCGTCGTTGAACACGATCCGCCTGCGCGGTTGCCGGATCTCGCATCCGTTGAGTTCATGCCACGCGTCCCACGACTGGTGGCGCGATCCGCCGAGACGGCTGCAGTCGTCCTCGAGCAACCTCATCCCCGCGAACGGCTCCGCGCGACACGCAGGGCTTGGCCGACTACCCGGCGCGTGGACCGGTACGAGCACGTCATCGGCTGCCGTCATCCGTTCTCCCGGCATGCCCGCCTTCGGATGCAGGCGGATCGCGAGATCGAATTCGCCGTCGTCGATCGCGACGATCTCGTCCGACACGTGCACCTCGAGACTGATGTCTTCGAATGACAGGGACAGCGCTTCGAGCCGGGGAGCGAGCCAGCAGTGCGCGAACGACGAAACGACGGACAGGCGGACCGTTTCCCGGCGATCGGCGAGCCGGCTGTCGGCTCTCGCGAGCGTTCGCAGCACGCCTTCCGCCGTGGCCAGATAGGCCAGGCCATCACGGGTGAGCGCGAAGCGGCCCTGCTCTCGATGGATCAGGCACGTCCCGAGGCGCGTTTCGAGCGCGGCCACGCGCTGGCTGATCGCACTCTGCGACACGCCTATTTCGACAGCCGCCTGCCTGAAGCTCTTCAGCCGGGCGACAGCCTCGAAGGCCCGAAGCAAGTGCGTTTGGGGCGGATCACGGCGTACGGGCATCATCAGACCTTATAGCTGATAAGAAAAACGCGATCGACAGCGACCATCCGGACCCATAGATTACCCGGACGGAATCAAAAGACAAGGGAACGGCGATGACGAATCAGTTCGAGATGCTGGCGCGCTGGACCGCTTGGGCGAATGAGCGCATGTATCAGGCATGCGCCGGCCTTTCATCGGATGAGTATTTTCTCGCACGCGCATGCGCGTTCGGCTCGATCCACCATACGCTCAATCATCTGCTTGCCACGGACCGCATCTGGCTCGGCCGGCTCTCCGGGGAGGGCCACGCCATCCCGGCCCTGGACTTTGTCGTCTGCGACGATTTCGACAGCCTGCGGACCGAACGGCGAGCCGAGGACGAGCGGCTCGCGCGCATCGTCGGCGCTGTCGCGCGCAACGACCTGAACGCCGACGTGAACTACACGGGCATGGACGGAACGCCGCAGCGCAAACCGCTCGGGCTGGTCCTTTCCCATCTTTTCCTTCATCACGCGCACCATCGCGGTCAGGTTCATGCGTTGCTGTCGCAAACGCCCGTTGCGCCGCCCGCCCTCGACGTCACGTATTTTCCGCTTGGGTGATCCAAGCTCGAGTGGAAAGAGCGGCGCGTGCGGGCGGAAAGTGCGACGATCAGGTGTACTGGATGTGCCGCGCCGCTCACGCGATCGGCCACTGCAGGATCACGATCCCGTCGTTGTAGTCGCGGTCGGCGCCGTCTTCGGCGCCGAGCCAGCCGAGCCAGACGGTATCGCCGGCGGACAGCGGCGCGAGCCGCGCATCGGTCGCGGATGGCCGGCCGTTGGCCGACGCGTCGATCCGGATCCTGCCGCCGCGCGAGTTCAGCGTGAACTGCCTGACGCCGTCGTTGCCGTTGCCCGCGAACGACGCGGCCGGTTCCGGTGCGTCGTCGATGAACAGCTTCAGGTCCTGCCGGTCGGCGGCATTCGCGTAGAAGGTCGCCTTGAAATCGGTATTCGGCGGCAGCGTGAAGCTGCCGTTGCGGTCGGACGACGGCTGGAAACCGGGCTGCTTCGTGTCGGGCCGGCTGCCGGCGATCTCGATCGTCGTTTCCCAGCGGAAGTAACCGGACACCGCGCCGTCGTGATCGAGCACCGCGAAATCGGCCGTGCAGGTGGTGGTGCCGGCCGCCAGCACCTCGCTGCGCCACACGTGGTCTTTCATCGGCCGGCACGACGGATGAAGCAGGTCGTCGCCGTCCGGCACCGGCTTGGCGGCATCGCGCACTTCCGCTTCGATCGGCGCGACGATGCCGGCGTCCTTCAACGCGAACCGGATGAACAGCACGCTCAGCTCCGCGCGCAGCGCCAGCGCGGTTTCGCGCAGATGAAGCTCGTCGCCGGGAGACAGGCCGGCAAACAGCCGGTTGTCGTTGTGGCCGACCTGCCCGGCGTCGCCCGGGCTCAACACGTAGATGTGCCGGCCGTCGATCACGGTCGGCGCATCGGCGTTCCGGCTCGCATCGGGGTGGGCCGACAGCAGCGTGACGGCGTCGACGACCGCGAGCACATCGCAACGAAGACCAGACATGAGCACCTCCTGCGCAACAAGGGGGCGGCACGGGCGGCCGTCGCGCGGCCGCCCGCCTGCCGCGATCAGTTATGGATCGAGATGAACGGATCCCACGAGAAGCAGCCCTGGCTCTGGCAGTTGCGATCGATGATCTGGAACTGGAAGTGGTAGGTCACGCGGCCGACCTTCAGGCATTCCGACGACCAGTAGTAGTTCGCGACTTTCTGGCACGTCGGCACTTCCGGCTTGCTCGTGTTCGGCACCGGGATCGACGCTTCCGCCACCCGCGGCGTCGGCGTCGAGATCAGGTCGTTGCCGACGTTGCCGATGAACTTGTAGAACACCACCTGGTTCTCGAAGCCCAGCGACAGGCTCGTTTCACGCCAGCGGATCAGGTCGCCGACCTGCGCTTTCAGATCGAGCTCGCCGCCTGCCTGCCCGGAGATGACGTTGTCCTGGTTGGTCACCATATAAACATAACGCCAGTCGATCAGCGTCGGAGCGGCCGGGTTTTTGCTGGGATTCGGATATTTTTTGAGAATGGTTTCGGTATCGAACGAAACGAGCACATCGGTAACGCGTGACATGGAAGCTCCCGTTTGAAGTAATGGGACTTATCGTTGCGCGAATTGCTTCGTGCGGCCGCCATCGCCTTGTACCGCAAGGATTTGCTCCGGAGTCGGCAGGTGCTGAAGCGACGGCGAATGCAGATTATCCCGTTCGGTTAATTATGGAAGCTGTAAAAGTAAACAGGTCGTTATGATTAAATCGATTAGTAATTTTAAAATCGGAATCAATCGATTCGATACGCCACATAAATATGGCGACATTGAATCTGTTAATCGTTTGACCGATTATCGGCGGGGAGGAGGAAACGCGGGCGGGCCGTTTACCGGTAGGTCCACAGCCGGTGCAGCGCGAACGTCGTCGGCGGGATCAGCAGCGCGATCGCGACGATGCTCATCCCGCGCGACAGGTCGAGTGCTTCGGCGCCGCGCGCCAGCAGCATCGTCTCGACGAAGCCGACCAGCGTGACCGCGAGAAAGCGCACCAGGTTGCGCGTGCGCACCGTCGACGCGAAGCTCCACAGCGTATTCGCGAGATACGAGAACGCGGTCGCACACAGGAAGGCGACCGCGTTCGCGGCCACCAGCGTCGCGTCGAACAGCGCGAACATCGCCGCGGCGACCAGCGTGTGGAGCGCGGTCGAACACAGCCCGGACACGCCGAAGCGCACCAGCCGCGTGCGTTCGGCGTGGAGCAGGTCGATCATGGCGGCGCGCATGCGTCAGCGGGCGCCGATCCGCGCGCGGGTCGGCTGCGTGCGGCGGCGGGCGGCCTGGCGGCGCGCGTCGCGCGCCACCGGCAGCTCGATCACCTTGGCGTGCACCTGGTAGCGGCGGCGGATCAGGTAGACGGGCCGTTGCTTCGACTCGTCGTAGATTCGCCCGATGTATTCGCCGACGACACCGATCCCGATCAGTTCGATGCCGCCGATGAACAGCGTGACCGAGATCAGCGACGCGTAGCCGAGCACCGGATTGCCGAACAGCAGCGTGCGGAAGATGATGAACGTGCCGTACAGGAACGCGAGCGCGGCGATGCCGACGCCGATGTAGGTCCAGCTGCGCAGCGGCACCGTGCTGAAGCTGGTGATGCCTTCCAGCGCGAAATTCCACAGCTTCCAGCCGGAGAACTTCGAGTGCCCGGCGCTGCGCGGGTCGCGCTGGTACTCGACGATCACGGTCTTGTAGCCGACCCATGCGAACAGCCCCTTCATGAAACGGTGCCGCTCGGGCAGGCTGCGCAGCGCATTCACGACCCGGCGATCCATCAGCCGGAAATCGCCGACGTTCTCCGGCAGTTTCACGTCCGACAGCATGTTGTGCACACGGTAGTAGATCGCGGCGGCGGTGCGCTTCGCGAACGAATCGCACGCGCGGTTGCTGCGTTTCGCCGCGACGACTTCCGCGCCGTCGCGCCAGTGCTCGATCATCACGGGGATCAGGCTCGGCGGATCCTGCAGGTCGGCGTCGAGCGGAATCACCGCGTCGCCGGTGGCTTCGTCGAGGCCGGCCGTCAACGCCGCTTCCTTGCCGAAGTTGCGGGTGAGGTCGATCACGCGCACGCGCGGCTCGGTGGTGCCGATCCGGACCAGGCGCTCGAGCGTGTCGTCGCGGCTGCCGTCGTTGACGCAGACGATCTCGAAGCGGATCGCGTCGATGGCCGTCAGCAACGGCATCACGACGTCGAAGAAGCGCTCGACGGCCTCGCCTTCGTTATAGAACGGCACAACCAGCGAAACGAGCGGTGTGTAGCGTGGTTCCCGCATGATGACTCCCCTTGTCATGTCGCGTCACCGGTCGGCGCCGATGGTCGGGCGGCCGGTGCGGCGCATTCCGTACGCCGGGCGGTGGTGCGGCCGGACCGGATGCGTGAATCCGGTATCGGTCGAGTGGTCGTGCGCGTCGGGCATCGACGGCACGTCGTGTCTTTCCTGCGCGATCCGGCCGACGAGCAGCGCGAGCGACGCCAGCGTGACGAGCGGCATGAACTGGAACGGCAGATGCGGCATGACCGCGAGGCCGGCGAACGGCATCAGCCACAGCAGCATCAGCCATTCGCGATCGAAGCGCCGCCAGCCGTGGGTCCATGCATAGCGGGCGTACCACGCGATCACGAGGCCATACCAGGTCAGGTCGTAGTCGTACAAATACGGGCTGACGAGCAGGCACGCGCATACGAGCGTCGCGGCGCGCAGCGCATAGGAGCACGCGCCGCGCCATGCGTAGACGACGGCGATCGCGGCGACCGCGGCCGACAGCAGTTGCAGGCCGCGCGCGACGAGCACGGGCCAGCCGGCCATCGTCGCGAGCGCGAACACGGACGGCATGCGCGCGAGCTTCGCGTGACCGGTGCCGACGACCGCGTAGACGTTGCCGATCACGTGCGCGAACGTGATCCACGGGCCGATGCCGAACGCGAGTGTCGCGAGCGCGACGCTGCCGGCGATCGTCGCGGCCCACGCGGCCAGCGCGCGCCACTGGCCCGCGCACAGCAGCGCGAGCGGGAACAGCACCGCGAGCTGCGGCTTCATCGTCAGCAAGCCGAAGCAGATGCCCGCCACCGCAGGCCGGCGGTTCAGCGCGAGCAGGCCGACGCCGGCGAGCATCGCGGTGAAGAGGCTGGTCTGGCCGACGATCACGGTGAGGAATGCACCCGGGAACGCGAGCGCGCACAGCCAGGCGGCATCGCGCTGGACGATCGCGTGGATCGTCGCGGCGAACAGCGCATACGTGACGGCGAGCCACAGCACGAGCGCAAGCGTGTACGGCAGCCAGCCGAGCGGCAGCACGAGCAGCAGCATCGTCGGCGGATAAAGCCACGGCAGCGCGCCGCCCGCGAGCGTCATCGTCGGGACGGCCAGCTTCTGGACCGCGAACAGCGCGGGGAAATGCCACGCGTCGGCGCCGTGGCCGTGCGCGGCGAGCCACGCGGCGCTCCAGATCGGCGAGAAGTCCTGCGACAGCGGTTCCAGCGCGCCGTTGTGCGACAGGAGCACGCGCGTCACGTAGATCACGATGAACAGCAGTTCGGTCAGCAGCGCGGCGGCCGCGTAGAGGCGCACGCGGTCGCGATTGAGCCAGTGCGGGTAGCGGCGCGGGCCGGCGATCGGCAGCTCCGGATGCACGTCGACGGATGCATGCAGGTGGCGGGCGAACGCAGGCGTTTTCATCGTGCGCTCCCGGATGCGAGCGCCGTGCGGCGCACGACGACGAACAGCACCGCGAGCAGCACGATCGGCCCGATCTGCGGCAGCTTCATCAACCGGTTCAGCATCTCGAAGATCGGCAGCAGCCACGCGAGCACGAGGATGCCCTGGTCGCCCGGCAGCCAGCCCTCGTCGAGACCATGCGCGATCAGGCAGAAGACCGCGATGCCGAGCCACGTCAGTTCGTAGTTCCACAGATACGGCGTGGTCAGCAGCGTGGCGACCGCCAGCACCGCGCCGCGCAGGCGCATGTCGCGCGTACGGCGCCACACGCCGACGGCCGCGGCGATCGCGAGCAGGGCCACCGCCGCCTGTGCCGCGAGCGCGGCGGCCACCGGTGCGCCCGCGAGCCGCAACGCGGCGAACGGCGTCGGCGACGCGAGCCAGTACGACGCGAGCATGAAGTGCTGCTCGCGTACCGTCGACATCGCATGCGACAACCCGTGCAGCGCGGCCGGGCCGGCCAGTGCGACACCGGCCGCCGCGAACAGCGCCGCGCTGATCGCCGCCGCCGCGAACGTGCGCCAGGCGCGCGTCGCGATCAGCACGAACGGGAACACCACGGCCAGTTGCGGCTTGATCGCGAGCAGGCCGATCAGCACGCCGGCCACGACGGGGCGCTTGCCGAGCAGGTGCAGCGCCAGCGCGGCGAGGCCGGCGGTCAGGATGCTGTTCTGCCCGAACAGCGCGGACATGCATACGGCCGAGTACGCGACCACGACGAGCGCCGCGGCGCGCGGCACGGGAAGGTGCGCGCGCAATCCCGACAGTCTCGAGACGGCGAACGCATAGCATAAAAGACTGCCCGCGAAAAAGAGGAAGTAAGCGGGCAGGAAAGGCACGAGGGCAACCGGCGCGATGAACAGCAGCATCGTCGGCGGATAGAGCCAGGGAAGCGGCCGGTGTTGAAGAAACGCACCGAAGTGCGCGAACTCGGCCTGCACGAATGACGAAGGGTCGTAGGCCGATGCGGCATGGCCTTGCAACACGAGATGGGAAGCAGTCCAGAAGACTGAGAAGTCGGTGCCCGGACGGGCGATGGCGCTCGACGTGAAGCCGTCGGTCACGACGCCCCACACCACCAGCAGCGCGGCGAAGAGCATCAGCATGACGCAGCTGTACGGAATGATCCGGTCCGCCGTCAGCCATTGAGCGCAGCGGACGGCGCGATCGCGCGTTTCACGATTGGCTGTGTACATGATGCCCCGTATGTCGTGGTGGCTGCGTGGTCTGTCGCGGCCGTCTGATGTTGTCGTGCCTGCGGATCGAATCGCGTTGAAACCGCGTTGTCCGGTGAATTCATTGTTGAAGAAAAAATCGCGCGATGCAAACCACGCACTGGCAGACGATATAGGGACTGTCGAATAACGGGCTTGAAAACCCCGTTTTCAGGTATGAGAAATCCACGCGATCGGGTTTCATGTTTCCGGCGTGAAACATTCCGCGATTTTTACCGGCGTTGCAGCCCGCCGAACGCGCGGCACGCGACCGGCTTACCGCGTCCGGGAAAGTCCCAACGAAATTTTTTCCGGCCTTTGTGCAGCGCGACGACCGACATTCGGACCAGCCGCACCGGCGTCCCCGGATCGTTCAAATTTGAAACATATCGGTCATCGGGCCTGGGTCAGGGGAAGGCCGACATCGCTGGAACCCTTGACAAGCCTCGATTTCGCTGAGCATGGCCTGCTCTTTGCGTAAGCGTTGGCACGGCAGTCGACGATGTGGCGACCGGCGGTTCTGAAGGCAGACACATGGAACCGGCCTCGGCGCCACATGCGGAAAAAATGACCGGAGCGCGCAGGGGAATACACAGCGCCAGGTCGACGAACCGCGCAAACGATCGTCGATCGACTTATCAGACCCGGAATCTTCAGGGCAATAAGACATCGGCATGGCAGCAGACGGGGAATAAAAATGAAAGACCACAGCACATCGCGGCTCGCAATCCGCGTTAAAAACATATTGCGGATTTGCCGGGCATTCGTTTCCCGGTCAACTGGATTCCATGCGTCGAATGGCCGTCGTGCCGTTCCGGTCGCCCGGCCAGCCCGGTTCATCCGGATGGTCGCTCCGTATCCGCCTCTCTCGCGCTCCGCTTCACTGATTCCCGTTCGCACGGACGACGGTGTGCATCCCCGTTCCCGCCGCTGAGCGTCGCGTTTCGATTTTCTTGTAGTGCCGGTGGTGCCCGTCCCCGACGTCGCGATCGACGAAGGGAATTCAATAGCAGTCCGAAAGGAGAGTACTCATGTCAAGAGTCATCGAAAAGATCGCGTGGTTGATCCAGGATCAGCGAGGCGTGACGGCCATCGAATACGGCCTGATCGCCGCGCTGATCGCGATCGGCATCGTCGTCGCGCTGACGACGATCGGTACGGATCTGAAGACGGTGTTCAGCACGGTCGCGGCGGATCTGGACTCGATAGTAGCGGGCATCTGATGGACGGTACGGCGAACGGCTCGTCCGCTTCGTTCGTCGGCACCACACGGCATCAACAACCTGCCTCGACGTATCGATGCACGGTCATCCGACCAGCCGGTGCTCGAGGGTTTTGAAAGTCACCACGAAAGGAGATTCACCATGTCCAAGTTCATTCAACAAGCCGGCCGTTTCGTTCGCGACGAGGACGGCGTGACCGCCATCGAATACGGCCTGATCGCCGCACTGATCGCCGTCGGCATCATCCTGGCACTGTCGACCATCGGGAAGGACCTGAAGACCGTGTTCAGCACGATCGCGGCCGACCTGGATTCCGCGGTTGCCGGTATCTGATGGACCGTGCCGCGGACGGCTCGGCCGGTGCAGTGCTCGAGCCGTCCCCGGCCATTCAGTCAACCTGGAACCGGAGACCATCATGGCAGCCACGATGCGTGCCGTCCGTCGCTGGATCGTCGACGAGCAGGGCGTGACGTCGATCGAATACGCGTTGCTCGCGGCGATGTTCGCCACCGCGGTGCTCGGCAGCGTCGTCACGCTGAAAGGCTCGCTTGCCGATACGTACGAGGTGATTGCAGCGGCCGTGACGGCCGCGGTCACCACCGCGCTGGCAATGGTTTCCTGATTCGACGAATTCGACCCGAGAGGTTCGCCATGCTACCTGTTGCGCCGCCTTACCCGATTCCGTTGTGCGTGACGCTGCTCGCGGTGGCGGCGGCCAGCACGGATATCGCGTCTCGCCGCATTCCGAACCGTCTCGTCGCGGTCGGGCTCGTCGGCGCGCTGGTTGCGCAGTGCATGCTGCACGGCTTGCCGGCCGGCGCACTCGCGTGGCTCGCCGGTGCCGCGACCGGTTTCGGCCTGCTGCTGCCGTTCTACCTGTTGCGCGGAATGGCGGCCGGCGACGTGAAGCTGATGCTCGCGATCGGCGCGTGGGTCGGGGCGGAAATGACGTTCTACATCGTGCTGGCCACGTTCCTGGCCGGCGGGATCGGCGCCGTTGCGTTCGCGCTGTTGCGCGGCCGGATGCGCCAGATGTGGGCGAACGTCCGCGTGCTGATCGCGCGCCGTTCGCAGGGGGCGCACGCGGAGGCCGCCGGCGGCTCCGTGGAAATCGCCTCGGTCGGCACGCTGCCGTATGGCGTCGCGATCGCGGCCGGCACGCTGGGCATGTTGTTCGCGTCGTGCGCATAGCGCGACGCACAGGCAACGAGGACGGAGCGATCATGAACACGAACCATACCGAACCGAGACGCGACGCGCAGGTGGCGCACCTGCCCGATCCGTTGCCGTCGCGGGAGGCCCATACGAAACTGGGCACGCAGTTGCCGGCGGCGCCGCGCACGCTCGAGGAAACCGGGCTGAGCATGACGTTCGTCGCCGGGCTCGTGCTGAAGTCGACGCTGGTACTCGGCCGCCCGTCGTACGGCGACCTGGTCGAGCGGCACTGCCTGCCGCTCGCGGTGCTCGACGAGGTCTTCGCGTTCCTGGTGCGCGAGCATCTCGTCGAGCTGACCCATCGCGGCGCGACCGATCTCGACGTGACGTTCCGCCTGACCGACGCGGGCCGCGTGCTCGCGCTCGAGGAACGGGCACGCAGCGGCTACAGCGGCCCCGCGCCGGTGACGCTCGACGCGTATCTCAAATGCGTGAGCGCGCATTCGGTCCGCAAGCTGCACATCGGCCAGAGCGACGTGTGGGCCGCGTTCGAAGGGATCGTGATCGACACGTCGGTGCTCGATGCGGCGGCCGCGGCGCTGAACGCCGGCCGTCCGCTGCTGATCTACGGCCCGGCCGGCAGCGGCAAGACCTTCCTCGCCGAGCGGCTCGGCTCGCTGATGCACGGCCGCGTGCCGGTGCCGCATGCGATCTGCGCGGCCGGCGAAGTGATCCAGGTCTACGACCCGCTCGTGCATGTCGAGGCGGGGCAGTCGCCAGGCAGCCGGTCGGTCGATCGTCGCTGGCGCCTGTGCGCGCGGCCGGTCGTGATGTCGGGCGGCGAGCTGACGCTCGACGAGCTCGACCTGCGCCGCGACGAGGCCGCCGGCTTCTATCAGGCGCCCCCGCACATGAAAGCCAACATGGGCATGTACGTTGTCGACGATCTCGGCCGCCAGCGCGTCGAGCCGCGCGACCTGCTCAATCGCTGGCTGCGCCCGCTCGACCGCGGCGTCGATTTCATGACGCTCGAATCCGGCAACCGCTTCGTGATGCCGTTCGACGTGTGGCCGGTGTTCTCGAGCAACCTGGCGCCGGAACAGTTCTGCGACGACGCGTTCCTGCGCCGCCTCGGATCGAAGCTGCATGTCGGCCCGATGTCGATCGACGACTACCGTGCCGTGTACGAAGCGGCCTGCGCGTCGCTCGGGCTCGTGTCGGCGAGCGATGCCTTCGATTACCTGCTGCATCGGCTGCACCTGCCGACCGGCAAGGCGTTTCTCGCCTGTTTCCCGGCGGACCTGCTGCGACTCGTGGCCGCCGGCGCGCGGTATCGCGGCGATCCGCCCGAAGTGACGCACGACGCGCTGTACGACGCCTGGGCGAGCTATTTCGGCGCGGCCCCCGAACGTGACGGCGGCCATCCGCCGCCCATCGAGCGCGGCGGCCGCACGTTCATTACCGGCTGAGCCGATCCTTTCACGATTCGTCGAGGAGCATTGCCATGAAAAACAGTCGAGCGGTCATGATGCTGGTCGTCGCGATGGTCGCGGGTCTTGCCGCGGTCGTCTTCGCGTCCCACTGGCTGGTGCAGACATCCACGAGTTCGGTCACGCCGGTCGCGGTGGCCACCACCGACCTGAACCTGGGCGAACCGCTCGGGCCGAACCAGATCCACATGGTCAGCTGGCCGGCGGGCAGCGTGCCGACCGGCGCGTTCACCGACACGAAGGCGCTCGAAGGGCGCGTCGTGCGCACCAGCCTCGCGCGCGGCGAGCCGGTGATCGAGTCGAAGCTCGCGCCCGTCGGCACCAAGGGCGGCCTGTCCGCGGTGATCGCCGACGGCAGCCGCGCGATCACGGTGCGCGTGAACGACGTGGTCGGCGTCGCGGGCTTCGCGCTGCCGGGCAACTACGTCGACGTGATCGTCAACACGCAGGAACAACAGGGCAAGACCGACGGGCAGAGCATCTCCAAGATCGTGCTCGAGCACATCCTCGTGCTGGCCGTCGCGCAGCAGGTCAGCCGCGACGACACCGCACCGAAGGTCGTCAACGCGGTGACGCTGGAAGTCACGCCCGACCAGGCCGAACGGCTCGACCTCGCGCGCAGCGTCGGCACGCTGTCGCTCGTGCTGCGCAACCAGGTCGACCAGAAGACGCTGAACACCGGCGGCGCGACCAAGCTGACGCTGCTGGGCAAGGAACCCGTGCCCGACGCGCCGCCGCCTCCCGCCCACGTGCGGCCGGTGCGCGTGCACGTCGCATCGCACGCGGCGCCGGAAGCACGGCGCGACTGCGTCGGCGTGCTGACGGGCGTGAAGGGCAGCGTCGAGTGTTTCTGAAGCAGATCAAACCAGCCAGACCAACAGATTGGCCGCCGGCCACGCGCGGCGGCCTGGGAAGTCGATAACCGGCACGGCGCCGGTCTCTCGGGGGATCAGACGAAATGAAGATCAAACCGCAATGCACAGGTACCGGCCCACTGCGGACGCGCGTCGCACGGGGCACGATGATGGCCGCGATCCTCTGTTCGGGATGGCTGACCGTTTATGGCGCACTCGCGCAGGAAGGCGTCGAGTCGGCCGCGCTGACGAAGGGCGGCGCCAGCGCGCCGGCCGCGGTCGGCAAGGGGCCGATGCAGATGACGATCAGCATGGGGCCGGTGCCGGCCGCCGCGCCCGCCGCATCGGCAGGGCCGCTGCGCGGGCCGAACTGCGTCGGCGCCGTGCGCGAGTCGACCAGCGTCAGCGTGCCGCTCGGCAAGTCGCTGCTGGTGCCGATGCCGGAGCCGGTCCGCAATCGGACGATCGGCAATCCGGCCGTTGCGCAGGCCACCATGGTGTCGCCGCAGACGCTGTACATCCTCGGGCTTGCGGTCGGCACGACCAACATGATCGTGCAGGGCAAGAGCGGCGCGTGCCGCGTGATCGACGTCGCGGTCGGCGCGGATGCGGGCGGCCTGCAGGCGTCGCTGCTGCAACTGATGCCGGGCGAGCGCGACATCCACGTCTCGACCGCGGCCGGCACGATCGTGCTGGCGGGCACCGTGTCGAGCTCGCAGGCCGCGCAGCAGGCCGTGCAGATTGCCCGCGCCTACGGCGACAGCGCCGGCGATCCCGCCGCGGGCGGCAAGGGCGGCGGCGGCGTGCTGAACATGCTGAACGTCACGTCCCCGCAGCAGGTGATGCTCGAGGTGAAGGTAGCCGAGGTGTCGAAGACGCTGATCAACCAGATGGGCAGCGCGTTCAACATCCAGGGCGGGTTCGGTTCGTGGAGCGGCGCGCTGGTCAGCAACCTGCTCGCGGGCGTCGCCAGCGGGGCCGTCTTCAACAAGGCGAACAACAAGCCGTTCAGCATCGCGGCCGACGCGCAGAACACCGACAACCTCGTCAAGATCCTCGCGGAGCCGAATCTCGTGACGATCAGCGGCCAGGAAGCGACGTTCCTCGCGGGCGGCAAGATCTTCATCCCGATCCCGCAAAGCAGCGGCAACGGCACGTCGTCGATCACGCTGCAGGAAGAGGAGTTCGGCGTCGCGCTGAAGTTCACGCCGACGGTGCTCGCGAACGGCCGGATCAGCCTGAAGGTCGCGCCGGAAGTGTCGGAGCTGTCGCAGACGGGCGTCACGCTGAGCGCGACCAACATCGGCGGCACGTCGATCCTGCCGCTGATCACGACGCGGCGCGCGTCGACGACGGTGCAGATGAGCGACGGCGAATCGTTCGCGATCGGCGGGCTGATCAAGGACAACGCGACCGGTGCGCTGAAGGCGATCCCGGGTGTCGGCGAAGTGCCGGTGCTCGGCGCGCTGTTCCGCAGCACGTCGTTCCAGCAGGATCGCACCGAGCTGATCTTCCTGATCACGCCGCACCTGGTGAAGCCGCTGCAGACCGCGGACGTCGCGCTGCCGACCGACAGCTTCTCGAAGCCGAACGAAGCCGACGTCTATGCGACCGGCAACATGGAAGGCCGCGGCGGGGTTCGCAAGGCAGGCACGCCACCCGCGAACGGCGCAGCCGCCGCACCGCAGTCACCGGCCCAGGCGCCGGCACCCGCACCGGCGCCGCAATCGGAAGCGCCCGCCGGTCCGGCCGCCGCGCTGCCCGCACCGCGCGCGCCGCAAGGCGCCGATGCGCAGCAGCCGGTGCTGGCCGAGCCGCAGCAGGTGCCCGCGCCGGTGGTGGCCGCCGCACCGTTGTCCGGCACGTCGGACGCCGCGCGCATCGCGCGCATCGAGGCCGCCGCCGCGCGTCTCGCGACGGCCGGCCCCGACACGCCGGCCCAGCCGGCGGCGCGGCCCAGGCACCGGATCCCGGCCGCCGCGCGGGCGCAGGTTGCGCGCGTGAGCGCGGCACCCGAGTCCACCGATCGTTGAAACTCGTCAAGGGGACACTCATGAAAACCGCCTACCTCGTATTCGTGCGCCGCGCGGCGCTCGCCGTCCCGCTCGCGTTCGCGCTTGCCGGCTGCATGTCGTCGACACCGGTGTGGGACAGCCGCTTCGGCGACTCGGTCCGCACCGTGATGCAGGCCCAGATCATCGACCCGCATGCCGCCGAACACGCGGCCTCGGTGTCGGGCGTCGACGGCAGCGCCGCCGCGGCCGCGCTCGACAACTACGACAGGTCGTTCAAGCAGACCGTGCCGCCCGCCAATGCGTTCGTGATCGGCATCGGCAAGGCCACCCAGTAACGACGGCATGCTCAGGGAGAACGCCATGAACAGCGCAGCACGTCATCCGAAAGTCACGCGTCGCGGCCCGCATCGCCAGCGCGGTGCCGTCGCGATCATCGTCGGTCTCGCGCTGGCGGTGATGATCGGGTTCGTCGGTCTCGCGCTGGATCTCGGCAAGCTGTACGTCACGCGCAGCGAGCTGCAGAACAGCGCCGATGCGTGCGCGCTGTCGGCTGCGCGTGACCTGACGTCGGCCATCAGCCTGTCGGTGGCCGAGGCCGATGGCATCGCCGCCGGCCACCTCAATCTGGTGTTCTTCCAGAACAACGCGGTGCAGATGTCGACGAACGCGAACGTCACGTTCAGCGATTCGCTGACCAACCCGTTCCTGACGAAGAACGCCGTCACGACGCCGGCGAACATGAAGTACGTGCAATGCACGGCCAAGCTGAGCAACATCGCGCACTGGTTCATCGAGGTGCTGAACGTGCTGCCGGGCATGAAGCTCGCGAACGCGGCGGAAGTCTCGGCGAGCGCGATCGCGACGGTCGGCGGCGGGCAGACCACCTGCGCGATTCCGGTGTTCGTGTGCCGCGGCCCGTCCGATCCGGCCTACAAGGTCGGCGACTGGATCTCGTCGCCGTCCGGTTCGTCGTCGACCTACGGGCCCGGCAACTTCGGCTGGGCGGCGCTCGACGGCTCGACGAACGAGACGACGCTCGCGGGCGAGCTGTCGGGCAACACCTGCAACATCACGAGCCCGCCCGACCTGAGCACCACCGGCCTGAAGTCGGCGTCGCTGCGCGCGTGGAATACGCGCTTCGGGATCTACACGAACGGCGCGAACGGCTCGAGCGGTCAGCCGGACTTCAGCGGCTATGCGTACGTCGGGCCGAACTACGGGCCGCCGGGAACGGCGGGCATCAAGGGTGACGCCTACACGCAGTTCGTTACCGACCGCGCGAATTTCAAGCCGTACCAGGGCGACGGCGCGCCGCCGTCGGGAAGCGGGATTTCCACCAACGGCACGGTCACGGCGAGCAACTACCCGACCTACGGCGGCGACCGCCGCGTCGCGCTCGCGCCGGAAGGCGACTGCTCGACGCTGAAGGGAAACAGCGGGAAGGTACACGTCACGCAATGGGATTGCGTGCTGATGCTCGATCCGCTGCCGTTCAGCGCCGGCAGCGGCGCCGTCGTGGCGCACCTCGAATACCTCGGCTCGTCGGTGTCCGGCAACAGCCCGTGCGCGACGCATGGATTACCCGGCAGCGGCAGTGCATCGGGGACCCAGGTTCCGATGCTCGTTCAATAGCGAGGCGATCATGAACAAGCTCCCGTTGCGCCGTTCGCGTACCCGTGGCGTCGTTGCCGTCGAGTTCGCGCTCGTGCTGATGCCGATGGTCATGCTCGCGACCGGCGTGGCCGAGTTCGGCCGCGCGATCTACCAGTACGAGACGCTGACCAAGGCGACGCGCGACGCGGCGCGCTACCTGTCGGTCTGGCTGCCGACCGACAGCGCGTATCCGGTGTCGCAGGCGCAGTGTCTCGTCGTCTACGGCAGCACGACGTGCGGTTCGTCGGGCACCGAGCTGGTGCCGGGGCTCACGACGTCGATGGTGACCATCTGCGACGCGCAGCGCACGACCGGCTGCGGCGACGCATCCGATCCGGCGCAGTTCGCGAACCTGCCGACCTACGACTCGAACAACAACGCGGCAAGCGGGACGGCGACGGGCGCGATCAACGTCGTCGAAGTGAAGATCAAGGGCTACCGGTACCAGCCGATTCCCGCGTACCCGTGGCTGCCGTCGATCACCTTCAACAACATCGTCACCGTGATGAGGCAAGTGTCATGAACGCGCGCCATGTTTCGCTGTCGCGCCGGCGCGGTCAACGCGGCTCGGCGATCGTCGAGTTCGGGCTCATCGCGTCGGTCCTGATCATGCTGCTGATCGGCATCTTCGAATTCGGCCGCGTGCTGTTCTACTGGAACACCGCGAGCGAGGCCGTGCGTCTGGGCGCACGCACGGCGGTGGTGTGCGACGTGAACGCGGCCGGCGTCACGAAGCGCGTGAGGTCGTTGATGCCGCTGCTGTCGAACGCGAACGTGTCGGTGAACTACTCGCCGGCGAGCTGCGACGTGAACTCGTGCGCGTTCGTGACCGTCAGCGTCACCAACGTCACCGTCAAGACCATGATCCCGTTCGTGAACGTCACGGTCAGGATGCCGCCGTTCACGACGACGCTGCCGCGCGAGAGCCTGACCTCCTCGACGGGCGGCACCGCCTGCAACTGACCGAACAAACGAGGCACACGACATGATCAACATCCTCGTAGCTTCCGACGATACCGCGCGGCTCACGCAGATCGCGCGTCTCGTGGCCGACTGCGGACGCTATCGCGCGACGCGCGCGACCGGGCGCCCGTCCCAGATCGAGCATCGTACCGACGGGCTCGACGCGTTCGACATCCTGCTGGTCGACGGCACGTTGCTCGATCCGTCGGAGCTGTCGGCGATCGAGCGGATCTGCCGCGCGCATGCGAACCTGACCTGCATCCTGGTGACGGCCGATGCGTCGCCGCACGTGCTGCTCGACGCGATGCGCGCCGGCGCGCGCGACGTGCTGCAATGGCCGATCGATCCTCAGGCGCTCGGCAACGCGCTCGAACGCGCCGCCGCGCAAAGCACGCGGTGCGACAGCGACGATACGCGGATCGTGTCGTTCATGTCGTGCAAGGGCGGGGCCGGCACGAGCTTCGCGGCCAGCAACGTCGCGTTCGAGATCGCCGAGGGCTTCAAGCGCCGCGTGCTGCTGATCGACCTGAACCAGCAGTTCGCCGATGCGGCTTTCCTCGTCAGCGACGAAACCCCGCCGTCGACGCTGCCGCAGCTATGCGCGCAGATCGAGCGGCTCGACAGCGCGTTTCTCGACGCGAGCGTCGCGCACGTGACGGAGAACTTTCACGTGCTCGCGGGCGCCGGCGACCCGGTCAAGGCCGCCGAGATGCGCGAGGATGCACTCGAATGGATCCTCGGCGTCGCCGCGCCGCGCTACGACTTCGTGATCTTCGACGTCGGGGTCGGCATCAATCCGTTGTCGATGGTCGCGCTGGATCGCAGCGACCAGATCCAGATCGTGCTGCAGCCCGCGATGCCGCACGTGCGCGCCGGCCGCCGGCTGCTGGAGATCCTCGTGTCGCTCGGCTACTCGACCGACCAGTTGCGCCTGATCGTGAACCGCGCGACGCGCGCGAGCGACCGGACCCGCACGGCGCTCGAGGAAGTGCTCGGCCTGCATGCCGCCTGCATGATTCCGGACGACGCCGATACCGTGCTCGAAGCGATCAACCAGGGCCATCCGGTGTCGCGGCTCGCGCGCGGCACGGCGGTCGCGCGCGCGTTGCAGGCCTGCGCGAAACAACTCGTCGACGGCGAAACGCGCGCGGGACGCAGCGTGGCGCCCAGCGAACCGCTGATGTCCCGGCTGTTCGGCCGCAAGGCCACGCCGAAGCTCAAGTCCATGTAATTCTTCCGGGGAACCATCATGTCATTGCGCGAACAGATGTCCTTGCACCGGGCCCAGCCGCTGTCGGCAGGCAGCGAACCGGCCGGTCCGGCTCATTCGTCGGTACGCGACGCCTACCAGAAGCTGCGCCGCGAAATTCACCTGACCGTGCTCGAGCGCGTCGAACTCGAACGCCTGTCGCGGATGCCGCAGGATCAGGTCCGCATGGAGATCGGCGCGCTGATCGCGCGCATCCTCGACGAGGAGCGGCTGCCCGCGAACGACATCGAGCGCCGGCAGCTCGCGATCGACGTGTACGACGAAATGTTCGGTTTCGGCCCGCTCGAAGCGCTGCTGCGCGACCCCGGGATCTCCGACATCCTCGTGAACACGTACCGCCAGGTGTATGTCGAGCGCTGCGGCCAGCTCGAGCTGACCGACGTGACGTTCTACGACGACGCGCACCTGATGAAGGTGATCGAGAAGATCGTGTCGCGCGTCGGGCGCCGCATCGACGAATCGAGCCCGATGGTCGACGCGCGGCTGCCCGACGGCTCGCGCGTGAACGCGATCATCCCGCCGTCCGCGATCGACGGGCCGCTGATGTCGATCCGGCGCTTCGCGGTCAATCCGCTGAAGATGGACGATCTGGTGCGCTTCCACAGCCTGACGCCGCCGATGGCCGAGCTGCTCGACGCGCTGTCGCGCGCGAAGGTGAACGTGCTCGTATCGGGCGGCACCGGCAGCGGCAAGACGACGCTGCTCAACATCCTGTCCGGCTACATTCCGCGCAACGAGCGCATCGTGACGATCGAGGACGCGGCCGAGCTGCAACTCCAGCAGCCGCACGTGCTGCGGCTCGAAACGCGCCCGCCGAACATCGAGGGCAAGGGCGAGATCACGCAGCGCACGCTGGTGCGCAACGCGCTGCGGATGCGGCCCGACCGGATCATCCTCGGCGAAGTGCGCGGCGCCGAAGCGCTCGACATGCTCAACGCGATGAACACCGGCCACGAAGGTTCACTCGCGACGATCCACGCGAACACGCCGCGCGACGCGCTGACGCGGCTCGAGAACATGATCAGCGTCGCGGGGCTGTCGCTGCCGCCGAAGACGATGCGCCAGCAGATCGCGTCGGCGATCTCGGTGGTCGTGCAGGCCGCGCGGCTGACCGACGGCAAGCGCAAGATCGTCAGCATCCAGGAACTGACCGGGATGGAAGGCGACATCATCAACATGCAGGAGATTTTCACGTTCAAGCGCACGGGCGTGGACCGCGACGGTTCGGTACGCGGCCACTTCTGCGCGACCGGGGTGCGGCCGAAGTTCGTCGAGCGGCTGCAGGCGTTCGGCATCAACCTGCCGGATTCGCTTTACGACCCGTCCCAGCGGTACGAGACGAACTGATCACAGCGCGCCGTTTGCTGCCGGGGAGGCTTCATGAACACGATCTTTTACGGTTTTGTGATTCTCACCTTCGTCGCGGTCGTGCTGACCATCGAAGGGGCGTATCAATGGTGGAACGCGCGGCACGGCTCCGCCGCGCGCCGGATCGAATCGCGCATTCGCGCGATGTCGGCAGGCGGCAGCGTGCAGCAGGAGCGGCTGTCGATCCTGAAGAAGCGGATGCTCGACGAGTCGAGGCCGTTCGACCGGATGCTGCTGCGCGTGCCGCGCGTGCACGCGCTCGATCTCGTGATCCAGCAATCGGGCCTCGACTGGACGCTGCCGAAGCTGATCGTGCTCAGTGCCGTGTTCGCGGCGTTCGCATGGTTCACGACGAGCGTCGCCACGCGCATGCAGCTCGCCGCGCTGCCGGTCGCGCTGTTGGCCGGCTGCCTGCCGCTGATGTACGTGATGCGCTGCCGCGGGCGCCGGTTGCGCAAGCTCGAGCGGCAGTTGCCGGACATCTGCGACATGATCTCGCGCGCGCTGCGTTCCGGCCACTCGTTCACGAGCACGCTCGGGATGGTCGGCGACGAGTTTCCCGATCCGATGGGCGGCGAATTCCGCGTTACGTTCGACGAGGTCAACTACGGCGTGTCGCTGCACGACGCGCTGATGAACCTCGCCACGCGCGTGCCGGTGCAGGACCTGCGCTATTTCGTGATCGCGGTGCTGATCCAGCGCGAGACGGGCGGCAACCTGGCCGAGCTGCTCGACAGCATCGGCGCGCTGATCCGCGAACGCTTCAAGCTGTTCGACAAGGTGCGGGTGCTGTCGGCGGAAGGGCGGTTGTCCGCGTGGATTCTCGGGCTGCTGCCGTTCGGTACCGCCGCGGTGATGGCGCTGCTGAACCGCGAATTCCTGTCGGTGCTCTGGGAGGATCCGGCCGGGATCCGGATGGTCGGCACGATGCTGGTGTCGATGGCGTTCGGCCTGTTCTGGATTCGCCGCATCGTCCGCATTCGCGTCTGACGCGCGAGCCGAATAACGAACCGTAGCGAGGCTGTCATGCAAAACCTGAGCGTGGTCCAGGCCGTGATGCTGGGCGGCTTGTTCATCTTCGTAGCCGGCGGTGTGCTCGTCGCGATGCTGCTGTTCGCGCCGCGCAACCTGCAGCGCCGGATCCAGCAGGCCGGCGGCGCCGGTGCGGGCGCCGTCGCAGGCCCAGGTACAGGCACGGGCGGCGACGACGACCTGACGTCGCGCTGGGTCGCGAAGCTGGTCGAGCTGTCCACCCCGATCTCGAAGCTGTCGGTGCCGAAGGAGGGCTGGGAGAATTCGCCGCTGCGCATCCGGCTGATGAATGCCGGCTGGCGCAACCCCGGTGCGGCCGCGCTGTATTTCACCGCGAAGACGGTGGCGGCGCTCGCGCTGCCGTGCGCGGTGCTGCCGGTGCTGATCACGACGTCGCTCGGCGACGAGCGCGCGTTGCTGTCGGCCATCCTCGTGGTGCTCGCCTGTATCGCCTACTACATCCCGAACATCGTGCTGTCGCAGCGGATCAAGGTGCGCCAGCAGAAGATCTTCGAGGATTTCCCCGATGCGCTCGACCTGCTGACCGTGTGCGTCGAAGCGGGGCTCGGGCTCGACGCGGCGCTGATGAAGGTGAGCGAGGAGCTGCGGTTCAGCAGCGAGGTGGTCGCGAGCGAACTCGACCTGCTGCTGCTCGAGATGCGCTCCGGCTTCACGAAGGAAACCGCGCTGCGCAATCTCGCGCTGCGCACCGGCGTGGAAGACATCGAGTCGTTCTGCGCGATGCTGATCCAGGCCGATCGCTTCGGCACGAGCATCAGCGAATCGCTGCGCGTGCTGTCGGACATGCTGCGCACGCGGCGGCGCATGCGCGCGGAGGAGCGGGCCGCGAAGATCGCGCTGAAGCTGCTGTTTCCGCTGATCTTCTGCATCTTCCCCGCGCTGATGCTGGTGCTGCTCGGGCCGGCGATGATCCACGTCTATCGCGTGCTGCTGCCGACGTTCGTGGGCATCGCGCAGTGAGCGGCGAGCCGGCATGACGCCGGCCGCGCTGCACAGGATGAACGTGCCGGCCCCGACACCGCCGTCGGCCGGCACGGCAACAGGCTTCATGGAGGCTCCCTCCCCAGGCGGCGCCGCGAGACAGGTCGACCATAGCGGCGTCAACGCATCCTGGACCCATGGTCGGCCATGGAACAAGCCGTAGTCCACCGCCTTCACGGTTGCCCCCTACTGCTAACCATTGAAGCGGCGTGTCGCGCATCGACGCGCCGGGGCGCCCTACGTCACTGGAAGTGATGCACGTAGCGCAGCACCAGCCGCGTCCCCTGCGGCCGGTTGCGAGCATGGGTCTCGAAGTACGTGTTGAACAGCAGGTGGTCGTGCGGCGAGAAGCTATACATCGCGCCCGGCCCGATCGCGAACACGGCTTCCCGCGTGCCGGGCACGTCCTGTCCGTTTGCCTGCATGTCGGTGGTCTGGCGCAGCCAGTAGCCGTTGAGCCCGAGTCGCAGGCCCGGACGCACTTCATACTCGGTCGCGAAGTTCACGTGGATCGCCTGGCCGGCCCGCGTCGACGTCACGTCGGGGCCGAGCGACGCGGCCGGCCGATGGTTGGTCGCATTCCACAGATAGTGCAGCCGCCACGACACGGTCCATTTCGGCGTGAGCCACAGCGTGGCCGCCCAGTACGGATCGAACGACCAGAAATGACTGCCCGGGTTGATCGCGCGCGCCGGATCGTACGCGCCGGTCGGCGCGATGAACTGGAACTCGACGCGCTGCGCGAAACGCGGGCCCTGCGCGCCCATCACCGGGTCGAACTGGATGAACGGGCCGATCAGCAGGTCGCCGAACCCGGCGCGCGCATTCAGCGCGACGTTGCCGATACCGTCGTCGGTCCGCGCGGATGCGATCCACGGCAGGATCACGTCGAGCCCCGGGTGCATGCCCGCGAACGTCAGCGGCGACTGGTAGACGAGCTGGCTCAGCCCCGCGAACAGGTCGATGTCCTGCTTCGGCAGCCCGACCTTGTTGCCCGCATTGTCGTTGACGCGGCCGGCCGTGTAGTACTGCAGGTACTGCGTGCCGTACCAGCCGGAGCCGGCCGGCGGCATGCCGTCGAGGAAACTGGTCATGCCGAGGTTGACCGACGGCAGGTCGGCCGCGTGGGCCGGCGCGCTGCCGGCGATGCCGGCGATCGCGAGGCCTGCGACGACGAGCAGGCGAGAGCCGAGTTTCATGTTCACCACCTCCTGGGTATTTTTATGGATGACTAATCAAATAGTGCGTAAAAGATCGGGATGATCGGCGATCGCGCGATACTGGCCCGCATGGAACACGAGCGGCGCCTTGCCGAATGCGTCGAACTGCTCGATCTCGCCGATGAAGAGCAGGTGATCGCCGCCTTCGTAGTGGCCGACGTTGCGGCACACGAAGCGCGCGCTCGCGCCGTCGAGGCAGGGCACGCCGCCGCTGTCCGATTCGGCATGCGGCACGCCGTCGAACTTGTCGGCGCTCGGTGTCGCGAAGCGGCGCGACAGGTCGATCTGGTCGTGCGCGAGGACGTTGATCGCGAAGTGGGTGGCCGCGATGAAATCCGGCCGGCTCGGCGCGACCTTGCGAAGACTCCACAGCACGAGCGGCGGATCGAGCGACAGCGACGAGAACGAATTGGCGGTGAGGCCCACCTTGCGCCCGTCGGGCGCGCAGGTGGTGATCACGGTGACGCCGGTCGGGAACTGGCCGAACGCGGCGCGCAGTTGCATCGGGTCGAGGACGGAACGGTCGGTCATGAGCGTTTCCATGTCGTTCATGCCGCCCGCACGCTGTGTTCGCGGATCGTCGCCGCGCAGGCCGACGGCTCGAACCACCACGGCGAGAACCGGCGCGGATCGTCGAAGCCGTCGACGATCGCCTTCGCGAGCGACGGCAGCTGGCCGGCCGCGCCGAGCAGTTCGAGGATGTGCGGCGGCGGCGGCGTGAGCAGCGAGTTGGTCCAGCGCACCACATGCTGCGCGTACGCCCAGTAGCCGTCGAACGTCTGCTGCATCCAGTCTTCGCCGAACGGCGCGGCGCCGCGCGCGACGATCGCGCCGGCATACGCGTGCGCGCACTTCGCGGCGTTGTTCGATCCCTGGCCCGTGATCGGATCGTTGACGACCACCGCATCGGCCATTCCGAACACCGTACGGCCCGACGGCAGCCGGAAGAACGGCTTGCGCACCGTCGGCGCGAAGCGCCCGGCCAGCGTGCCGTTCGGATCGGTCAGCTCGACGTCGCGGCAGCGCTCGAATTCCCACGGCACGTATTGCCGCAGGAACGACAGGCTCCGGTCCAGATGCTGCTCGGGCGTCTTCACGTCGGCCCAGCAGTCGAGCGGGCCGCCCGGAATCCCTTCGAACACCATGATTTCGCACGGGCCCGTCGTGGTCAGCGCGGGAAACACGAAATACTCGCCGATGCCGGGCAGCAGGTTGAAGCGCACGCGCGAATACGGCTGGCTCGGCGCCATGCCCTTCACGTAGGTGAGCGCCAGCGCGCGTTGCGGGCGGTCGAACGCGCTGCGCGCGTCGTCGCGGCCCAGCAGGTTGACGATGTCGCCCTTGCCGGCCGCGAGCAGCACGAGATCGTGGCTGCGCGCGAGTGCCTCGAGCTCGGGTACACCGACGTCGCCGATCCGCACGTCCGCGCCGCGGCGCCGGACGCCGTCGAGCCAGTCGGCCATCTTCACGCGCTGATCGACCGACTGCGCATAACGCGTCAGCCGCGACGACCAGTCGATCGCCTTGCGGCCGTTGCCGTCCGGATGCGGCACCGCGATGCCGATGCCTTCGACGGCCGGGCAGGCTTCCTCCCATGCATTCAGACCGAGGTCGCGCTCGATCTGCAGCGACGTGTGGAACATGCACTGGCTCGACATGACCTTGCCCGTGCGGATCTGCTCGGCGTCGCGGTTGGTCGAGAGCGTGACGTGATAGCCCTGGTCGAGCAGGGCGAAAGCGAGTTGCAGGCCGGACTGGCCGGCGCCGACGATAGCGATGTGTCTCATGGAATGTCCTTGGTTGGCCGGGTGACGGCCGGAAGGTTGCGGGAAGCGGTGGCGACGCGCGGTCACTCCGCCAGGCGTGGAATGGCCGGCACCGCCTGTTCGGGGCCCATCGCGGCGTAGCCGCCGTCCACCGCGTAGTCGGCGCCGGTGACGAAGCTCGCCGCGTCGCTGCACAGGAACGTGACGACCTGCGCGACCTCGGACGGATCGCCGACGCGGCCGAGCAGGTGGAACGGCGCGGCGACGCGGTCGGTCTTCGCGCGGTCGCCGTGCGTCATATCGTCCATCACGCGCGACCACGTCCACCCCGGCGACACCGAGTTGACGCGAATGCGGTCGGGCGCGAGATCCATTGCCATGCTGCGCGTGAGCTGGCGGATCGCCGCCTTGGAGGTCGGATACAGCCAGCGGCCCGTCTGCGCGCACTGCGCCGAGATCGAGCTGAAGTTCACGATCGCGCCGCCGCCGCGCCGGGCCATGTGCGGATGGACGGCCTTCGCCAGCATCGCGGCCGACACGACGTTGACGTCCATCGCGGCCAGCCAGTCGTTGCGGGTCGCCTGGATGCCGTTGTCGACGTAGCTGCATGCGAGGTTGACGAGCACGTCGATCGCGCCGAACCGTTCGACGATGGCCGATACCGCATGCGCGATCGCGCGGTCGTCGGTGATGTCGAGCGCGACGAACAGCACCTGCTCGCCGAGCGAATCGGCCACGCGCGCGCCGTTCTGCGCATCGAGATCGAGGATCGCGACGTGCGCGCCGGCGCGGATCAGGTCCTGCGCGACCGCGGCGCCAATCAGCGTGGCGCCGCCGGTGACGATTGCGACTTTGCCTGCAAGGGCGGTCATGGGGTGTCTCCCGGAATCGTTGAGTGAGTGGGGGACGGGCCGCGTCAGCGCGCACCCGCCGACGGTTCGCTGTCCTGCCAGCGGCGCATCAGGCCGTTCGACGGCACGGTTTCGTCGAGCAGCTTGCGGGCCGTTTCGACGCCGGCCACCGGCAGTCCGGCCGGTTCGAGCAGGCCGACCTGTACGAGCACGCTCGCCTGGTCCCAGTAGATGTGTTCGTGATACAGCTTGTCGCCGCGGAACTTGACGATCGCGACGAGCGGGATCTCGACGCGCCTGCCGGTCGGCGCGACGCCCGGCAGCATCCAGTCGATCTCGGTCGTGTGCGTGAAGCAGAACAGCAGCTCGTCGACGATCTGGCTCGCGCCGATCGTGCGCGAGATCGGCGTGATCGTCGTGTCGGGCGGATTCGCATGCACGAAATGGTGGGTGTAGAAGCGCTTCAGCTCGTCGTGGCCGACGCCGCCCGTCAGCGTCGGGATATGGTTGACGTACGGCTCGGCGACCATCGTGGCCATCGTCGCGTCGACGTTGCGCGTGTCGAATTCGTGCTTCAGATGGGTTTCCCACAGGGTGGACAGGTCGTAGTGCGGGCCGAGCGCGGCGCGGAACGCGGCGATCGCGCGCTGGTGGGCCATGATCGCGGCGGCCTTGTCGAAATGATCGCCGCCGGGGCGGGCGAACGCGTGATCGACACCCGGATACACGTAGACCTCGACGCCGTCGCGCGCGGACAGCGCGTCGGCGATGCGCTGCTGCGCGTCGGGCGGACAGAAGCGATCCTGCCCCGCGATCTGCAGCACGAGCCGCCCGCGCAGCGCCGCGGCCTCGTCCAGCGCGTGCTCGATGCCGACGCCGTAGTAGCTGACCGCCGCGGCCACGCCCGGCAGCCGGCACGCGGCGAGGTACGCGAGCTTGCCGCCGAGGCAGTAGCCGAGCACGCCGGCCTCGCCCGTGCATTCCGGCCGTTGCCGGAGCGCGTCCAGCGCGACGCCGACGTCCTCGACGCCCTTGTCCTCGTCGTATTCGCGATACAGCGCCATCGCACGCTCGACATCGGCCGCCGCGTAACCGAGCTCGAGCCCCGGCGCCTGGCGCCAGAACAGGTCGGGCACGAGCACCGTATAGCCTTCCTCCGCGTAGTAGTCGGCGGTTTCGCGCATCGTCGCGTTCGCGCCGAAGATCTCGTGGCACAGCACGATGCCCGGCCCCGCGCCGCCGGCCGGCGTGCTCAGGTACGCGCGAAACGCGCCGCCGTCCGGCGACGGAATCTCGATGTGACGTCCTTTCATGTGTCCCTCCATTCGGTTCATCTCGGTGACGGGCCCAGTATTGGCGGACGAAACGGGCGCTTCTATCCGCTTTCTTCGGCCGGTATCCGCGAATTCCGGAAACCTGTTGCACCGGCCGCCGCGCGTGGGCAGGCGCGCGGCTGACTGCGGGTATGTGCGGATGCGGAATCCCCGCACAGTTTTCTACGATGCGCGGACGGTCCGCTTCTTGCGTCGTTTGCGCGGGACTTGCGTGTCTTGACGGCCGGACTGTCCGGATACTCCGGGCGCTGTCCGGATCGTGCGGCGGATTCCCCGATCCGGGGAACGGATGCACGGCGCGAGTGCGATCGAGCATGACGGGAGAACTTCGATGGCGCAATTTTCCGAAACCGGCTGGCTGGCCGACGCCGCCTGTTTCAATCACGACAACCTGATGCTGCAGTCGAACGACGTCGACGAGGTGCGCGCACGCGTCGCCGACGTGTTCAAGCCGCACCGGCTCACGCCGACCGGCGAATCGCGTGCGCTGCACAGCTGCATGCATCACGCGCGCTGGGGCAACCTGTCGCTGAACCTGCTCGATTATGGCGGCGGCGTCAGCATCGAGCCCGGGCCGCTCGAACACTTCTTCCTGTTGCAGATCCCGCTGCGCGGCGACGCCGAGATCGAATGCGGTTCGACGCGCTTCGTGTCGGCGCCCGGCATCGCGTCGCTGATCTCGCCGACGCTGCCGCTGAAGATGCGGTGGGGCGATGCCTGTCCGCAGGTGATCCTGCGCATCGAGCGCGAAGTGATGGAGCGTCATGCGCAGCGGCATTTCGGCGACGACCGGCGTGCGCCGGTCGAATTCGAGCCGGTGTTCAGCCTGTCGTCGTCGCAGGGGACGTGCCTCGCGCAGTTGCTGCCGATCCTCGCCGGCGCGATCTCGACCGACGCGCATCCGCTGCGTCATCCGCTCGCGTTCGAGCAGCTCGAATCGACGCTGCTCAACCTGCTGCTGCACGGCCACCCGAACAGCGCGCGCGCCGGCACGCGGCACGTGCCGGTGGTGCTCGCGCCGTTCTACGTGCGGCGCGTCGAGGAATACATCCGCGCGCATCTCGACGAGCCGCTGACGATCGAGCGGCTTGCCGAACTCGCCGGCGTCAGCCCGAGCACGCTGTTCGCCGGGTTCCGGAATCGCCACGGGATCACGCCGATGGGCTTCGTGCGGCAGTTGCGGCTGCAGCATGTGCGCGAGGAACTGCTGGCCGACGAGACGCCGGGGCTCGCGTCGGTGACGGACATCGCGCTGAAATGGGGTTTTGCGCATCTCGGGCGGTTCGCGATCGAGTACAAGCGGGCGTTCGGCGAATCGCCGTCGGCGACGCTCAGGATGCGGCGCGTGCGGGGGTGACGAAAACGGCGGGACGCGCGCCCGCCGTTGCGTCGATTCGCGTTCCGTCACCGTGCCTTTCTTCAGCGCGTCGATGCAGGGGATGCCGGCACGCCGTTTCGTGCCGCAGGAATGTCGGCGCGGCGGGCGCCTGCCCGACACCGGCCTGACTTGGGTCGAGCCGGGGCTTCGCCGCGACGGGCCGCGCGTTGCGCGGCATCCGGCAACCGCCGGCAGGCAGATCGCCATGCGACTCGTCGACGGCCGCCGCGGAGGCCGCCGGCATCGCGGGCGCGGGTGCTTCCGTTCCGCAAGCAGCCCGGCGTTCTCATCATTCGTTCCTCTTTCCCCCTGACGAATATCGACGCCATGGTCGGCGAGCGATGCGCGCATGATCCGTGGTTCGAAAGCAGTCCCGTGCGGCGCGTTCAGAACAATTCAGTTCGCCGCCATGACTTTCAGATCCCCGTTCCCTAGTCTTGCTTCCGAACCGCCGCACGGGCCGGGCGCCATTCGGCCGCGCCGGGCCGCGCGGCGCAACCGGAACGGACCATGCCTTATCTGATCTCGATGGGGGCCGGCATCGCCGTCGGCCTGCTGTACTACCTCGTGCGCGTGCAGTCGCCCGCGCCGCCGCTGATCGCGCTGGCGGGGCTGCTCGGCATCGTCGTCGGCGAGCACGCGATCCCGTTCGTGCAGGCGCAGATGCGCCCGCCCGCCGCGCAGGTGCAGGACGCGAGCGCCGCCAACCCCGCGCAGGACCCCGCGTCATGCAACCGGGGCAAGTAACGGGGAGCGGCGCGGCCGCGCCCGGCGCCGCGTGGAGCGAGGACGTACTGCTCGCATCGATCGCCGGCTACGTCGACACGCTCGGCTTCGTCGCGCTGTTCGGCCTGTTCACCGCGCACGTCACCGGCAACTTCATCCTGATCGGCTCCGGCCTGGCCGGGGTCGGGCAAGGGCTCGCGATCAAGTTGCTCGCGTTTCCGGCGTTCATCGCGGGGATCGTGGCGGCGCGCGTGCTGGATCACCGGATCCGTGCATACGGGCACGGCACGCGGGCGTGTTCGCTGTATGCGCTGCAGGCGGTGCTGCTGGGCGGATTCATGCTCGCCGGCGTGATCGCGTCGCCGATCGCCGACGCCGATGCGCCGGCGACGATCGTCTGCGGCCTGCTCGGCGCCGCGGCGATGGGCGTTCAGAACGCGCACGGGCGCCTGACGGCACGCGCGGTCGTCGCGAACACGGTCATGACCGGCAACGTCACGCAGGCCGTGATCGACGCGTTCGACTGGCTCGTGCCGATCGCCGCACCCGCCGAACGGGAAGCCGCGCGTGCGCGGCTGCGCCGCACGCTGCCGCCGGTCGCGAGTTTCGCGCTCGGGGCGGGCGCCGGCGCGACCGCCTATCTGTACGCCGCGTTCTGGGCGCTGGCGCTGCCGCTCGCGGTGCTGGGCTTCCTCGCGTTTCGTTCCGGCCGCCGCGCCGGGCAACCGGCCTGACGCCGAACGCTGCATCCGGGCGCGGCGTGCCGCCGTGCCCGCCACCCTCAACGAAGGAGAATCCGATGAATGCATTGAACCTGCGCCAGGTGCTGCGCATGACGGCCGCGTCGACGGCCGTGCTGGCCGCGCTGCTGGCCGCCGCGCCGTCGCGCGCCGACGAGACGCACCTGGACGATACGGCGCGCCAGACCGCCGCCGCGCGCTCGCCGAACGTCTCGGTCGGCCCGCAGTACGACACGACGCACGTATGCGTGGCACCCGAGGACTTCGACCGCTTCACCGACAGCTTCGTCGCGACCTTCGGCGGCAAGAAGTCGAAGCAGGGCGTGTTCCAGGTCACGCCCACGCCGAGCCAGACGATGTCGCAGCTCGTGCTCACGCCGGTCGGCACGATCTCGGTGTTCGGCTTCAAGACGCCGATCCCGTATCCGTTCTGCGCGGAGCGCACCGGTTATCTCGTCGCCGATCTCGACGTCGCGATGAAGTCGGCGCGCGCGCACGGCGCGGACGTGGTGGTCGACACGTTCCCCGATCCGATCGGCCGCGACGCGATCGTCCGCTGGCCGGGCGGCGTGAACATGCAGCTGTACTGGCACAACGAGCCGCCGCACTACGACGCGCTGCAGACGGTGCCGGAAAACCGCGTGTACGTGTCGCCGCAAAGCGCGAGCAAGCTCGCGCGCGACTTCGTCGCGTTCTCGCACGGCAAGATCGTGTCCGACGTGCGCCGCGCGCCGGGCGTCGAGATCGGCCGGCCGAACGACACGTACCGGCGCATCCGCATCGAATCGGGCTTCGGCAAGATGACGGTGCTCGCCACCGACGGCCATTTGCCTTACCCGTTCGGCCGCGAGATGACCGGCTACGAAGTGGCCGATCTCGCCGCGACGCTGAAGCAGGCAGAGGCCGCGGGCGTGACCGTGCTCGTGCCGCCGTTCGCGTCGGACGGCCGCGATGCGGCGCTCGTGCAGTTCCCGGGCGGCTACGTCGCCGAGATCCACGCGCGGTCGAAATGAGCGTGCGGCGATCGATCGGTCGATCGTGGCGCAACGCGTTGCCGTCCGTCGTGCTCGCCGGCGGCATCGCGACGTGCGCGGGCGCGGCGTCCGGCGCGGAGGCGCCCGCGACGACGGACGCCGCCGGCACGTCGTGCGGCGCGAAGCGGCCGGCCGTGCTGTTCAACCGCTGGCAGGAGGACTGGTCGGCGCTCGCCGCGCCGTGCGTGCCGCGCAAGCCGTTCGACGCGCTGAAGTACCTGCCGATCGGCGGCGACCCGTCGACCTATCTGTCGCTCGGCGCGAACCTGCGCGAGCGTTTCGAGCTGAACAACGCGCCGCTGTTCGGCCTCGGCGCCGCGCACGACGACCACTACGTGATCGAGCGTGCGACGGTGCATGCGGACCTGCGTTATCGCGAGCATCTGCAGGCATTCGTGCAGTTCGCGGATGCGCGTCCGTTCGGCAAGGACACGGTCGGCACGGTCGACCGCAACCTGCTCGATATCGAGCAGGCGTTCGTCGCGTACGTCGGCCAGTTCGGCACCGGCACGTTCAAGGCGCGGGTCGGCCGGCAGGAGATGGCGTTCGACCTGCAGCGCTTCGTGTCGGTGCGCGACGGCCCGAACGTGCGCCAGGCGTTCGATGCGGTATGGGCCGATTACGAAATCGGCCCATGGCGGCTGATCGGCTATGCGACGCGCCCGGTGCAATACCGCGACGACGCGGTGTTCGACGACGTGTCGAACCGGCACCTGCGATTCGACGGCGTGCGCATCGAGCGCAACGGCACCGGGCCCGGCGATCTGTCCGCGTACTGGTCGCGCTATACGCGCGACAACGCGCGTTATCCCGGCGCGTCCGGCACCGAGCGGCGCGACGTGTTCGACATGCGCTACGCGGGCAAGGCCGCCGGATTCGACTGGGACGCGGAGGCGATGCTGCAGACCGGGCACGTCGGGCAGGCGACGATCGGCGCGTGGGCGTTCGGCATGCTCGGCGGCTATACGTTCGCGAAGACGGCCGGCACGCCGCGCATCGGCATCCAGATCGACGGCGCGTCGGGCGACACGCACCCCGGCGACGGCCGCGTGGGCACCTTCAACCCGCTGTTTCCGAACGGGTACTACTTCACGCTGGCCGGCTATACCGGGTACAGCAACCTGGTTCACGTGAAGCCTTCGCTGACGTTCAAGCCGGCCAGCAGCGTCACGGTGCTGACGGCGCTCGGCTTCCAGTGGCGCGCGACGACGGCCGACGCGATCTACGGGCAGGGCATGGCCGCGGTGCCGGGCACGGCCGGCCGCGGTGACGCGTGGACCGGCATGTACGCGCAGGCGCGCGTGGACTGGCTCGTCAACGCGAACGTCGCGCTGGCGGTGGAAGCCGTGCATTTCCAGCTCGGTCGCTCGATCCGTGCGCTCGGCGGCCGCAATGCCGACTACGTCGGGATGGAGGCGAAGTTCGGGTGGTGACGCGCCGGGTGCGGCCGCGCGTGTCAGCGCGGTTCGCGCGCCAGCGCGGCGACGAAATCGATGAACGCGGCCACGCGTTTCGAGCCGCGCTGGTTCGGCAGGTAAAGCGCGGTGACGACCGAGCGGGCCGTGCCCGGCGTGACGTCGTGGCGATCGAACAGCCGGCACAGCCGGCCCGACTCGACATCCGCGCCGATCAGCCAGTCGGGCAGCAGCGCGATGCCGGCGCCGTCCAGCGCGGCCTCGCGCAGCACCTCGCTGTGATTCGATTTCAGCCGCCCGGTGACGATCACCCGCGTCGTGCGCTGCGCGTCGGCAAACGTCCAGGTCTGCTGGTCGACGCCGAAGTGAAAGCGCAGGCACGCATGGTCGACGAGCTCGCCCGGCGTCGACGGCGTGCCGTGCGCCTCGAGGTAGGCGCGGCTCGCGACGACGTAGCGGCGGAACGTGCCGAGCGGCCGCGCGACGACGTCCGCGGACGGCGCCGCGTCGCCGAGGCGGATCGCCACGTCGATCCGGTTCGCGACGAGGTCGACCCGCTCGTCGGTCAGTTGCAGGTCGACGTCGAGTTTCGGGTGGGCCGCGACGAACGCGGCGATGTGCGGCGCAATGCAGCGCAGCCCGTAGGCGACCGGGACCGACACGCGCAACGGCCCGGACGGTGTGTCGCCGCGATCGGCGACGAGCGCGTCGGCCTCGGCGAGTTCCTCGAGCACGCGCCGGGCGCGCCCGTAGTACACGGCTCCCGCGTCGGACAGCGTCACCTGCCGCGTCGTGCGGTTCAGCAGCACGGTGCCGAGCGACGCCTCGAGCGCGTCCACGGCGCGCACGACAGACGACGCCGCGAGCGACAGGCGCCGCCCGGCGCTCGAGAAGCCGCCGGCTTCCGCCACTTCCACGAACGCGCGCAGCGCGGAGAGCTTGTCCATGTCATCGCCTCGTATGCGGGATGCAACGTCGCGTTGCATGCCGTGCGCATTCTAGCGCCGGGCGGCGCGCCCGCCGGCGCGCGGGCCGGGCTTTCAGGACGATTTCAGAACGATTCAGGCGATGCGCCGCGAGCGCGGCTTCACCCGTCAGCGCGACCGTGCGCGCCGCCAGGCGCCGGGCGGATGGCCGACGATTCTGACGAAGACGCGGCTGAGATGGCTTTGGTCCGAGAAACCGCACGCCATCGCGATGTCGGCGAGCGTCATGTCGGACGTTTCGATCAGGTCCCGCGCGCGCATCACGCGCTGTTCGAGCAGCCACTGGTGCGGCGTGCGGCCGGTGGTGCGCGAGAACGCGCGGATGAAATACCCGCGCGACAGCTCGCACTCGGCCGCCACTTCCTCGATCGACACGCCGAGATCGGCCTTTTCCATCAGGAGTTCCTGCGCGCGCGCGACTTTCGCCGGCGACAGGTTCCCCGTGCGCTGCAGGTCGCGTGCGCGCAGATTGCCGTAGCGGCGCACGACGTGGGTGCCGATCGCGAGCCCGACCTGCTCGACGAACAGCGTGTTCAACGGCCCCGTCGCGTCGAGGCCCTCGGCCACCGCGAGCGCGAGGTGGCCGAGCACCGGGTCGCACGCGTCCGGGCGGCAGCGCAGGCCGCCGGTCGCGCTGCCGTCGTGCTCGGGGCCGAGGCCGGCGAGATACGTGTGCGGCAGCTCGACCAGCAGGAAGTCGAACCGGCCGTGCAGGTCCGCCCGGAAATTCCGCGAGAAATCGCGGATGTAGATCGAATGGGGCTGGAACCGGCGCTCGGAGGCGCCCGTGCGGCTGTAAATGGTGCGCGAGTGCCCGCCGTTCAGCGAGACGCCGACCAGGAAGCCGCGGTCGCACGCGGGCATGTCGATGTGCTCGACGAACGCGTCGCGCATGCACTTGCGATGCAGCCGCAGGCCGCCGACGGTCTGCTCGATATCCTTCGACAGCAGGCTCGACACGCATCCGAGCGTGTCTTTCGGGATGGGCGCCGGCGACGGGGCGGGCGGCGCGAGGGCGGGCTCTGGCATGAAGCTTTCCTGGAGGGACTCGGCACGCGAAATGTCGGGTCCAGTTTAGAGGGGCGCGCGATCGTTCAAAAATGATTTTGCACAAACGTCCGCTGCCGCCCGGGGGCGAAGCGACCGCACGCGGTCGTTGCACGCCCCGTTGCAACGCCCGTACACGCGGCCCGGCGGAGTATAGCGCGTCGCCGGCGGCCGGCCGCACGGGGTCCGGCGGCAGTCGCCGGACAGCGCATTATCTTTCAAGATTTTCGTGACACGTGTGTCTACACTCGATCCCGAATTCGACATTTTTCGTCCGGCGCGCCCAGCGGGCCGGACGCGGACTTCCTGCCCGGTGAGCTGCCGCGTTCACCGGGCTGTCATCCCGAGGTACCCGGAGGCGGCCATGATCCAGATCGGAACGTTGTCGGTGGATTTCGAGCAGCGCGACATACGCAGCCAGGGCGCGTCGCTGCGCATCGGCGCGCGTGCGCTCGACATTCTGGAGGTCCTGCATCGCGCGGGCGGTTCGGTCGTGTCGAAAGACGACATCATGGACGCGGTCTGGCCGGGCCTGATCGTGGAGGAGAACCGCCTTCAGGTGCATGTGGCGACGCTGCGCAAGGCGCTCGGCGCGAGTCGCGACCTGATCAAGACGGTCCCCGGCCGCGGTTATCTGCTGGTGGCGGGCGCGGCGCACGCGCCGGCGGCCGAGCCGCCGCCCGCCGCGGCGGCACCCGACGCAGGGGCGGCCGCGGCGTCCCTGCCGGCCCGCCTGATCGGGCGCGAGGCCGACATCGCGCAGATCGTCGACATGCTCGACGGGACGGCGGTCGTCACGCTCGTCGGCGCCGGCGGCATCGGCAAGACGAGTCTCGCCGCGCGGGTCGCGCACGACGTCCGCAGCCGGTCGCGCGAGCGTGTCCTGTTCGTCGAGCTGGCGCGCACGTCGACGCGCGGCGACGTGCTCGCCGCGCTCGCCGCCGGGCTCGGGATCGCGCCCGGCGTCGACACGTACCGGGCGCCCGCCGTCGAGCGCATCGGCGAAGCGCTCGCCGATGCGCGCTGCCTGCTCGTGCTCGACAACGCCGAACATATCGTCGACGTGGTCGCGGATCTCGCCGACACGCTGACCGCGGGCGCGGGTTCGCTGCGCGTGCTGGCGACCAGCCGCGAGCCGCTGCATATTTCGGCCGAAGCCGTGGTGCGCGTGAGCCCGCTCGCGGTGCCGGACAGCGGCGCGGCGGACGACGCGATCGTCCGCAGCCCGGCGGTCGAACTGTTTCTGGAACGGGTGCGCGCGGCCGCGCCCGATTGCCGGATCGACGCCGCCGGCATGCGGCTGATCGCCGACATCTGCCGGCGCCTCGACGGGCTGCCGCTCGCGATCGAGCTGGCGGCCGCGCGGGTGGCGACGCTCGGCCTCGCGGTCGTCGCGTCGCGCCTCGACGACCGCCTGAACCTGCTGACGGGCGGGCTGCGGTCGGCGCTGCCGCGTCACCAGACGCTGCGCGCGACGTTCGACTGGAGCTACGTGCTGCTGGAGCCGGCGGCACGCGCACTGTTTCGGCGCATGGGGTGCTTCGTCGGCCCGTTCACGTTCGATGCGGCGCGCGCCGTCGCGGCCGAGCCCGGTTCGTCGGCCGCCGACATGATCGCCGTGCTCGGCGAACTGGTCGCGAAATCGCTCGTGACGGTCGAATTCCACGGCGCTTCCGCGCGCTACCGGCTGACCGAATCGACACGCGCGTATGCGCTCGAAAAACTCCGCAACGAGGGCGAGTTCGACCTCGTCGCCGAACGCCACGCGCACTACGAACGCGCGCGGACGCAAGCGCAAGCCCACGTGCCGGCTGCGTCGCCGGCGGCGGTCGCGGTGAGTCCGCCGGCCGCCGGCGAGCCGGCGGGCACCGCGCCGGACGTGGCCGGGCCGGACGCGCTGGCGCGCGCGCTGCTCGAGCCGGCGCGGATGCGCGAAAGTACCGTGCAGGCGCGACGGATGCTCGGCGACATCGACGCCGGGACGGCCGATGCGGGCGGCGAGATGCGGCTGCGCTCGGCGTATGCGTCCGCGCTGCTGCACACGGACGGCGACGCGCTCGCCGCCGCCGCGATGTGGGACCGGACGCTCGACCTCGCGGCGCGCGCCGGCGACGACGCGTACGACGCGCGCGCGCTGATGGGGCTGTGGCACACGATGCTGGCGCTGTCCGACATTCACGAATCGCTGCGCTACGCGACGCGCTTCGAGCGGGCCGCCGAGCGGCGCGGCGACCGCGCGCAGTGCCTGCTGGCGAACGCGATGGTCGCGACGTCGCTGCATTACTTCGGCGAGCACGCGCAGGCGCGCGAGCGGCTCGAGGCCGCGACGGCCGAACTGGCCGGCGCGGGCGAGCCGCCGTGCGCGCAGGCGGCGCTGGGTGTCGACATGGCGACGTTCGGCGGCACGATGCTCACGCGGCTCGCGTGGCTGCAGGGCGACCCCGAGCACGCGATGCGGCTGGCCGCGCAAGCGGTGGAGGGCGCGCGCCGCGGCCCGTCGGCCCTGGCGCTGTGCTTCGTGCTCGGCACGGCTGCCGTGCCGATCGCCATGCGCTACGGCGACCACGACGCGACGACCGACTATCTCGCGACGCTGCGATCGGTATCCGACACGCACGGGTTCGACATCTGGCGTACCCATGCGGAATGCCTGACGGGACAGTTCGATATTCAGACCGGCCATCCGGGCGCGGGGCTCGCGCGGCTCGAACCCGCGTTGCGGCGCCTCGAGGCAAGCGGCTTCCGGCGCCTGCTCGCGCCATTGACCGCCGCGCATGCGGAAGGACTCGCGCGCACCGGCCGCGCGGCCGAGGCGCGCACCCGGCTCGACGCGACGCTCGCGCGCTGCCGCGCGCACGGCGAACATCTGTTCGTGCCCGAACTGCTGCGCGTCAGGGGCGTGGCGACGCTCGAACAGGCGCGCACCGCCACCGCGAGTCTCGCGGCGGCATACGAAGCGGACGGCCATCGTCATCTGCAGCTGGCCATCCAGACCGCGAACGCGCAGGGCGCCGCGATGTGGGCGCTGCGCAGCACGCTCGATCTCGCCGATCACCTGATCGAGCGCGGACGTACCGGGCAGGCATCGACGCTGGTCGCGGGCCTCACGCGGCACTTCGATCCGCATTCGCGCGCGAACGACGTGCGCCGCTTGCTGCGCGTGCAGAATTTCGTCCGCCCGGACGCGATGCCCGCGGCAAGCCGGGCGCGCGGGCGGCGCGATGCCGTCGACGCGGCGCAGCCGGTGGCATGACGATGCGCGAGAATGGCAGGGCGGACAGGCCGCGCACTCACGCGGCACGCAACGGCGCATTCGACGGGGGCGCGGCGCCCGCGTGCCGGCATACGGACGCGCGACGTCGGGCTCGCCGCGTGCCGCCGGACGGCATGCCGGCACGCGGGCGCCGCGCGCCCGCCGAGCCGCTCGGGAGGGCGCAGGGTGCTTAGGGCCGTGGACTCCGCACGTGCGGCGGACCTCGTCGTCTTCAACGGCAAGATCGCGACCCAGGACGACACGCGTTCGTTCGTCAGCGCGATCGCGGTCGCGGGCGGGCGCATCGTCGCGACCGGCAGCGATCGCGACGTGTTGCGTCACGCGGGTGCCGGCACGACCCGCATCGACCTGAACGGGCGCACCGCGATCCCCGGCCTGAACGACGCGCATCTGGGCGCGATCGGCGGCGGCCTGAGCTTCAACATGGAATTGCGCTGGGACGGCGTGACGTCGCTCGCCGATGCGCTCGACCTGCTGCGCCGCCAGGTGCAGCGCACGCCCGCGCCGCAGTGGGCGCGCGTCGCGGCGGGCTGGACCGCCTTCCAGTTCGCGGAAAAGCGCGGCCCGACGGTGGCCGAACTGAACGCGATCGCGCCCGATACGCCGGTGTTCATCCAGCATCTGGACGACAGCGCGTGGCTGAATGCGGCCGCGGTGCGCGCGCTCGGCTACGGGCGCGACACGCCCGATCCGCCCGGCGGCGAGCTTCGGCGCGACCGCCACGGGCGGCCGACCGGCCTGCTGCTGGCACGCCCGGACCCCGCCGTGCTGCAGGCGGCGCTCGCGCAAGGCCCGACGCTCGGCGGCGGCGACCGGCTGAATTCCACGCGGCAGCTCTTGCATGCGCTGAATCGCGTCGGCGTGACGAGCGTGATCGATGCCGGCGGCGACGGGCTGGCCTATCCGGACGACTACGCGGCGATCGTCGAGCTCGCGCGGCGCGGCGAACTGACGGCGCGCATCGCCTACAGCGTCGGCGCGCAACGCGCGGGACGGGAGCTCGACGACTTCGCGCAGTGGATCGCGCAGATGACGCCCGGCGGCGGCGACGCGTTCCTGCGCACGAACGGCGCGGGTGCGCGGCTCGTATTCTCGGCCGTGGATCTGGGCAATTTCCTCGACCTGCGCCGCGATCTGCCGGCGTCGCTCGAAGCCGAACTCGCCCCGGTCGTCCGGCTGCTCGTGCGTCACCGCTGGCCGTTCCGCCTGCATGCGATCCACGACGAGTCGATCGGCCGCTTCCTGGACGTGTTCGAGGCCGTCGACCGCGAGACGCCGTTCGACGGGCTGCGCTGGTGCTTCGACCGCTGCGAGCGGATCGCGGACGCGAACATCGCGCGGATCGCGGCGCTGGGCGGCGGCGTGACGATTCAGCCGCGGATGGCGTTCCAGGGCGAGGCCTTCGTGGCCCGCTACGGCGCCGGCGCCGCCACGCGCGCGCCGCCAATCCGCGCGATGCTGGACGCCGGCCTGCCGGTCGGCGCGGGGACCGGCGCGACGTGCGCGGCGAGCTACAACCCGTTCGTGGCGCTGTACTGGATGGTATCGGGGCGTACCGTCGGCGGCACCGCGCTCTATCCGGCGCGCAACCGGCTCGGCCGGATGGAGGCGCTGCGCCGCTTTACGGTGGGCAGTGCATGGTTCTCGAACGAAGACGCGTGCAAGGGCGCGCTGATGCCCGGCCAGTACGCGGATTTCGCGGTGCTCACCGACGATTACTTCACGATCGATGCGCCGCGCATCCCGTCGCTTGCGTCGGTGCTGACGGTCGTCGACGGCCGGATCGTGCATGCGGATGCGGAATTCCTGTCGCTCGCGCCGCCGCCGCTGCCGGTCAGCCCGGGATGGTCGCCGGTGGCCGGAGCCGCGGCGGGCAGCCGCGACCGTACGGGGGCGGCGGGCTGCGACGAAGCGTGCGCCGACGTCGGCGCGGATGCGTGCCGCGCACGCGGCGCCGCGCGGCGCTTCGCGCGGTCGCGTTATCCGGCGGCGTCCGGCGCGGTCGATCGCTGCGCGGCGTTTGGGCGCCGCTGCGTCGTTTTCTAGCCTGCGCGTGCCGGTGCGCAGGAAACGCCGACGCGCAGGCGCCGCGCGAAACGATCGTTTTTCGGCCCCCGGCGCGGGGCCTGGAGGAGACAGGATGAAGGTTGCGCGTACGCGCGCTCAGGCAGCGGGCGACGAAGTGGCGGGCGTCGGCATTCCGCGCACGCCGGTTGCGATCGAGGCGGCCGATGCGGCACGCGCCGCGTTGCCGGCCGCGCTCGCCGATCATGCCGGACGCGTGTTCGTCCTCGCGTCGCTCGCCGCGCGTCGCGCGGGCGAACCGTGCGACGCCGATGCGCTGTTCGTGGCCGCGATGTACGCCAACATGGGGTTGAGTTACGCGTACTGCCGTTCGACCGCGCGATACGAAGTCGACGGCGCGGATGCGGCGCGCGCGCTGCTGCTTCGGCATCGCCGGCCGCGGCGCATGCGCGACGACGTGTGGTATGCGATCGCGCTGCATACCACGCCGGGCGTGGCCGCCCGCGTATCGCCGCTCTCGCGCGCGCTGGCGGCGGCCGTCTCGACGGACCTGATGGCAACCGATTTCGACGCGTACACGCTGCAGGAGCGCGACGCGCTGCTCGCCGCTTACCCGCGCGACGGCGGTTTCGCGGAAGCCTTCCTCGAAGCGGTCGCGCGCGGCGTCGAACATCGGGCGCCGTCGACGTTCGGCACATGGAGCGCGGACGTGCTCGAACGCTTCGATCCGGAATTTTACCGGCCGAATTTCTGCGGGCGCGTGCTCGGCGCGCGCTGGAACGACGGTTGACGGCGGGCGGCCGGCGCCGCGCCGGCCGCCTGCGCGGGCCGCGGTGCGGGCGCGGCGGCCGATACGCCGCTCATGCGTGCGCGCCTGCCGCGTCGTACCGTGCGTAATCGACATATCCGGCGCGATCGCCGCCGTACCAGCCGGCCGCTTTCGGCTCGGCGAGCGGTGCGCGCGCGGCAATGCGTTCGACGAGATCCGGATTCGCGATGTAGGCACGCGCGAACGCGACGAGATCGGCGTCGCCCGCGTCGATCAGCGCCTGCGCGGCATCGGGCGCAATGCCGCCGTTGACGATCAACGTGCCGCCGAACGACCGGCGCGCATGCTCGACGATCCGCGGCAGGTCGGGCTCGCCGCTCCAGCCGTTGGTGTCGGCCGCGTGCAGATAGGCCACGCCGGCTTCGTCGAGCATGCGGCCGACGTAGGCCAGCGTCGCATCCGGGTCGGCATCGCGCACGTTGTTGTACTTCGCGTACGGCGAGATGCGCACGCCGACACGCGCGAGCGGCATCACGCCGCCGACCGCCGCGACGATTTCCTCCAGAAAGCGCGCGCGGTTCGCGACCGACCCGCCGTAACGATCGTCGCGGCGGTTCAGCGTCGACGACAGGAACTGGTGCGGCAGATAACCGTTCGCCGCATGGATCTCGACGCCGTCGAAGCCGGCCGCCATCGCACGCGCCGCCGCGCGGCGAAATTCGTCCACGGCTTCGACGACCTCGGCGGTCGTCATCGCGCGCGACGGCGTCGCGTGAATCTTCGTGTAATAGCCGTTCTGCAACTGCGCCCAGACCTGCAACTGTTCGAGATCGTCGTTGACGCCGGACGGCGACAACGGCGCGGCACCGCCGAGCAGCGTCAGCGAGCTGACCCGGCCGCCGTGCCACAGCTGCGCGAAGATGCGTCCGCCGTTCGCATGGACCGCGTCGGTGATCTTTTTCCAGCCGGCGGCCTGCGCGTCGTCGACGAGCCCCGGCGTCAGCTCGAATGCCGCGGACGCGGCGCTGACGTTGGTCGCCTCGGTCACGATCAGGCCGGCGGACGCGCGCTGCGCGTAGTACTCGGCCATCAGTTCGGTCGGCAGGCCGCGCGACGGCGCGCGCGAGCGCGTCATCGGGCCCATCACGACGCGGTTGGGCAGCGCGAGGCCGCGCAGGTCGTACGGAGCGAGCAGGGAAGACATGAGGACTCCTTCATGGGTGAGGATGGGCGCGGTCAGGACCGCGCGGCAACGATGCCGTGTGACAGGCCGACGGCGCGGTACCGCGCCGTCGGCGGCGGTTCACGCGTGCGCGTGACGTCGCGCGTGCGGGCGGCCGATCGCGACGTAATGGGCGAGCGCGACGAGCGGGAACGCCGCCGCGACGGCCGCGACGAGCGGCCAGCCGCCGTGCTCGTACAGCGGGCTCGCGAGCGCGGAGCCGGCCGCGCCGCCGACGAAGATGCTCGTCATGTAGAGCGCGTTCAACCGGTTGCGGCTCGCCGCGTGCAGTGCGTAGATCTCGCGCTGGCCGAGCACCATGTTCATCTGCACCGCGAAGTCGAGCACGATGCCGGTGACGACGAGGCCGTACACGCCGGCGCCGTGAACCGGCGCGCTCGCATACGCCAGCGTGCCGGCGACCAGCGCGATCAGCGTGGCGCGCACGGTGTGGCCGGCGTCCGCGAGACGGCCCGCGACGGGCGCCGACGTCGCGCCGATCGCGCCGACGAGCGCGAACAGGCCGATCGCGGATTGCGACAGCCCGTAGTGACGCGTCAGCTCGACCGGCACGGCGGTCCAGAACAGGCTGAACGACGCGAACATCAGGCCCTGGTAGAACGCGCGATGGCGCAGCACCGGCATCGTGCGCACGAGATGCAGCAGCGAGCCGATCAGCGCGAAATAGGTGGCGCGATGGTCGGGCTGACGCGACGGCATCGTCAGCGCGAGCACGGCCGTGACGAGCGTCATCACCACGGCGGCGCCCGCGAACACGACACGCCAGCCGAACGCGTCGGCCACGAAGCTCGACAGCGGCCGGGCGAGCAGGATGCCGAGCAGCAGCCCGCTCATGATCGTGCCGACGACGCGGCCGCGCGAGTGGTCCGGTGCCAGATGCGCGGCGAGCGGCACGAGGATTTGCACCGCCACCGAGCTGAAGCCGATCAGCAGCGAGACCGCGAGGAACAGCCCCGGCGTGCGGACGACCGCGGCGGCCGCGAGGCTCGCGATCGACACGACGGCCGTGACGATCATCAGCTTGCGGTTTTCGAGCAGATCGCCGAGCGGCACGATGAAGAACAGCCCGAACGCATAGCCGATCTGCGTCAGCGACACGATCAGGCTCGCCGTGCCGCTCGACATGTGCAGGCCGGGGGCGATGAGTTCGGTGATCGGTTGCGCGTAGTACAGGTTCGCGACGATCGCGCCGCAACTGAACGCGAACAGCAGGATGAGCGCCTGCGTGAGCTTGACCGCGGGTGCGGGCGAGGCGAGCGTGGGGGTATCCGTTGACATGGTCGGCTCCGGGAAGGAAACAGGGCGGCGACGTAACCGGCCGCGATACCGTGAATGCTATTGACCGGGCGGCCGGCGCGGAATGGGTCCGGCACGCAATCGAGCATTGCGTGCCGCGCAAAGGTGCCGGAACGCGTGCGTTCAGCCGCGCTGGCCCTGCAGCGTCGGAATCTGCGCGAACAGGCCGGCCAGCCAGTCGACGAACACCTTGAGCTTGACCGGGACGTGCCGGTTGGGCGGATACAGCACCGAGATCGGGCGCGGCGGCGCGTTGAAGTCGGTCAGCACTTCGCGCAGCCGGCCCGACTGCAGGTACGGCTCGACCAGGTACAGCGACGTCTTGATCAGCCCGATGCCCGCAACGCCGCACGCGATGTAGTTGTCCGCATCGTTGACCGCGACCGTGCCGCACATCTGCATGACGCGCGGCTCGCCGTCGACGACGTAGTCCCACGGGCGCGGCCGCCCGGTGTCGGCCGAGATGTGGCTGACCGCGACGTGCTGCGCGAGATCGTCGACGGTGGCGGGCTCGCCGAACTGCGCGAGATAGGCGGGCGACGCGCACGTGCAGGTGGTCAGGCTGCCGATCCGCCGGGCGATCATCCCCGAATCGTCGAGCGCGCCGATGCGCACCACGCAGTCGACGCCTTCGCCGACGAGATCGATCTGGCGATCGGTCACGCCGAGTTCGATCATGATGCCCGGATGGGCGGCGAGAAACGCCGGCAGCGCGGGCACCATGATCTGCTTGGCCATGGCCGGCGGCAGGTTCACCTTCAGCCGGCCGCGCGGCACGTTGCGGGCCTGCGATACCGAGGCCTCCATGTCGTCGATCTCGCGGAGCACCGCGACCGAGCGTTCGTAGTACGCCTGGCCGTCCTCGGTCAGCGAGATCCGGCGCGTGGTGCGGTTCAGCAGCCGGCAGCCGAGATGCTGCTCGAGCCCGCTCAGCAGCGCGGACACGCGCGGCGTCGTGAGGCCGGTGGTGTCGGATGCGCGCGTGAAGCTGCCGGTTTCGACGATGCGCGTGAAGACGCGCATCGAAAGCAAGGTGTCCATCGTCGGGGTTCTCCAGCCTGTCGGCTTGCGGCGCCGGGGCGTGCCGGCGCTGTGTCGTTGATCGGGCCGTCAGGCGTCGATGCGCTTGCGCAGCGCGTCGCCGGCAAACGGCATTTCCCGCAGGCGCTGGCCGGTCGCGTCGAAGATCGCGTTGGCCAGTGCGCCGGCGGTCGGCCCCATCGACGCCTCGGCCGCGCCGAGAAACGGCGCGCCGGGACGATTGACCAGGTGAACCTTCACGCTTTGCGGCGCGGCCGAAAAGCGCAGGATCGGGTAGCTGCTCCAGTCGAAGCTGCGGATGCGCTCGGTGTCGTACTTCAGCGCCTCGTACAGCGTCCAGCTCGCGGCCTGCACGATGCCGCCCTCGATCTGGTTGCGGATGCCGTCCGGCGATACGATCTGGCCTGCGTCGACGGCTGCTTCCGCGTGTTCGAGCGTCACCTGGCCCGTTTCCGGGACGACCGACACCTCGACCGCGATCGCGACGTATGCCATCAGGTTCTTGTACTTGCCGAACGCGAAGCCGACGCCGCGATTGCGCGCACGCGGCGGCCTGGGCCAGCCGAAGTGCTTCGCGGCGAGCTGGATCACTTGTCGCGCGCGATGGTCTTCCATGTGACGAAGCCGGAATTCGACCGGATCGACGCCGGCCGCGTGCGCGAGTTCGTCCATGAAGCTTTCGATCGCCCAGACATTGGTGTGCGCGCCGAGCGAACGCATCGCGGACGTCTGCAGCGGCATCGTCGGCGAGAAATTGTTGACGATGTGCTGGTTCGGCAGCGCATACAGCGGGATCGCGTTGCGGTCGCCGCCGCCCTCCGGTTGCAGCATCGGCGTCGACGGCGCCGGCACGAACGGCGGCTCGAGCATGCGCGCGGGCAGCAGCCGGCCCGCGTTGACGATCCGTTCGTTGTGCGAGCTGCTCCACAACGCATAGTTCCAGTCGACGATGCGGCCGCCCGCATCGAGCGATGCACTGACCTCCGTCACCATCGCCGGCGTGAAGTGGTCCCACGTGTGTTCCTGTTCGCGCATCCATTGCACGCGAATCGGCTTGCCCGGCATCGCGGCCGCGATCAGCGCGGCGTGCGCCGCCGCGTCGTCCGCGCCGTTGTGCCCGTAGCAGCCGGACCCTTCGGTGTGAATGCAGCGCACGCTCGCCTTCGGCATCGACAGCATCTCGGCGAGTGCGTCGCGCAGCGGATAGACGCCCTGCGAGTGGGTCCACACCGTCATCATCCCGTTATCGAGATGCGCGACCGAACACGACGGTCCGATCGACCCGTGCATCAGGTAATTCTTGAGGAACGTCGCGTTCAGCGTCTTCACGGCCGGCGCGGTTGGCGCATGCGTGTTCGCGATTTCGATACGCTGCGTCGAAATCCGTTTGAGATCCTGATGGACGGTGGCGCGCTCGGGCAGCTGGCGGCCCGGCGACCAGCGGCAGGCGGCCGCGAGCGCGCGCTGCGCGACCACCGCCTGCCACTCGCCCTGTGCGACCACCGCAAGCATGCTGCCGTTGCGCACGATGCGCACGACGCCGGGCAGCTTCAGGATCGCGGCTTCGTCGAACGACAGCAGCTTCGCGTCGTACACCGGCGGCATCACGACGCGCGCATGCAGCATGCCGGGCAACTGCATGTCCTGCACGTAGCTGATGCCGCCCGTGACCTTGTTCGGGATGTCGACGCGCGGCAGCGACGTGCCGATCACGGCGAATGTCGCCGGGTTCTTCAGCGGCGACGTGGGGGCCGCGTTGCGGTGCAGGTCGACCGTGCGGATCGCGTCGCCGTAGGTCATCGTGCGGCCGTCGGGCGCCTTGATCACCGCGTCGGCGGTCGTCAGCACGCGCGGATCGACGCCGAAGCGTTTCGCGGCGCCTTCCACCAGCAGCGCGCGCACCTGCGCGGTCGCGTTCAGCAGCGCGGAACCGCTGTCGGCCATGGTATGGCTGCCGGCGGTCAGTCCTTCGTCCGGCGACGCGCCGGTGTCGGCCGTCAGGAACGTGATCAGCGACGGCTTCATGTCGAGTTCCTCGGCGGCCACCTGCAGCAACGCGGTGCGCACGCCGGTGCCGAGCTCGACCTTGCCGGTAAACACGGTGACCTTGCCGTCGGGCGCGATCTTGACCCACGCGTCGAGCAGCGGATTGGTCTTCAGGCTGCCGGCGAGCGCCTGGGTGGCTTTCGCCACGTGGACGGCCGCGCCTTCGTCGGCGATCACCAACTGCGCGGCCGCGCGCGACGCGGGTGCGAGACTGAACGCGACGAACAGCGCGCCGGAGACGATGAAGTGCCGGCGGCCTTCGTCGATGTCGTCGTGGGAATTCATCACAGCCCCTTGCTGATCGTGACGGGAGCGGACGCGGGTTCGGGGGCCGGCAGCCCCGCGACCGAGCGCACCGCCGCGAGAATCCGCATGTGCGTGCCGCAGCGGCACAGGTTCGGTTCCATGTGCGTGCGCAGTTCCTGTTCGGTCGGCTTCGGATTGCGTTCGAGCAGTGCCTGCGCGCGCATGATCATCCCGGCGATGCAGTAGCCGCACTGCGCGGCCTGGTGCTCGATGAACGCGCGTTGCAGCGGGCCCGGATGCTCGGCGGTGCCGAGGCTTTCGATGGTGCGCACGCCGCGCGCGCCGACCGCGGCCACCGGCATCAGGCACGAGAAGGTCGGCTTGCCGTCGACGATCACGGTGCAGGCGCCGCATTGTCCGAGGCCGCAGCCGAATTTCGCGCCGTGCAGGTGCAGGTCGTTGCGCAACGCGTACAGCAGCGGCGTGGACGGATCGATGTCCAGCGTGTGCCGCACGCCGTTGACGGTGAGGGTAATCATCGTGCGGTGTCCTCTTTTCTGAGCTTCGCGGCCATCGCGTCGACGCCCGGCCAGGCGGGACGGTCGGTATAGGTCTCGCGCACGTACGCGGCGAGATCGGCGATCTGCGCGTCGTCGTACTGGTCGATGAACGACGGCATGTAGTTCAGCGTGTCCTCGCCGTGCCAGCCGATCCCGTTGAACATCATCTGGATCGCGTTGCGCGGCGTATCGGCGTTGACGGCCGTGCTGAATGCGAGCGTCGGCCGTTCGCCGATCGACTGCATCGGCGCGGCCGGCCCGTGACACTGCGCGCACGACGCCTGGAACAGTACCGCGCCGCGCCGCGCGGCCGGCGTCGTCGCGGCGCGTTCGACCGGGTTCGCGGCCGCACGCGCATTCGCCGGCTTCTGGATCGACAGGATGTACGCGGCGATCGCCTCCACGTCCTCCACCGGCACCGTCGCGAGGTCGCGCGTGACCGGCAGCATCGGCCCGGCCGCCGCGCCATGCTCGCTCGCGCGGCCGGTACGCAGGTAGGTGACGAGCTGCGCCTGCGTCCACGGCCGTGCGGCCTGGCCGAGCGCATTGAGCGGCGGCGCTTCCCAGCCGTCGACGATACCGCCGTCGAACGCGCGGCCGCGCTGCTCGCCGCCGATCGCGTTCAGCGGCGAATGGCACGACGCGCAGTGGCCGAGCCCGTCGACGAGCATCCTGCCGCGATTCCATTGCGCGGACTGCGCGGGGTCCGGTCGATACGCGCCCTCGCGCAGGAACAGCACGTTCCAGAACGCGACCAGCGGCCGGAAGTTCAGCGGAAATATCAGGTCGTTCGCGGGCGCCGTCGCACGTACCGGCTCACGCGTCATCAGGTACGCGTACGCGGCGGCGATGTCGTCGTCCGACATCCGCGTGAAATGAATGTACGGAAACGCCGGGTACAGCGGCTGGCCGTTGCGTCCGATGCCGGTGCGCAACGCACGGGCGAATGCGTCGCGCGACCAGCGGCCGATCCCCGTTTCGGCATCCGGCGTGATGTTGGTCGCGTAGATCGTGCCGAACGGCGTCGCGAGCGGCAACCCGCCCGCGAACGGCTTGCCGTCCTTCGCGGTGTGGCACACGATGCAGTCGCCGAGCGCGACGACGCGCGCGCCGGCGCGCACCAGCTGTGGATCGAACGAAGCGGGGGCGGGCGGATCGATCGGCGCGATCGACGGCCGCACCATGATGCCGATCGCGACCGCGATGCCCGCGATCGCCACGCCGGCCGCGCCGAACCAGAGTCGTTTGTGCTTCATGCGCGCTCCACGCGACGCGGTGCGCCGCAAGCGATGCGGTGCGCGGCAACGCCGGACGATGCGGGTCGGCCGTGCGCGGCCGCCCGATGCGGCCGCGACCGGGTTGCGGCGCGGCGGTGATTGGCGACGGGGATCATGGTGTCACTCCAGCAGTCGATAACGGGCGCAAGCGCCGTCCTGCGCGGCAGCTCATGAACGCAGTCTACGCAGAGGCCGCGACCATTGCCTTAAGCGGCGCTGAAACGTTCTGAACGGTGTCCGGCCCTGGCTCGGCCGGGATGCGCCGCGTCATGACGGAACCTCGCCGGCGACGACTTCGTCCGCGTAGCACCAGATCCAGCGCTCGCCGGGCTCGATCGAGCGGACGAGCCGGTGGCCGGTTTCACGGAAATGCCGGCTCGCGTGGCGATTCGGCGACGAGTCGCAGCAGCCGACGTGCCCGCAGATCAGGCACATCCGCAAATGCACCCAGCGGCTGCCCGATCGGACGCATGCCTCACAGTCGTCCTTGTCGGTGTCGAACACGCGTGCTTCGTCGAGATGCGTACAGGCGTTGGCCATCTTGCGCTCCGATGCCGGCGCGGGAGCGACGCTTGCGGCGCGGCCGGCACGAGGCCGCAAGCGGGAGGGGATGCGGCATTGTGCGGCGTCGCGTCGCGGCCGGACCTTAATTGTCATGAAGCGGCCCGCGCGGCCCGCGCCGGCGGCGTACAGTCGCGAATGCGTCCGGCCGCGGCACCGGCCGGGCCGCATCCGACATCGACATCATCGGGAGGCGCTCATGGATCAACCGCAACACGTGCGGATCGTCGGCCTGCCGCGCAGCAGGGACGCGTATGCGATCCGCGATTTCCTGCAGCGGCGCATGATTGCGTACGACTGGTGCCAGCTGACATCCGACGCCGACTGCGCGCAGGTGCTCGGCATCGCGCCGCTGCGCGACATCCGGCTGCCGGTCGTGATCTTTCCGGACGGGTCGCGCCTGTACCAGCCGACCCTGGCCGAAATCGCCGCACGACTCGGCTGGGTCGCGCGCCCGCGCTTCGTCGAATACGACGTGTCGATCTACGGCGCGGGGCCGGCCGGGCTGTCGGCGGCGGTCTACGCGGCGTCCGAAGGGCTGCGCGCGGTCGTGATCGAGCGCGGCGCGATCGGCGGGCAGGCCGGCACGAGTTCGCTGATCGAGAACTACATGGGCTTCCCCGACGGCATCCCGGGCGCGGAGCTCGCGGAACGCGCGCGCGAGCAGGCGGTGAAGTTCGGCGTCGAGCTGCTGACGATGCGCGAGGGCGTGCATGCGACGTTCGTGGACGGCAAGATTCGCGTCGAGCTCGCCGACGGGTCGATCCTGGTTGCGCGCGCGAACATCTGCGCGACCGGCATCGAATATCGCAGCCTCGGGCTGCCGGAGGAGCCGGCGTTTCTCAATGCGGGGCTGTTCTACGGCGCCGGGTCGAGCGAAGCGCCGATGTGCGCGGGCGAGCAGGTGTTCATCGTCGGCGGCGGCAATTCGGCCGGCCAGGCCGCGATGAATTTCGCGCGGCATGCGCGCCAGGTGACGATGCTCGTGCGCGGCGCGTCGCTCGCCGACACGCTGTCGCGCTACCTGATCGACCGGATCGAGCGCACGCCGAACATCGAGGTCCGCTACCGGTCGAGCGTCGCCGCGCTGCACGGCGACGGCTGGCTCGACGCGATCGAGCTTCGCTCGGCGGACGGCACGCTCGAACGGCTGCCGGCCACGCGCCTGTTCGTGTGCATCGGCGGCGCGCCGAATACCGACTGGGCGAAGGACACCGACATCATCCGCAATCCGGGCGGTTATCTCGTCACCGGCGGCGACCTGTACGACTGTCCGGCGTTCGAGCGCGTGTGGCCGCTCGAGCGGCGGCCGTACCACCTGGAAACCAGCGTGCCGGGATCGTTCGCGGCCGGCGACGTGCGATCGGGATCGGTCAAGCGCGTCGCGTCGGCGGTCGGCGAAGGCGCGATGGCCGTGACCTTCGTGCACCGGTTTCTCGGCGAGGATGCGCATCGGCTCGCGGGCGCGTGACGCGCGCGCGGGCCGTTCGATGCATTCATCGCGCGTCGGCCCGCGTCGCGTCGTGCCACCCGTCCCGGCCGGCGCGCGCCGGCGGCGTCCACCCGCCGCCCAGCGCGCGGACGAGGGTCACCGTCGCGACGGCCAGCGCCTGCCGGCTGTGAATCAGCTGGCGTCGCGCATTCAGCGCATCGCGATCGGCGTCGATGACTTCCAGATAGCTGACGTAACCGTGCGCGTAACGGCTCAGCGACAGCCGCGCCGCGGCGTCCGTCGCGTGCGCCGCGTGGTCGTAGCGCGCGATCCGTTCCTTCTGCGCGGCGATGTCGTTGAGCGCATCCTGCACGTCGCGCAACGCGCCGATCGCGGCCGCGCGATAGTTGGCGTCGGCGACGTCCGTGCCGGCTCGCGCGGCAGCCACCGCGGCGTCGCGCTTGCCGCCGTCGAACACCGTCAGCGCGACGTTCGCGCCGAGACTCCACAGCGAGCTGTTGCGGTCGAGAAACGACCGCAGGTCGCGGGTGGCGAAACCGCCGTCGGCGGTCAGCGTGAGCGTCGGCAGCCACGCGGTGCGCGCGATGCCCAGCTCGAGCGACGCCGCGTCGGCACGCCGTGCCGCCGCGAATACGTCCGGGCGTTGGGCAAGCAGCGCGGACGGCAGCCCGGCCGGCACATCGGGCACCTGCACGGGCACGGCGGCCGTGTCGATGTCGAACGCGGTCGGCGACACGCCGGTCAGCACCGCGATGGCGTCGACGAGGTTCTCGCGCAGCCGGCGGCTCTCCGCGAGATCGGCATGCGCGGTATCGAGATCGGCCGACGCGCGCAGCCCGTCGAGATCGCTCGCCGCGCCGGCCCGCACGCGGGCGGCGATCACGTCGAGCGCGATGCGCCGCAGCCCGATCGCGCGGGTGAGCGTCACGAGATCGTCGTCGACGTAACGCAGCGTCAGGTAGTCGGCCGCGACTTCGGTCGCCACCCGCAGACGCACCGCATCGCGGTCGGCCGCCGCCTGCAGCACGTTCTGTTCGCCGATATCGGCATCGCCGCGCAAGCGGCCCCATAGATCGACTTCGTAGCGCGCGGCGAGCGGAACCGACCAGTTGTGCATCGTGCGCTTCGGCAGCGCGTTGTCGACCGTGCCGGATACGCGCGTGCGGCTGAACGACGGGTCGACGCGCACGGTCGGCGCCAGCGCGGCCTCGCGCACGCCGAGCAGCGCCTGCGCCTGGTCGACGCGCGCGGCCGCCGCGCGGATATCGAGATTGTGCGCGAGCGCGGCGTCGACGAGGCGGCCGAGCCGCGGGTCGCCGAACCAGGCGGGCCACGTATCGAGCGATGGCGCACGCGCATCGGTCGACGGGTCGACATGGCGGAACCCGTCGTGTCCGACCGGCACGGGGGCGAGCGGTTGCGGCGCAATCGAGCATGCGGCCAGCAGGCTCGCGGCGAGCAGGGCGAAGGCGCGCTTCATCGCGATTCGCGGGCGGGTTGCAGCGTGACGACGACCGACAGCCCGGGCCGGATGCGCGGCTCCGTCGCGGCCGGGCCGTCGAGCAGGATCTTCACCGGTACGCGCTGCGTGACCTTCGTGAAATTGCCGGTCGCGTTGTCGGGCGGCAGCAGCGCGAACTGCGCGCCGGTCGCGGGCGACAGGCTGTCGATGCGGCCGCTGAACGCGCGCGCCGGCAGCGCATCGAAGCGCAGTTGCACGGCGTCGCCGACGCGCACGTGCCGCAGCTGCGTCTCGCGGAAATTGGCGACGATCCACGGATGCGGCTCGACCAGCGTGAGCAGCGCCTGGCCGGGCGCGACATGCTCGCCGGTCTCGACGGTCTTCTTGCCGACGTAGCCATCCGACGGCGCGACGACCGCCGTGTAGCCGAGCTGCAGCAGCGCGTCGCGCAACTCGGCGTCGTTCTGGCTCGACGCCGCGTCGGCGGCCTGGGCGGCGGCGATGGCGCTGCGCCGTTGCGCGTCGGCCGCCGCGACGCGCGCGCGGGCGGACTTGCGTGCGGCATCGGCCGCATCGAACTCCTGCCTCGACAGGCCGCGCGGCGTCTCGCGGGTCAGCTCGCGTGCACGTGCGTAGTCGAGCTCGGCCTTGTCGGCATCGGCGTGCGCCGATACGAGCGCGGCGTCCGCCTGCTCGATCAGCGCGTGTGCGCGGCTCGCATCGGCATGCGCCTGAGCGACGCGTGCGCGCTGCGCGGCGACGCGCACGTCGAAGTCGCGCCGGTCGATCTGCACGAGCGCGTCGCCCGCGTGCACGAACTGGTTGTCGTCGACGAGCACACGTTCGACCGTGCCGGCGACGCGCGGCGAGATCACGTGCAGGTGGCCGGTCACGTACGCGTCGTCGGTGCCGCGATCGCGTGCGTCGAACTCGTACACGAGCAAGGCGACGAGCAGCAGCGCGATCGCGGCGATCGCGACGATGGCCGGCTTTCGGGAACGCGCGGGCCCGGCGGGCGACGGCGCGGGGCTGGGTGGGGGTGGGGTCATGATCGGCCAACTCCATCGTACGGGCAGGATTCGACGCACCGCGTTATGCTTGCGCCAGCTTGACAGGCGGGAGCCGCTCGACGATGAACACGACGTTCGCCACCGGCCGTGCCGTGCCCGCGCCGGCCGCGGGGCCGGCCTCCGACATTCCGACGTTTCGGTCGATCGCCGCGATCGCGGCCGTGCTGCTGGGCGCGATCATCGCGACGCTGACGTCGCGCATCACGTCGCTCGGGTTGGCCGACGTGCGCGGCGCGCTGGGCGTGGGCGTCGACGAAGGCGCGTGGATCAACACCGCGTTTACCGCGTCGCAGATGTTCGTCGGGCCGCTCGCGATCGCGGCGGCCTTCATGTTCGGCACGCGTCGCGTGCTGGTCGCGGGCGCCGTCGTGTTTCTCGGCGCGGAAAGCGTGCTGCCGCTCTGCACGCGGTTCGGCGCGTTCATCGTGTGCCAGGCGGTCGCGGGGCTCGCGTCCGGCGTGTTCGTGCCGCTGACGGTCGGCTTCGTCGTGCGCACGCTGCCGCCGCGGCTGATTCCGTTCGGCATCGCCGCGTATGCGATGAATCTGGAGATGTCGCTGAACCTGTCGGCCACGCTCGAAGGCTGGTACAGCGAACACCTGAGCTGGCGCTGGCTGTTCTGGCAGAACGCGGCGCTGACCGTGCCGTTCATCGCGTGCCTGATGCTGTCGCTCGGCGACGAGCCGATCAAGCGCTTCGCGTCCGGCGTCGACGCGCGCGGGATGCTGCTCGGCGCGGGCGGCTTCGCGTGCCTGTGCATCGCGCTCGACCAGGGCGAGCGGCTGTTCTGGCTGCAGTCGCCGCTGATCGTCGCGCTGCTGGCTGCCGGCATCCTGATGATCGCCGCGTTCCTGATCCATGAACTCGCTTCGCCGCGGGCAGGGCTCGACCTCGGCTACCTCACACGGCCCAACATCGCGCTGCTGATTGTGCTCGTCGGCCTCGTGCGCTTCACCGTGCTCAACACGAGCTTCATCCCGTCGCTGTTCCTCGCCAGCACGTACGGCCTGCGGCCGTTGCAGATCGGCGATACGCTGCGCTGGATCGCGATCCCGCAACTGCTGTTCGCGCCGTGCGTCGCGCTGTTGCTGCAACGGGTCGATCCGCGCCGGCTGATCGTCGCCGGCTTCGCGATGGTGGCGATCGCGTTCGCGCTCGGGTCGCGGCTCACACCGGTCTGGGCCGAGCCCGACTTCATTCCGTCGCAACTGTTGCAGGCGCTCGGTCAGACGATGGCGCTCACGTCGGTCATCTTCTTCTTCGGCAAGCACGTGACGGCCGAGCATGCGCTGACGTTCGGCGCGGTCGTGCAGGCGACGCGCCTGCTGAGCGGGCAGCTCGGTACGACGGCGATCGCGGTGGTTCAGCGGATCAGGGAGGCTACCCATTCGAATCTCGTCGGTCTGCATGTGTCGCTGTCGGATCCGGAAACGCTCGAACGGCTGCGGGCCGGCGCGGCGTCGCTGGTCGCGCATGGCGCCACGTTCGCGACGGGCAACCAGGCGGCCTATGCGCTCGTCGATCGCGCGGTGCGCGTGCAGGCCACGACGCTCGCGCTGGCCGACAACTTCCGCGTGGCGATGGCGTTCGCGCTCGCCGGCGCGCTGCTCGGCATCCTGCTGCGCCCGGTGCGGACGCCGTGAGCGCCGCACCGGGCGATCTGAAATTTCCTGAAAAGTCCTGAACGGCGCATGGGCGGCGTCCGCCGCGGCGGCATGCGCGCCGCCGCGACGGACGGCGCGCTTACGCCTGCAGGAACGCGAGCAGCTCGGCGTTGATGCGATCGGCGCTCACGACGCACATGCCGTGCGAGCCGCCCTCGATCACCTTCAACACCGCATGCTTGACGATCTTCGACGACAGCCGGGCCGAATCGTCGATCGGCACGATCTGGTCGTCGTCGCCGTGCAGCACGAGCGTCGGCACGTCGAACTTCTTCAGGTCCTCGGTGTAGTCGACTTCCGAGAACTCCTTCACGCACAGGTACTGGCCGTGAATGCCGCCCATCATCCCCTGCGACCAGAACGCGTCGATCGTGCCCTGCGACACCTTTGCGTTCGGGCGATTGAAACCGAAGAACGGCACTGCGAGATCCTTGTAGAACTGCGAACGGTTCTCCGCGACGTTCTTGCGGATACCGTCGAACACGTCCATCGGCAGGCCGCCCGGATTGGTCGGCGACTTCACCATCTGCGGCGGCACGGCGCCGATCAGCACGGCCTTCGCCACGCGCTTCGTGCCATGACGGCCGATGTAGCGCGCGACTTCGCCGCCGCCGGTGGAGTGGCCGACGAGCGTTGCGTCGCGCACGTCGAGTGCGTCGAGCAGCGCGGCGAGATCGTCCGCGTACGTGTTCATGTCGTTGCCGCGCGACGGCTGGCTCGAACGGCCGTGGCCGCGGCGGTCGTGCGCGATTACGCGATAACCGTGCTGCACGAGGAACAGCATCTGCGCGTCCCAGGCATCCGCGCACAGCGGCCAGCCGTGCGAGAACACGACCGGGCGGCCGGTGCCCCAGTCCTTGAAGTAGATCTGCGTGCCGTCCTTCGTGACGATCGTGTTCATCGTGTGTGCTCCAGCGTGGGGGGAAGAGGCGGCGCGGGCGGGCGTGGCGGCCGCGGCAGCCGCGGCCGGCAGGGCGGCTGCGGCGACGGCGGTCGCGCCGGCCACGAGCATGTCGCGGCGGCGGGCCGACGGCACCACGTCGTTCTTGACGGAATCCATCGAAACTCCTGATAGGTGCGGCGCCGGGGCGCCGCGGGAAATGGCGGGCGAGGCGGCGGCCGCAGCCGTGGCGCCTGGCAGCAGGCCCGCGCCGGTCGTTGCGCACCCGGCAGGGCGCGCAATGCCGACGAATGCATGCCGACCGGAGCCTATCCCGGCGGACTGCGCGCCGTACTGAATGACGGCTGAATTGTTATGAACACGGCCGGTTGGCCGGCCGCGACGACCGCACGGCAGATCGATTAAGCGCGCGACCGGGACTATTCAGCCGCGCGTGGCTATCGTGGGATCCGTCCGCTTGCCGTGGATCGCACGGGGCGCGCCGATTCGCGCCGATGCGCGCCGGCGCACGACGCGTGTCGCGGCACAAACGGGTCCGATCGCGCCGGACCGCCCGACATTTGCCTGGAGATGCCGACATGGATGCCTTCAACCGCTGGGCACACACGATGACGCTGCTGGGCCCGCCGCTCGATGCGGGCCGCTGGATCGCGCCGCGCAGCCGTCGCCATGGCGACGTCTCGATACCGTCGAGCGGCAGCGTGCGGCGCCACAGCGCGATCGTCGCCGTCGAGCGGCAGACCGATTCGTCGGTGCTGGTGTCGTGGAGCGACCCGACTCACTGCCGCTACGACGAGCAGCGCTGGATCAGCGCGAAGGCGCGCGCCCGCGGGCGCTGCGCGCTCACCGGCCACGAGATCCGTCATGGCGACGCGATCTACAAGCCGCAGTGGCGCGGCGCGAAACGTCCGGCGAATTGCCGCGAGATGGTTCTCGCGTCCGCGGTCGACCAGTTCGTGTCGCGCCAGGTGCGGGCGTGACGCGCTGCCTGTCGACACACCGACTGCGGTGAAATGAATTTGAAAGAATTGGCGGGCCGATTCAGGCCACCCATTAACCACGGCCGCTCGTTTCGATACGACGAAAAGCTGTATTTTCCTGAAAACATCCTGAAATGCATTTCATCAGGGAATTGGAAATGCATTCACGAATGAATGAGGCATTCGCGCATGACGCAGGCCGGCGTATGCGGGGCGGGGCCGGCCCCGCCTCGGCAGGCTGCCATCCGGACCGATGCGCGTCATTTCAAAAAATTCGATCGCTTCATTCCAATAATTTGAATCTTTCATTCATGCAAATGCCGTAGCATTGAAGTCGAAACCGGCGCGCGATTTCGACTGTGCGCCGTTGAATGTCATCCACAAGAAATTCCCATGATCCGGATTGGAACACTTCACGTTTTTCTAGACAGACGTGAAATCCGTTCGAACGGCAAGCTGCTGCGTATCGGCAGTCGCGCATTCGACATTCTCGAGTTGCTGATTCGGGCGAACGGCGCACTGGTCTCGAAAGACGAAATCATGCAGCGCGTCTGGCCGCACACGGTCGTGGAGGAAAACAACCTGCAGGTGCACATCGCGTCGCTGCGCAAGGCGCTGGCCGACGATCGCAACCTGATCGTGACGGTGCCGGGCCGCGGTTATCGCCTCGTCGCACGGCAGGAGGACGGCGAGGTGCCCGTGCGTACCGCAGCAGTGCGCGCCACGAGTGTGTCGAGCGTGCTGTTCGGCCGCGAACAGGCGGTGGCCGACGTCCTGGCCGCGCTGCAGGCTGCCCGCGTCGTGACGCTGGTCGGCGCGGGCGGCATCGGCAAGACGCGCATCGCGGTCGAGGCGGCCGCGCGTGCCGGTGCGCGGTTTCCCGACGGCACGGTCGTCGTGTCGCTGGCGACGGTCGCGTGCCCGCGTTTCGTTCCCGAGGCGCTGGCCGCTGCGTTGGGTGTCGCGCAGCCGGGCGGATCGCCGACGCTCGAGACCGTGCTCGCCCGCGTCGCGCATCGCCGGATGCTGCTCGTGCTGGATGACTGCGAGCATCTGCTCGATTCGGCGGCGCAGCTCGCCAGCGCGCTGACCGATGCGGCCGGCGGGGCATGCGTGCTCGCGACCAGTCGCGAGGCGTTGCGCATCAACGGCGAGCGCGTCTGCCCGGTTCCGCCGCTCGACGTGCCGGGCGAAGACGATGACGACGCGATGCGCGCGAGCGCGGTGCAGCTGTTCGCGGCGCGCGCCTGCGCGGCCGACCCGCGTTTCCCGCTCGATGCGCGCAGCGTGTCGCTGATGGCATCGGTCTGTCGCCGGCTCGACGGCTTGCCGCTCGCGATCGAACTGGCCGCGGCGCGTGCCGCCGTGCTCGGCATCGACGTGCTGGCCGCGCACCTCGACGACCATTTCCGGCTGCTGACCGGCGGCTTTCGCACTGCGTTGCCGCGCCACCGGACGCTGCGTGCGATGTACGACTGGAGCGACCGCTTGCTCCACGACGACGAGCGCCTGCTGTTGCGCTGGCTCGGCGTGTTCCGCGGCGGGTTTTCGATCGAGGCCGTGCGCGGCGTTGTCGGGACTCGCGGCCTGACCGGCACGCGGCTGCTCGACACGATCGCCGGCCTGGTGTCGAAGTCGCTGCTGATCCTCGACGCCGCGCAGGAGGTGCCGCGCTACCGGCTGCTCGCGACCACGCGCGCGTATGCGCAGCAGCAGCTCGACGCGCACGGCGAGTGCGAGGCGGCGGCACGCGCGCACGCACACTATTTCCTGACGTCGTTCACGGATGCGCCGGACGACGGCGGCACGCGGGTCGATGCGGTGCGGCGCGAACTCGACAATCTGCGCGAGGCGCTCGACTGGGCGTTCTCCGCGCACGGCGACACCGCGCTCGGCATGGCGCTCGCGGCCGTCGCGGTGCCCTGCCTGTTCGAGCTGTCGCTCGTCGACGAGTGCCGCGAACGGGCGCGCGCGGCGCTCGACGCGATGCGCGATCCGGATGCGCCGCCGGTGTCCGTCGACACGCGCACACGGCTGCTGGCCGTCCATGCCGCGGCAACCGCGCAGACGGCCGTGCAGGAAACGTGGCCCGACGCGCACGCGATCGGACTCGATGCGGCCGAAGCCGAACCGCGTTCGGGCGGGTCGTAACGACACGCCCGTCGGCCGCGGTATCGCGCTTCAGAACGTTTCAGGCAATCGGCGGGACCAACAGCGGGACAGCGGCGGGCGGCGCGCGTAGATTGCACGAACGCGTCGGCGACTCGCCGGCACGCATGCGGCGCCCGCCGCGCGCGTGCGCCGGGGTCGCGCGACGCCGTCCATCGCAAGCGCGGCAACACGCGCCCGACGCCGGACACGCGCGTCGCCGCGGCCTTGCGCCGAACCGAACCTCATCCTTTTCCCGTCGCATGAATCCTGCCCAATCGAATCTTTCCCGCCACGCCGTCGATCTCGGCCTGCTGTTCCTGCGGGTTGCCGCCAGTCTGTTGCTGATCGCCGTTCACGGCCTGCCGAAGCTCATCCACTACACGGCGGAAGCCGCCGCCATCGAGGATCCGTTTCATCTCGGCCGGACGCTGTCGATCCTGTTCGCGATCTTCGCCGAAGTCGTCTGCCCGGTCTTCATGATCGTCGGCGTATGGACGAGGCTTGCAGCGCTGCCGGTGTTGATCGTCACGCTCGTCGCGCTGGTGTTCGTCCATCCGGACTGGTCGCTGCGCGACGGGCAATTCGCATGGATGCTGCTGATCCTGTTCGGCACGATCGCCATCGCGGGCGCCGGCCGTTATGCGCTGCCCGCCGTCATTCGCCGGCAGGAATAGCGCGTTGGCGGCCTGCGTCGGCGCATACCCGTGCGCCGTTCGCGGCCGGACGAAGCCAGCCGGCTCCGGTGCCGCGAGCGTCCGGTTTTCGTATCGATGTAGCGGATTTCCCGCGCGTGGCCCGCTATGGTGCGTCGGCCGGACGAGCGGGATTCGTCGGCGCGCGGCTTCATACGGCCGTCCGTGCGGTGGCCGTGCCGAGCGTCCGTCGGCGTCGAAGCGATGACGTGTGCCCGGTCGTCGGCGGCAAACCCGAACCGGCGCGGGCGACGAGCGGGTTCGCGATCGAACGGGGCGCGATGGAAGAAAGGAGGATGATCCCGCCGGCCGGGACGGGGCATGCCCCGCTCGGCTCGATCGTACGGATCAGGAAGGAGATGAAGCGTCCGCCCGGTTCGACCGGCTGACGCGATGCCCGGCAAGGGCACTGCCGGCGACGCAGGCGCCGCCGGCAGCATGGGGCGTTCGCGGGCGGCATGCCGCCCGCGACACCGGTCAGTGACCTTCGCTCGCGCCGAACATCGACTTCGCGTAGGTGATGCCGAGGCCGTATGCGCCGCCATGTTGCGCGGCGGTCTTCGTGGTCTGCGCGTACGTCTCGGTACGCGCCCAGTCGCGCTGCAGCTCGAGCAGGTATTGCAGCGACGTCATCGGGCGCGCGCCGGCCTGGATCATGCGCTGCATCGCGCGCTCGTGCGCTTCGTCGGATACGTCGCCGCATGCATCGGCGATCACATACACTTCGAAGCCCTGATCGATCGCCGACAGCGACGGGCCGACGATGCAGACCGACGTCCACAGCCCGGCGAGCACGATCTTGCTCTTGCCGATCGCGTTCACGCGTTCGGCGATGCGCGGATCTTCCCAGGTGTTCATCGACGTGCGGTCGATCAGCTTTTCCTCGGGGAAGACCGACGTGATTTCCTCGTACATCGGACCGGAGAAGGTCTTCTCGGCGACCGTCGTGAGGATCGTCGGCACGTTGAATTCCTTCGCGGCCTTCGACACGAGCGACGTGTTGTTGCGCAGCAGGTTCGGATCGATCGACTTGGTCGCGAACGACATCTGCGACTGGAAGTCGATCATGATCAGCGTGTGATTGGTCGGGTTGATCAGCGACTTGCCGGGTTGGGCCGAAGCGGTGGGCATTGCAATTCTCCAAGAGTAGGTCGGGCGCCGAAGACGATCGACGCACGGGTTGGGCCGCGCCGATATCGGATCGGCACAGCCTGGAAGGGTGTGCATCCATGCGGTGCGCGCGGCACGCGCGACACATGGGTGCACGGCGGACGAGCGGCGGCACCGCCCGTCGCGTTTCGGCGAAGGAAACCGGCCGGGTGGCCGGCGTTCAGAACGCGAAGCAGCTGCAGCCGAGCGCGCCCCAGAAACCGTTGTGGTCGCTCACGGGCACGTCGTTGCGCCACGCGGCCAGATGGCCGTGCCCGTGCACGCCACACTGGTTCGCGCAACTGTCGATGCAGGCGCGGGCAGCCGCGACCGGGCGATAGCGGCTGTAGCCGCCGAACTCGGCCACCGGCGACCACGCGGGGCTGACCGGCAGTGGCGGCGGCGCGAGCGGCGCGAATTCCTCGTCCGCGTGCACGACCTTGCCGTTCACGACCGTCAGCACCGACGACAGGTATTTGATCTGCGGCTCGTCGACCGTGAAGTAGTCGTCGGTGAGCACCGCGAAATCCGCGTACTGGCCGGGCACCAGCGCGCCCTTGCGGTCGTCCTCGTTCGAGAACCAGGCGCTGCCGACGGTATAGCGGCGCAGCGCTTCCATGCGGTCGAGCCGGTTGCGCTCGCCGTACAGCGCGGTGCCGCCGACGGTGCGCCCGGACACCATCCAGTACAACGACACGAACGGGTTGTAGCTCGCGACGCGCGTCGCATCGGTGCCGGCGCCGACCGGCAGGCCGGCGTCCAGCATCGCGCGGATCGGCGGCGTGCGCGTGGCCGCGTCGGCGCCGTAGCGCGCGATGAAGTACTCGCCCTGGAACGCCATCCGGTGCTGGACCGCGATGCCGCCGCCGAGCGCGGCGATCCGCGCGATGTTCGCGTCCGAGATCGTCTCGCAGTGGTCGAAGAACCAGCGCAGCCCGTTGAACGGGATCTCGCGGTTCACGGCTTCGAACACGTTCAGGAAGCGGCTGATCGATTCGTCGTAGGTCGCATGCAGCCGGAACGGCCAGCGGTTCTGCACGAGCAGGCGGACCACCGCCGTCAGCTCGGCTTCGAGCGTGTCGGGCAGGTCGGGGCGCGGCTCCAGGAAATCCTCGAAGTCGGCGGCGGAGAACACGAGCATCTCGCCCGCGCCGTTCACGCGCAGGAATTCGTCGCCGTCGCCGGGCTTCGTCATCTTCACCCACTTCGCGAAATCCTCGATCTCCTGCTTCGCGTTCTGCGTGAACAGGTTGTAGGCGATGCGCATCGTCAGCTCGCCGCGTTTCGCGAGATCCATGATGACCGCGTAGTCGTCCGGGTAGGCCTGGTAACCGCCGCCCGCGTCGATCGCGCTCGTCACGCCGAGACGGTTCAGTTCGCGCATGAAGTGCCGCGTCGAATTCACCTGGTCGTCGTAGCCGAGCTTCGGGCCTTTCGCGAGCGTCGAATACAGGATGCCGGCGTTCGGCCGCGCGATCAGCATCCCGGTCGGGTTGCCGTGGCGATCGCGCCGGATCTCGCCGCCCGGCGGGTTCGGTGTGTCCTTCGTGTAGCCCACCGCGCGCAGCGCCGCGCCGTTGAGCAGCGCGCTGTCGTACAGGTGCAGGATGAACACCGGCGTATCGGGCGCGATCGCGTTGATTTCGTCGAGCGTCGGCAGACGGCGTTCGGCGAACTGCAGCTCGTTCCAGCCGCCGACCACGCGCACCCACTGCGGCGCGGGCGTGCGCTGCACCTGGCGGCGCAGCATGTCGAGCGCGTCCGCGAGGGACGGCACGCCGTCCCAGCGCAGCTCCATGTTGAAGTTCAGGCCGCCGCGAATCACGTGCAGGTGCGAATCGTTCAGGCCCGGGATCGCGGTGCGGCCGTTGAGGTCGACGCGCGGCGTGTCGCCGCGTGCGTGGCGCATCACGTCGTGTTCGTTGCCGGCGGCGAGCACGCGGCCGTCCTTCACCGCGAGCGCGGTGACGAACGAGCGCTTGTCGTCCTGTGTCGCAATCTTGCCGTTGAAAAAGATCGTGTCCGCGATCGGCACGTCGTTCGTCTGGGCTGTCATCTGGCGTTTCCCTTGAGTACTCGCGCGGCGAGTCGTGGAGGCGTGCCGGCGCGCTGTCGCGTGTCGGCGTCGTACTCCAACGTTAAGGGACGCGCGGATGAAAGTCCTGAGCGGCGTCTTAAACGATCTGAAAGGAAACGATCGAGGCGGGTGGGGGCGGTGTGAGGCGGATGGTGCGGTTGCGCGCAGGCCGGGTCGGCGGCGTGCATGACGGGTGCGCGGTCAAGCGTCGGACGGATGGCTGCCCGCGCCAGCACCGGCCGTGAATGGACGAATCAGCCGGTCGATTTGTCGGGCGCCGTGAAGCGCTCGACCAGGTCGGGACGGTCGAGCTGCTCGACCCACCAGTGCAGCGCGCGGCCTGCTTCGTCGCCGCGCCACGCGAGATAGCAGTGCGTGGTGTCGCGCATGCCGGTCACCTGGCGGGCGACGAGCCTGCCGTCGGCGATCGCGCGCGCGGCGATGCATTCCGGCAGCGTGCCGACCGCGAGCCCTTCGCACTGCGCATCGAGCTTGGCCGCGAGCGTCGGCACCGCGAGATACGGCTGGCCGGCGTCGATCGCGACCGACTGCGGTTGCAGTTCGCGCGACGTATCGCTGATCACCGCGCCGCGATACTGGACGACCGACGCCATCGGCAGCGGCTCGGGCAGCGACGCGAGCGGATGCGTCGGCGCGACGGCGAAGACGTGCCTGAGCGAGCCGATCGGCCGCGCGACGATGCCCGGCAGCTCCGGCGGGTCGCCCGCCGCGCCGACGACCAGATCGGCGCGGCGCGAAATCAGCGCGTCCCATGCGCCGCCGAGCACTTCGGTCGACAGTCGCAGCCGCGTGTCCATCCCGAGCGCGTAGAACCGGTGAACGTACGGCCACAGCGCGTCGAACGGCAGGATTTCGTCGATGCAGACGCGGACTTCGGTTTCCCACCCTTGCTGCGCACGCTGCGCCTTGATTTCGAGCTGCTCGGCCGCACGCAGCAGGCGTCGGCCTTCCTCGACGACGATGCGTCCCGCATGCGTGAGCTTCGCGCGCCGCCCGCTGCGGTCGAACAGCATCACGCCGAGATCGCTTTCGAGTTTCTGCACCAGGTAGGTCAGCGAGGACGGCACGCGATGCAGCAGTTCCGCGGCTTCGGCAAAGGTGCCGGCGCGGTCGATCGCGTCCAGCGCCTCGAGCGCTTCGAATGACAGCTTCATCGCGGGTTCCGGGAGGGAGGGGCTCGCGCATCATACCAGCGCATGCGCGGTACGGGCAGCGCGTCCCACCGCGATTTGCTAGACTGGCGAGCCTCGTCATTCGCCGCTCGCGTCAACCGATGACTGCGCCTCAGTCAGACACCGCCACCTCCGATTTCATGCCGGCCGACGTGCGGCAGACCGTCATTACCCAGACGTTGCCGAAAGGGCAGGTCGGCATCAGCCGGCTGAAGACGCTGCGCAGGAACATGGGGCTGACCGCCCCCTACACGCCCGAGCACTCGGATCTCATCGTCCTGCAGTTGCGCCCGTTCGGCGAACAGGAGCTGTGGCTCGACGGCCGCCGCGCGCCGTTCGTCCCGTACGACGCGGGGACCGTGACGATCCACGACCTCGACCGCAACTGGGTGGCGGATCTCAAGGGCGCGTTCGATTGCCTCCATTTCCACCTGCCGCGCCATACGCTGGAGGAGACGGTGGACGACCTCGGCGGCCGGCAACGACCGCAGCTCTACCTGCCGCCTCACCTCAGCGCGAACGACCCGATCATCCATGCGCTCGGTCGCGCGTTGCTGCCTGCGCTGTCTAGCCCCGACCAGGCGTCGCAGCTCTTCATCGATCATGTGGGGCTGGCGTTTCAGGCACACGTCGCCCATCGGTACGGCGGCGTCGGCGAGCGGCGGGAAAAGTCGGCCGGCAAGCTCACGCCGTCGCAGGAGCAGCGGGCGAAGGAACTGCTGCTCGAACACCTCGACGGGAAAATCGGGCTCGCCGATGTGGCAAGCGCCTGCGGCCTGTCGCGCGGCCATTTCGTCAAGGCGTTTCACCAGACGGCCGGGATGCCGCCGCATCGCTGGCTGATCGTGCAGCGCGTCGAACGGGCGAAGACATGGTTGCGCAACCCGCAGATGCCGCTGAGCATGATCTCGGCGGCGTGCGGGTTCGCCGATCAGAGTCACTTCTCGCGCACCTTCACGCGCCTGACCGGCGTCAGCCCGCGCCGGTGGCGCATGGACAATATCTGAGTCGCCGCTGACGATACCGGCGCCGCGGGCAGTGCGTATGCCGGCGCGGCCCGTCGTCTGCGACGCGCCCGGACGCGCGCGCCGCCCGTCGCGTCGTGCCTGCCGGCGACGCCTACGAATTTTCCCGAACACCGCGTCACATCCACCCGGTATGATCGCTGCGCCCGCGAGCGCCGCGGCGGGCCGGTGCATGCCGGTACGCGCGCGATCGACTTCGCCGGCACGACAATCACGACACCCCGGGACGGGCACCGGCGCACGGCGCCGGTCGATCCGGCCGAACGGGCCAGGACAGCACGACGGAGTATTGAAGCGATGCGGACGCAGACAGGCGCGATACGGCGCACCATGACGATCGTTGCGGGCGGGACGTTGTGCGCGGCGGTCGCGGGCGGCGCGCAGGCGCAGGCATCGGGCACGGCGGCGGCGAAGGCAGGCGCCGCCGCGGCCGTGCTGCCGGCAATCGACGTGCAAGGAACCGCCGATGCCGCGTCCGCCGGGCTCGTCGGGCGGCGAACCACGGCCGGCACGAAGACCGACACGCCGGTGGCCGAGATCCCGCAAACGGTCAATATCGTCACCGCGCGGCAGATCGAGATGACCGGCGCGGCCGACCTGAACCAGGCGCTGCGCTACGTGCCGGGTTTCTCGACGTTCGGCGCCGACAGCCGGACCGACTGGTATGCGGCGCTGCGCGGCTTCACGCCGACGCTGTACGTCGACGGCGTGGCGGCGCCGAATACGGCCGTGATCGCGAACTGGCGCGTCGATCCGTACACGATCGATTCGATCGCGATCCTGCGCGGCCCGACGTCGGTGCTGTACGGCGCGGGCGAGCCCGGCGCGATCGTCGACGCGCACACGAAGCGCGCCGATGGCGAACGCGTGCGCGAGGCCGGCGTGCAGATCGGCAACGATGCGCGCAAGCAGGTCATGCTCGATGTCGGCGACACGCTCGATCCGGACGGCAAGTATGCGTACCGCTTCGTCGGCGTCGCGCGCGACGGCAACGCGGTGACGGGCCCGAACGGCGATCGCCGCGTCGCGCTCGCGCCGTCGTTCCGCTGGCGGCCGGACGCCGATACGTCGCTGACGGTTGCCGCGACGTTCCTGCAGGACAGCGGCGACATTTCGTCGAACTTCCTGCCCGCGTCGGGCACCGTACTGCCGAACCCGAACGGCCGCCTGTCGCAGGACATCTACATGGGCGATCCGTCGTTCAACGACTACCGCAAGAAGCAATGGTCGCTCGGCTACACGCTGGAACACCGCGTGAATGCGATCTGGACGCTGCACCAGGACGTGCGCTGGTCGCACCTGTCGCTGGACGATGCGACGGTGTTCGGCAACGGCCTCGCGCCGCGCAGCACGACGAACATGATGCGTTTCGCGGGGCTGTTCCAGCTCAACTACAGCCGGCTCGACGTCGACCATCACGCGCAGGCGCGCTTCGGCACGGGGCCGCTCGATCATACGCTGCTGTTCGGCCTGCAATTCGACCGGCAGACGACGACCAACAGCGTGTGGCTTGCGCTGGCGCCGTCGCTCAACCTGTACCACCCCGTCTACCGGCCGGTGACGGCCGCGATCTTCGCCGGCCCGACGTCGCTCGGTCATGTCGACCAGTACACGGCGATGAATGCGGTCGGCGTGTATGCGCAGGACCAGATCCGCTGGCGGCGCTGGACGCTGACGCTCGGCGGCCGCGAGGACGTCGTGAATGCGCGTTTCGACGACCGGACGGCCGGCACGCAGGCGCGGCAGGACGTCAGTGCGTTTTCCGGGCGCGTCGGACTGACCTATCAGGGCGACGCGGGGGTGTCGCCGTACGTGAGCTATTCGACGTCGTTCGATCCGGTCGTCGGCGTGCGGATGTTCGGCGGCGGCTTGCCGAAACCGACGCGCGGCGCGCAGGCCGAAGCCGGGCTGCGCTGGCAGCCGCCCGGCAGGAACCTGATGCTGAGCGTGGCCGTCTACCAGATCGACCAGACCAACGTCGTGACGCCGACGCCGGTGAATCTCGACCCGACCGGCACGACGTCCGTGCAGACCGGCAAGGTGCGCTCGCGCGGCATCGAGCTGAGCGCGGTCGGCAAGGTGACGCGCGAACTGTCGATCGTCGCGTCGTATGCGTACCAGGACGTCAAGAACGTGCAGGCGAACGATGCGTCGCTGAACCACTGGCCGGTGTCCGTGCCGCTGCCGCGGCAGATGGCGTCGATGTGGGCCGACTGGACCTGGCGTACGGGGGCGCTGTCCGGGCTCGGGATCGGCGGCGGCGTGCGCTACCAGAGCGCGTCGGCCGGCGCGCCCGACAATTCGCTCACGGTGCCGAGCGCGACCTTGTATGACCTCGCGTTGCATTACGACCTGCCGCACTGGCGTTTCGCGCTGAACGTCGCGAACCTGTTCGACCGGCGCTACGTCAGCGGCTGTCAATCATATGCCGTGTGCGTGTTCGGCAACGAGCGGACCGTGCTGGCCAGCGCGAAATACGACTGGTGACCTCGAGCGGGCCGAACGCCGCTAAGTGCCGCGCTGCGGCTCGCGGGGCGCGGCGCGCGAGCGCGCCCGGCGCTGGCGCCGCCACTCGGTCGGCGTGACGCCGAAGCGTTCGCGAAAGGCCGTCGCGAAATTGGCCGGCGTGGAAAAACCGATTTCCTTCGCGATGCTCGCAATGCTGAGCGACGTCGAACCCAGCAGATCCTGCGCGATCCGCAGCCGCTCGTGCCGCAGATACTCGAACACCGTCTGCCCGAGATTGTCTCGAAACGCGCGCGACAACCGCTTTTCATGCGTGCCGACCGCGCGCGCCAGTTGCTCCACCGTCGGCGGGTCGTTCAGCGTGCGCGACAGGTGGCGGATCGCCGCGCGCACGATGATGCCGTCGTCGTCGCCGGCCGCGAACGGGCCGTCCGCCGGCGCCGTATCAGCCGGTCGTTCGCGCGTCGTCCGCGCGAGCTGCACGCGAATGCGCGCGACCACTTCCGCCGGCTCGAACGGCTTCACGACATAGTCGACGCCGCCGATTTCCAGCCCTTCGAGGCGTTCGTGCAATGCGCCGGCCACGGTCAGGAAAATGACCGGAATCGCGCGCGTGGCCGGATCGGCGGCGAGCAGCCGGCACGCGGTGAAACCATCCATCCGCGGCATGCGGACATCCATCAGGATCAGGTCGGGCAACAGCGCCTGCGCGCGCTGGCATGCCTGCATGCCATCGGACGCGATGCTGATCCGGCAGCCCGTGCCGCGCAGGATGTCGGTCAGCAAACGCAGCTGGTCGGGTTGATCGTCGACGACCAGGATATGGGCGTCGCGCAATGCGGAGGTCGATGAAGGCATCGTGCACCTGTTCTGGAAAGGCGGTTGGATGCGTTTCCGCGGGGGGCCTGCCCGGTTCGGGAGAAACGTCATGCGCCGCTCTATGACGATGCATCAGCGCATCGCACGCTCGCATCGGTTCCGGAGGTTGGCGGCACGGCGCGGCAGCAACCGGCCGCCCGATGGCACGGCGTTCGTTTTTTTTGATCACCTGGCCGGTAAAGACACGGACGATTGCCGGGCGCGCATCGTGAGGATCGCGACTGCGGAAATCAATGCGAGCGGAATTGTAGGAGCTTATTTCGAATCCCGCCAGACGTGTCCGGAATATTCGCGCCATTCCGCTTTCCCGATTTTTAAAATGGCGGATTACGACAGGAATGCCGCGCTTCGACATGCGTCGCCGCTCATGGTTTACGCGAATATCCTCCGCTTAACCATTCCATTGGTCGGTCGCGGGATTATCGTTTCGAGGTCGAATCGAATTTAAATCTGCTTCGGCAAAGCATTTGTCCTCTCCATAAAACATTTCGATTAATCCCGGTGGTGCGAAATCGTTTGCGAGATGTCCGTATTTTGCGCAAGTCATTGAATGAATTGAATTTCACAATCTATAAAGAATGTCGCCTTTAATAATTCTAGATCGTGTCTCATAATTCGTCCGAACTTTGAACGCCGGGTGGCACAGCGCAACGGAAGGCACCGAAAGTGGTGACGGAAGTTGTGTGATTCGGATACGAGGCGGCAATCGACGCGCGTCCGGGCGAAGGCTCGCGGCACGGAGGCGAAACGCCGGTAGTCGAAGATGAAATAAAAGAAACGGGGTTGGTCGCGGTCGGCGCGACATCACATCAGAGGTGTGGGTAACGGCAGGTTGAATCTCCGGATTCATCCGGGGAAAGACTCGTCCATAAAGCGCATTACGTATTCCTAATTCAGTTTCCGGATTGACGGAACGGGCCGTAGAACGTGCGGCGTGCCCGGGGGCTTCGATCGTCCTGTCGAAACGGATGGTCGACGCAACGCGCCTCCGGCATGGCCGGACCGGATATCGGAATCGGGTTCCGCACTGAAGTCGCAATCGCAATCGAAGTCGAATCTTTCATAAAAGTAAGTAGTCCGTATTCAAACCAGACGCTACACAACGGAGCAGAAGACCATGAAGAAGAAGCAGATTTCGGCGCTGGCCGCCGCGATGTTCACGGGCGCGGGGATGCTGATCGCCGGCACCGCGCATGCCGACAATTTCGTCGACCGCGGCAATCCGGACAACGCACTGACCGGGCAGTGCATCGACGGAACCAACCCGCTGTGCGTGGCGACGAAGAGCGGGAACTACGTGGCGGTGAGTACCGCGAACGTGACGCAGGGCACGAATGCGAAGGCCGGCACCAGCGGCATCGCGATCGGCGACCAGTCGAACGCGAGCAGCAACGGCGGCAGCAGCAGCGGCGGCGCGATCGCGATCGGCGTCGGCTCGCAGGCGCTGGCGAACTCGTCCACCGCGATCGGCACGGTGGCCGTCGCGCAAGGCAACACGGCGCTGGCGATCGGCCGCCAGTCGGCCGCGATCGGCGATTTCTCGATGGCGCTCGGCAACGTCGCGGATGCGCACGGCACGAGCTCGATCGCGCTCGGCCACTCGGCGCTGGCCAGCGGCGACCGCTCGATCGCGATCGGCGGCGCGAACCCGACGTCGAGCGACGGCGTGTCGGCCGGCGCGTCATACGACGCGGCGACGCAGACGCGTGCCGGCGGCACGCAATCGGTGGCGATCGGTGCGGGGGCGCAGACGAACGGCAACAACCAGGTCGCGATCGGGTCGGGCAGCATCGGCGCGAACAACGGGGGCACGCCGGCGTTCGGCGGCACGGCCGCGCCGGTCGGCGGAGCGGTGTCGTTCGGCGCGATCGGCAGCGAGCGCCAGCTCAAGAACGTCGCGGCGGGCGCGGCCGATACGGACGCCGTCAACGTCCAGCAGCTGAAGAACGTGAACAGCACGCTCAGCACGGGCATCGGCAACGTCGACGCACGCGTGACGTCGGTCGGCAATTCGCTGTCGACCACGATCTCGAACGTCGACCAGCGCGTGACCAGTGTCGGCAACAGCCTCAGCACGAGCATCGTCACGGCGACGCAGAACGTCGTGAAGTACACCGACAACACCCACGCGGCGATCGCGCTCGACGGCGCCGGCGGCACCACGATCGGCGGCGTCGCGGCCGGCGTGGCCGATACCGACGCCGTCAACGTCGGCCAGCTGAAGGGCAGCGTCGCGCCGCTGCAGACGTCCATCTCGACCGCGGCCTCGGCCATCACGAACCTGCAGAACAGCGTGACCGGCATCAACGCATCGCTGAGCACGGCGAGCGCGAACATCGGCAGCCTGCAGGCGGCCGACGCACGCAACGTGAAGTACGACGGCGCGAGCGGCTTCGACTCGGTGACGTTGGCGGGCGCCAACGGCACGACGCTGCACAACGTCGCCGACGGGACGGACGCGCACGACGCCGTCAACGTCGGGCAACTGAGCGGCGGCCTCGCATCGCTCAGCACGAGCGTGACGAACAACCTCAGCACGACGCTCGGCAACCTGAGCACGTCGATCACCAGCCAGATCGGCAACGCGACGAAGAACGCCGTGCAGTACGACAGCGACGCGCACAGCGGCGTCACGTTCGGCGGGACGGGAGCCGCGGCGCCGGTCGGGCTGCACAATGTCGCGGATGGGGTGGCCGCGAACGACGCCGTGAACGTGGGCCAGCTCGGCAAGGCGACCGACACGCTCAACCAGTCGATCACGGCCGTCGGCAACCAGGTGACGACGAATACGGGCAACATCGCGGCGCTCCAGCAGGATGCGCTCCTGTGGAACCCGGGCCTCGGCGCCTACGACGCGAGCCACGGCGGCCATGGCCCGCAACGCATCGGCAACGTCGCGGCCGGCACGAACGGCACGGACGCGGTCAACGTCGACCAGCTGACCGCCGCGATTCACGACGGCACGAGCCAGCTCGATGCGCTCGCCGTGAAGTACGACGATGCGAGCAAGCGGCAGGTGTCGCTCGGCGCCGGCAATGGCGGGAGCCCGGTGCACCTGACCAACGTCGCGGAAGGCAACGTGGCGGCCGGCAGCACGGATGCGGTGAACGGCGCGCAGTTGCGCCGCGCGATCGACGGGACGGCGGCCGCGCTCGGCGGGGGCGCGACCGTCAACCCGGACGGCTCGATCGGCGCGCCGTCCTACAAGGTTGGCGGCGGTTCGTTCAACAACGTCGGCGACGCGCTGACGAACCTCGACGGCCGCGTCGGCAGCAACACGACAACGCTCGAGAATCACGAAACGCGCCTCGGCAATGCCGAAACGAACATCGCGGGCAACACGGCCGCGATCGCCGGGCTGCAGCAGGACGCGCTGCAGTTCGACCCGACGCTCGGCGCGTACAGCGCCGCGCGCGGCGGCGCGCCGACGAAGCTGACGAACGTGGCCGACGGCAACGTCGCCGCGGGCAGCACGGATGCGGTGAACGGCGGGCAGCTGTCGGGTGTGAAAACCGCGCTCGAACAGCAGATCACGAACGTGTCGAACCAGGCCGGCGAGGCCGTGAAGAACGTCGTCAAATACGACGTCGACCCGAACGGCAACCGGTTGAATTCCGTGTCGCTCGTCGGCGGCGACGTCAATTCGGCGGTCGTGCTCAAGAACGTTGCCGCGGGCACCAGCGATACCGACGCGGTGAACGTGAAGCAGCTGAAAGACGTGCAGTCGAACCTCAACCAGCTCGGCGCGCTCGCGGTGCAGTACGACGACAGCTCGAAGAGCACGATCACGCTCGGCGGCGCCAGCGGCACGCGCATCACCAACGTGCAGGCCGGCACGCTGAGCGCCACCAGCACGGATGCGGTGAACGGCTCGCAGCTGTACGCGACCAACCAGCAGGTGTCGAAGAACACCACCGACATCTCGAACCTGCAGGGGAGCGTGACCAATATCGCGAACGGCAAGGCCGGCCTCGTGCAGCAGCAGGATCCGAACGGCGCGATCACGGTCGGGAAGGATAGCGGCGGCACCAGCGTGAACTTCACCGGCACGGCAGGGGACCGCGTGCTGACCGGCGTCGCGGCGGGCGTGAATGCGAACGACGCGGTCAACATGGGCCAGTTCAACACCGCGTTGCAGAATGTCGCGGCCAACGACAAGATCCACGCGGCGGCCACCGATGCGAACACGTCGTGGATCGCGCGCGCCGATGCCGGTTCGATCGGGTCGACGGCGACGGCAACCGGCAAGAACGCCGTGGCGGTCGGCCAGGGCTCGGTCGCCGATCGCGACAACTCGTTCTCGGTCGGCGCGAAGGGCAGCGAGCGCCAGGTCACGAACGTCGCGGCCGGGACGGCGCCGACCGACGCGGTGAACGTGCAGCAGCTCAACGACAACCTGTCGGCGGCGTCGACGCAGGCGAAGGGCTATACCGACCAGCGCATCGGGCAGGTGTACAACGCCTTCAACGACCTGAAGAAGGACATGTACGGCGGCGTTGCATCGGCGATGGCGGTGGCCGGCTTGCCGCAACCGACGGGCGCGGGCCGCTCGATGGTGTCGGCGGCGACGTCGAACTATCACGGCCAGCAGGGTTTTGCGGCAGGGTACTCGTACGTGACGGAGAGCAACCGTTGGGTCGTCAAGGCGTCGGTGACGGGCAACACGCGCTCGGACTTCGGCGCGGTGGTCGGCGCGGGTTATCAGTTCTGAGGCCGCAGCCGTAGCGTCGAGCGCCGCTGGCATCCGGGGATTCGCGGTTCGACCGGTCGCCAGCGGGACATGCGTGGCCCGCGGTCTGTCCGCGGACCTCGGGCCAGCGGTGTTCGATGCCGATCGCCGATCGGGCCTTTCGCGTCAAGGGGGCATGCCCGGAATGCGAGCGGCGCCGCCCGCGGCGATCGTCGACCACGCGCTCACCGCCGTGCGGCGCGGGTTTCGCGCGCGGTCCGGATGCCTGCGCAATGCGAGTTGTCGCATGCGGGCGCCGGCTCGTATTCTGAAGTCGTCGGGCGGAACGGCATGGGGCCTCCGCCCATCACCGCATGCGAGCGCACGACCATGACCGCAACGACACCCACGATGAAGCTCAACCATTTGAGCTTCCCTTCGGCCGATACGCTGGCGACGGCCCGTTTCTTCGAGCGTTACCTCGGCTTCACGATCGCGGGAAGCTGGGACCAATCCTGGATCCTGAAGCGACCGGGCTTCGACGTCGTGATCGATCACGTCGGCGACGGCGTACCGGCATGGCCGACGAATTTCCACGTCGGGTTCGAACTGCCGAGCCTCGAAGCCGTTCGAGCGCTGTTCGAACGCTTCAGGGACGAGGGCGTCTCGATGGAGACGGACATCTTCAACAACGGGCGCGGTTCGCGATTCTTTTGCCGGGCGCCGGGCGGCGTGATGTTCGAGCTGAACACGCGCGCGGATGCCGCGCCGGAGTATCAAGGCACGTTCGACGATTGACGCGAGCGCCGGTCGTCGCGGCCAGTGCGGCCTGCTCGAATCGTTCGGGCCGCACGGCTGTCCAGCGCCGGCCCCGGTGGAGCCGATCGAGTTCGATGGATGGGCAAGCGCGTGGCAGCGGCCCGCGCACGGGAGAACGCGGTTTTCCCCGCGCCACTTGTTCAGACGACGAAGAAGCGCGTGGATTGACCGTGGTCGAACGTTAAGGCCGCGTATCGTGCCTTATCCCGCGTCATCCGCATGATCGTGAAAGCGCTGAAACGCACCGAGCAGTCGGGCGCGCAGCGCGGCCAGCGACGGGTCGCGCCGATCGCGCGGCCGTGCGAGGTCGACGCGGATCTCGTCGTCGACGCGCCCCGGGTTCGGCGCGAGCATCAGCACGCGATCGCCGAGATACAGCGCTTCGTCGAGATCGTGCGTGACGACGATCGCCGCCATCCGGTGCCGGTGGACGACGTCGAGCAGCAGTGTCTGCAGGCGCATCCGCGTGATCGCGTCGACCGCGCTGAACGGCTCGTCGAGCAACAGCAGATCCGGCTCGCCGAACAGCCCGCGCGCGATCGCGGCGCGTTGGGCCATCCCGCCCGACAACGTGGCCGGCAGTTGCCGCGCGACGCCGGCCAGGCCGACTTCGTCGAGCAGGCGCGTGACGCTCGGGTCGCGGCCGCCGTGCGGGCCGGACGCGAAGCCGACGTTGTCAGCGATCGACAGCCACGGCAGCAGCCGGGGTTCCTGAAAGATCACGCCGACACGCGCCGACGGCCCGTCGAGCGCGACGCCGTCGAGCTTCGCGTTGCCGCGGAAGTGCGTGTCGAGCCCGGCGACGATCCGCAGCAGCGTGCTTTTCCCGCAGCCGCTCGGGCCGACCACGCAGACGATCTCGCCGCGCGCCACGTGTAGCGCGATGTCGGCGAGGATCGTGCGGTCGCCGTATTGCTTGCGGGTGATCCGCAGGTCAAGCAGCGGCGTATCGGCACCCTCGGTCGTGCGCGCGGAAGCCGCGGAAGCGGTCGTACTCATTTCGAACCCTCGCGCACCGCGCCGTCGAAGGCATCGCGCCAGCCGAGCCAGTACGACTCGATGCGCCGCATCGCGCCGTCGCTCAGCTTGCCGAGCAATGCGAGCAGCAGGATCGCGCCGAACACGAGATCGGGTCGCCCGGTTTCCCGGCCGTCGCTCAGCAGGAAGCCGAGGCCGCGCGTCGCCGCGATCAGTTCAGCGGCAACCATGAACATCCACGCGAGGCTCAGGCCGGTACGCAGGCCGGTGACGATCTGCGGCAACGCGGCCGGCAGCAGGATGCGGCGGAACAGTGCCAGCGGGCCGAGCCGGTACACCGCGCCGAGCTCGACGAGCTTGCGGTCGACGTCTCGAATGCCGGCGACCACCGCGAGGTGCACCGGGAAAAATGCACCGATCGCGATCAGCGTGATCTTCGGCGCTTCGTCGATGCCGAGCCACAGCAGCAGCACGGGCACCCATGCGAGCGACGGAATCGCGCGCAGCGCCTGGAACGTCGGCTCGAGCAGCGCGTCGATCCGGCGGCTCAGGCCCATCGCCGCGCCGACGACGAGCGCGAGCCCGGCGCCGGCCGCAAAACCGGCCGCGACCCGCAGCGTGCTCGCGCCGACATGCCGTGCGACACGCGTGACGCCCATCCGCGCGAGCGTATCGAGGATCTCGCTCGGCGCCGGGACGAGATGGTCGGGCAGCCAGCCGCGCCGCACGACGCATTCCAGCACCACGAGCGCCGCGAACGGCAGCACGAGGCCGGCGATGCGCCACGCGCGAAGCGCATCGCGCCGGCCGGCGCGGGGCGAGACGGCGTGACGCTGCGCGAGTGCATCGCCACGGGCCGCGGTGTCCGTCATCGCGGCAACCTCACTGCGACGCGGCAACGAGCGGGCGCGCGAACGACGGATCGATCAGCGTATCGACGATCTTCGCGGGATCGACGCCCGGCTTGGTCAATTGCTCGGCCGTCAGCACCGGCGCCGCGGCTTTCAGCGCCGCGCGCTGCGCTTCGCCCGGCACCGGGTCGCTGAAATCGTTGCGCTGCAGCTGCAGCTTCGCGACCGGCAGCGACACCTTCGATTCGTCGGCCACGATCTGCGCGGTTTCGGCCGGATGCGCGACGATCCACTGGCGCGCGCGGTCGTAGACCTTCAGCACGCGCGAGACCGCCTGCGGATACTGGCCGGCGAACCCGTCGCGCACGTTCAGGAAGCCGTACGTATTGAAGGCGACGTTACGGTACAGCAGACGCGCACCGTCGTCGAGCTGGGCCGCGGCCATGTGCGGATCGAGCCCGGCCCATGCATCGACCTGGCCGTTCGCGAGGGCCGTGCGGCCGTCCGGATGCTGCAGGTTGACGATCTCGACGTCGTCACGCGTCAGGCCGGCCGTGTGCAGCGCGCGCAGCGTGAACAGGAACGGGTCGGTGCCGCGGGTCGCGGCGATTTTCTTGCCCTTCAGGTCGGCGAGCGTGCGGATCGGCGAATCCTTGCGCACGACGAGTGCCGTCCATTCGGGGCGGGAGAACACGTAGACCGCGTGGATCGGGTTGCCGTTCGCGCGTGCGAGCACCGATGCGAGCCCGGCGGCCGAGCCGAAATCGACCGCACCGCTGTTCAGGTATTCGAGCGCGCGATTGCTGCCGAGGCTCAGCACCCAGCGAATCGACGTGCGGTCGGCCTTGAACTCGTCGTCGAGCCAGCCGAAGTGGCGGATCACGAGACTCTCGGGCGAGTAGTACGCGTAGTCGACGCGGATTTCGGCGGGCGTCGCCGCGTGCGCCTGAATCGATACGAGACCGGCAAGCGCGGCAACGACGAGGGCCGCGGATTGCCACGCGCGGGACCAGGACAGCTTCATCGGGGAATCTCCGGAAGGGCGGCAATGCGCCGCGAACAGGCAGGTGACCGACTAATGTAACGAAGCGCCCGCGATCCGTTAACGAAGAAATCCGCGTTTGAACATGCGTGCTGCTGCTAAGGGACCCGGCGGGCAACTTTATGACCCAGGCCGATTAATTTATCGCTTTATATCGCTTGGGATACGAGGGGCCGGGGAACAGAATGCCCGCTTCCGGGAGTCGACGGCTGCGCGTATCGTCGAGCCGGCATTCGCTCGATGCGATGCGATGTCGATCGCGAATGCGCGCGTCAGCTCCCGCACCTTGCGAGCATCGCCGGTCATCCGGCGACCCATTAAGGAATGCGATGAGTTCAATCGATCTGAACGCGATCACGCCGGTTTCTTCCCCCATCCGCTCGGCCAGCGACGTCGCGCGGCTGATCAACACGGTCGACAGTTCGGTCAGCCATGCACGGATGATCGTGCTGCTGGCGCTGGGCGGCGTGTTTCTCGACGCGTACGACCTGACGACGCTGTCCTACGGCATCGACGACGTCGCGCGCGAGTTCGGCCTGACGCCCGCGCTGACCGGGCTGGTCGGATCGGCGATCATGATCGGCACGATCTTCGGCAGCCTGATCGGCGGCTGGCTGACCGACCGGATCGGCCGCTACCAGGTGTTCATGGCCGACATGCTGTTCTTCGTGGTCGCGGCGCTCGCGGCCGGGCTCGCGCCGAACGTCTGGGTGCTGATCGGCGCACGCTTCGTGATGGGGCTCGGCGTCGGCATCGACCTGCCGGTCGCGATGGCGTTCCTCGCCGAATTCTCGAAGTTCAACGGGCGCGGCAACAAGGCGTCGCGTCTCGCGGCGTGGTGCCCGATGTGGTACGTCGCGTCGTCGGTCTGCTTCCTGCTGATCTTCGGCCTGTACTTCCTGCTGCCGGCCGAGCACGCGGGATGGCTGTGGCGCGCGTCGCTGATCTTCGGCGCGGTGCCCGCGCTCGTCATCATCCTGTTCCGGAACCGGTTCATGAACGAATCGCCGCTGTGGGCCGCGAACCAGGGCGACCTGGCCAATGCCGCGCGCATCCTGCGCGAATCGTACGGCATTCACGCGCACGAAGCCGAGGATGCGCGCCGCGAGCCGAGCCCGCCGCCCGTGCGAATCCGCGTGCTGTTCCAGCGCCCGTATCTCGGGCGCACGATCGTCGCCAGCGTGATGAATCTGTGCATTCCGTTCGAATACACCGCGATTGCGTTCTTCCTGCCGTCGATCCTGTCGCAGTTTCTCGGCGCGGGCGTGTTCGAGACGATCGCGGCGTCGCTCGCGCTGAACGTGTTGTTTGCGTTCACCGGCGGCCTGCTCGGCATGCGCCTCGCGTATCGCTATCCGTCGCGCCATGTCGCGATCGCGGGCTTCGCGCTGCAGACGGTCGCACTCGTCGCGCTCGCGCTGGCGGGGCATCCGCACGGCGCGCTGGCGGTCGGCGTCGTGCTGCTGATGCTCGGCACGTGGCTGTTCGCCGAAGGGTTCGGGCCCGGCGCGCAGATGATGATCTATCCGACGCTGTCCTATCCGGCCGCGATCCGCGGAACCGGCGTCGGCTTCGGACGGTCGCTGTGCGGGATCGGCCAGGCGCTCGCGCTGTTCGTGCTGCCGATCCTGCAGGCCCGTCTCGGCACGGACATGTTCTGGGTTGTCGCGATCAGCGCGGTCACGCCGATCGTGTTCCTGCTGATCGTGCGCTACGAGCCGACGGCACGCGACATCGACGACGAAAGCATCGCCTGAACACCCGCCGGCGCGTGAGCGACGCCCCGAGGAAAACGCAAACGGCTTCGTCGGACCGCACGAAGCCGTTTCGTTTTGCACGGAAGCCGGTCGACGCGCACGCGGGCCGACCGGCTTCCCCCTTTCACTACGCGCTGACCGCCTCCCGTTCGGCCGCGCGCTTGACCTGCTCGATGTCGCGAAACCGTGCGGCCGGATGCGTGTCCGGCAGCCGCGCGGTGCCGCCGAACAGTTTTTCGCGCAGCGTGCCCGATGCATACGCGGTGGGGTACACGCCGCGCCGCTGCAGCTCCGGCACGAGATAACGCACGACATCCTCGAAGGTTTCGTGCGCCACCGCGTACGCGAGATTGAAGCCGTCGACGTCGGTCGCCGCCACCCATTCCTGCAGGATGTCCGCGACGGTCGCGGCCGAGCCGACGAACACCGGACCGAGTCCGCCGATGCCGCCCCATGTGGCCAGTGCCTCGATCGTCCACGCGGTGTCGCCGCCGGCCAGATGCTCCACCGCCGACACGATCGCGTTCGTTTCGACGCGCCGCACCGGATCGGCCGGCGCATACTGGCCGAAGTCGATGCCGGTCCAGCCCGACATGAACACCAGCGAGCCGTCGTACGACACGTAACGACGGTATTCGTCGAACTTGGCCTGCGCCTTCTCGTCGGTCTCGTCGACGATCACCGTGACGAGGTTGTAGATCAGCACCTTCGCCGGATCGCGCCGCGCGGCGGCTGCCTGCGCGCGCACGTCGGCCACGTAGCGCGCGAGCTGCTCGCGAGTCGGCGCGGCCACGAACACGCATTCCGCGTGCTGCGCGGCGAACGCCTTGCCGGGGCCGGACGCGCCGGCCTGGAACAGCACCGGCGTGCGCTGCGGCGACGGTTCGCACAGGTGGTAGCCGGGCACGTCGAAGAAGCGGCCCTTGTGGCCGATTTCGTGAACCTTCTCGGGATGCGTGAACACGCGGCCGTCGCGATCGCGCACCACCGCGCCGTCCTCCCAGCTGCCCTCGAACAGCTTGTACAGCACCTCGACGTATTCGGCCGCGACCGCATAGCGGTCGTCGTGGGTGCGCAGGCCGTGATCGCCGACGTTTTTTGCGCCGCTCTCCAGGTAGGACGTGACGATGTTCCACGCGAGCCGGCCCTTCGTGTGATGATCGGCCGTCGACAGCCGGCGCGCGAACGTGTACGGGTGCTCGAACGTCGTCGATGCGGTGATGCCGATGCCGAGATGCTCGGTGGCCATCGCGATCGGCGCGGCGAGCTGCAGCGGGTCGTTGACCGGAATCTGCGCGGCCTGGTGCAGCGCGTGATAGTTGCTGCCCTTGTAGACGTCGTAATAGCCGATCACGTCCGCGATGAAGATCGCGTCGAAGATGCCACGTTCGAGCACGCGCGCGAGGTCGGTCCAGTAGTCGAGATCCTTGTACTGCCACGAGCGGTCGCGCGGATGCGCCCACAGGCCGGGCGACTGGTGGCCGACGCAGTTCATCTCGAACGCGTTGAAGCGGATGGTCTTGCTCATCGCGCGGCTCCCGTTGCCGCGCCGGCGCGCCAGCCGATTGCCTCGTGCGCCGATTCGCGGCGGTGTTCGCGCTCGAGGATCGGCCGGAGTTGGCTCGCGAGCGCGTCGTGGTCGGTGCCGGTGGAAAGGTCGGGAGCTGCGTGCGACGAAGTCATGCGGTGTTCCTCGAAGAGCGGGGCCGATTGCGCCGGGAGGCCAGTATAGGAAGCGCGGCGTGCGCGTTCCAATAACGGATTCGCAGATCGTTATCGTCGATGCGTATTACTTCGGGCACGCGGGGGCGCCCCGACGCTGACGCGTCGATTGCGATGCATCAGCACGACGTCGCCGGCGCGAAGCCGCCGCGAATCGCGCGGTCGTTTGTTATCCAAAGGAATATCGTTCCGAGAATCGCTCGTTTTTCCGGCTCGCGCCGCGCTGCTAGATTGAATGCTTTCGTCATTCGACAGGAGAGTCCGATGTCAGACACGAGCGCCACGATTCAGGAGCGTCCCGCCGATGCACAACCGCATGCCGCCCGCGTGATCGCCAACGACGCACAGGCGATCGAAGCCGCGCACGCGCTGGCGAAACGGCTCGCCGAAGGCGCGGCCGAGCGCGATCGGGACCGCCGCCTGCCGCGCGACGAAATCGAATGGTTCTCGCAGTCGGGGCTGTGGGCGATCACGGTGCCGAAGGCATACGGCGGCGCGGGCGTGTCGCATGTGACGCTGACCGAAGTCGTCAAGATCGTCGCGGCGGCCGATCCGTCGCTCGGGCAGCTGCCGCAGAATCATTTCGGGCTGGTCGACGTGATCACGCTGACCGGCACCGACGCGCAGAAGCGCCATTTCTTCGCGGAAATCCTGAGCGGCAAGCGCTTCGGCAACGGGTTCTCGGAGAAGGGCACGAAGCACGTGCTCGACCTGAAGACGCGCGTGCGCAGCGACGGCGACGACTATATCGTCGACGGGACGAAGTTCTACTCGACCGGTGCGCTGTTCGCGCATTACGTGCCGGTGCTCGGCCTCGACGACGCGCACCAGGCGTGGCTCGCATACGTACCGCGAGCGACGCCCGGGCTGACCGTGATCGACGACTGGTCGGGATTCGGGCAGCGCACGACCGCGAGCGGCACGGTCGTGCTCGACGCGGTGCGCGTCCCGGCGTCGCACGTGCTGCCCGCGCAGCGCGTGTCGGACGTGCCGACGCTCAACGGTCCGCTGTCGCAGATCATCCAGGCCGCGATCGACGCGGGCATCGCGAAGGCGGCCATCGACGATACGCTGGCGTTCGTGCGGACCCGCACGCGCCCGTGGGTCGACAGCGGTGTCGAGCGCGCGGCCGACGATCCGCTGACGATTCGCGAGATCGGCCACCTCCACATCCAGCTGCACGCGGCCGAGGCGTTGCTCGAACGCGCGGCGCGCACGCTCGACGAGATCGCGGCGCGCGGCGACGTGACCGAAGACGACGTCGCGCGCGCATCGGTCGCGGTCGGCGAAGCGAAGGTATTGACGACCGAGGTCGCGCTGCTCGCGGGCGAGAAACTGTTCGAGCTGGCCGGCACGCAGTCGACGCTCGCCGAGCACAACCTCGACCGGCATTGGCGCAACGCGCGCACGCATACGCTGCACGATCCGGTGCGCTGGAAATACCACCTCGTCGGCAACTACTACCTGAACGGCGTGCGTCCGGCGCGCCATGCGTGGAACTGAGCGGATGGCGGGGCGGCCGTCGGCGACGGCGCAGGCATTCGGATTGGCTTCCGGGTTCCAGGCCGGAGAGCAGCCAGTGGATGACCTTGTCTGTTTGCGCGGACATTCCGATGCCGGAAGGCCAGCACGTCGGATCTGTCCGCGCCGCAGGGCCTGCGCGCGGCAATCGAGCACGCGGCGGCCGAGGCCGACGTGACGCTGCGGGTGGTGGCCGAAACCAATACGCTGAGCGTGTAGAAGGAACGGGTCGCGCGAGGTCACGGGTGGACGATTCTGCCGGCCGTCGCCGTCACGCAGGAGATCGCGCAGCGCACGCTGAGCGCGGCGCCGCTCGCGCCGCCCGGGCTGCGGCGCACGATCGTACTGGCGGCGACCGGCAGCCGGCAGGCGAGCGCGCCGGTTCGCTGCGTGGTCGGTGTGCTGCTCGACTGCGTGAAAGCTCGACTGCGTGAAAACCACGTTCGAGCAGGGCCATTGGCCCGACGCGCGCTGGCTTGGCTAGGCGGACCCGCGCGGTCGTACGCGTTTGTGCGTCTCGTGCGGCTGATCGGCCATCCGCATGGGCCGGACCCTTCCCTCAGGCTCTTCAGGTTTTCGAGCGAGACGCGGCGCGCCTGCCGCCCCCCGGTTTTTTACCTCCCCCAGGGATCGACTTTCGGGGCAGCGTCAACCCATCGCGACGTCTACAGGTACCAGTCGAGCGTCTTCACGATGCCTGTCTCGAAGGTTTCCGTCGGTTGCCACTGAAGTTCGCGTTCGAGCTTGCCGGCGTCGATCGCATAACGACGGTCGTGGCCGAGGCGGTCGGCGACGAAGTGCTTGAGGCGCGCGTGCGGCGCGCCCTGCGGTCGCCGCACGTCGAGCAGCGAGCAGATCAGGTCGACGATGTCGGCGTTGCGCCACTCGTTGCATCCGCCGACGTTGTACGTTTCGCCGAGCGTGCCGCGCCGGATCACGGCATCGATCGCCCGGCAGTGATCGTCGACGAATAGCCAGTCGCGGACGTTCGCGCCGTCGCCGTAGAGCGGGATGGGCGTGCCGTTGACGCAGTTGCGGATCACCGTCGGGATGAACTTCTCGGCGTGCTGGCGCGGGCCGTAGTTGTTCGAGCAGTGGGTCGTCGTGACCGGCAGCCCGTACGTGTGGAAGTACGCGCGCACGAGATGGTCGGAGCCGGCCTTGCTGGCCGAATACGGCGAATTCGGCGCGTACGGCGTGGTTTCCGAGAACGGCGGATCGGTCGGGGCGAGCGATCCGTATACCTCGTCGGTGCCGATGTGATGAAAGCGGCGCGGCGCGCGCGCGTCGGCGTCGGGCCCGTTCATCCAGACCGTGCGCGCCGCCTCGAGAAGCGTCCAGGTGCCGACGACGTTCGCGCGGACGAATTCGCCGGGGCCGGTGATCGAGCGGTCGACGTGGCTCTCGGCGGCAAAGTGGACGATCGTGTCGATCGCATGGTCGCGCAACAGGCTTTCGACGAGCGGCCGGTCGCAGATGTCGCCGAGCACGAACCGGTGGCGGTCGGTGCTTTCCGCGCCCGCGAGATGGTCGAGGCTGCCGGCATACGTGAGCAGGTCGAGATTGACGATCCGGACCTGCGGATCCGTCGCGAGCAGGTGATGGACGAAGTTGGCGCCGATAAACCCGGCGCCGCCCGTGACGAGGACATGTTTCGGTCGATGGCTCATGAGGTTCGTTTCCAGGTATCGAGCACGTCGGCGAGCGCCGGGATCCAGCACGGCGCGTCGATGCCGAAATGCTCGCGAATGCGGGTGCAGTCGAGTGCGGAGTTCGCCGGCCGTGGCGCCGGCAGCGGATAGGCGGCCGTGCGGATCGGGCGCACGAGCGGTAGGCGATCGATGAGGCCGGCGCGCCGTGCCTGCGAGAAGATCGTCTCGGCGAAGCCGTGCCAGGTCGTGACGGGCGTGCCGCACAGGTGGTAGGTGCCCCAGCGCAGCGTGGCGCCCGCGCGATGGCGATCCGCGATCGCGAGCAGCGCGTCGGCGACCGCGGCGGCGTGCGTCGGGCCGCCGTACTGATCGGCGACGACGGCGAGTTCGTCGCGTTCGCGTCCGAGCCGCAGCATCGTGCGCACGAAATTGCCGCCGTGCGCGCCGAATACCCACGCAATGCGGAGAATCACATGCGCATCGGGCAGCCGCTGGCGGACGGCTTCCTCGCCGGCCCATTTGGTGTGTCCGTAGACGCCGAGGGGCGCGACGTCCGCCGTTTCGTCGTACGCGCCTGGCGCGCGGCCGTCGAACACGTAGTCGGTCGACAGGTGCAGCAACGGGATGCCGGCCGTGGCGCACGCGTCGGCGAGCGCCGCCGGGCCGGCGCAATTGGCGCGCCAGGCGGCGTCGGGTTCGGTTTCCGCGCGATCGACGGCCGTCCACGCGGCCGCATTGATCACGAGCGTCGCGTGGTGCGTGGCGAGCGCGTCACGCACCGCCTGCCGATCGGCGATGTCGAGCTGCTCGCGGGACAGCCCGATTGTCGGGCGTCCCCCCGCGCGCAGCATGAGTTCACGGCCGACCTGGCCGAGCACGCCGGTCACGAGGATCGTCATCGCGCGGCTCCGTGAAGGTCGGGCGCCGCCGGCGGCCGGTCGCGCAGGCGCGGCTGCCGGAGATCCTTGTCGGACAGCTCGAACGGCACGTCGAGCGTGGGCCATTCGATGCCGATGTCGGGGTCGTCCCAGCGTACGCCCGCGTCCGACGACGGATCGTAGTACGCGGTGCACTTGTACGCGAAGTCGGCCTCGTCGGACAGCACGCAGAAACCATGCGCGAAGCCCGGCGGAATCCACAGCTGGCGATGCGACACGTCGTCGAGCACGGTGCCGAACCAGCGTCCGAGATGCGGCGAACCGGGCCGGATGTCGACCGCAACGTCGTACACGGCGCCGCGCGACACGCGCACGAGCTTGCCCTGCGGATGCCGGAACTGGTAGTGCAGGCCGCGCAGCACGCCGCGCCGGGAGCGCGAGTGGTTGTCCTGCACGAAACCTGCATCGACACCTGCGTCGCGCAGCCACGACTCGCGATAGCTTTCGACGAAGAAGCCGCGCGCGTCGCCGAAGCTCGCCGGTTCGATCAGCAGCACGCCCGGCAGCGTCGTCTCGATGACGGACGTCATGCGGCGACCTCCTTGTTCAGGACGTCGAGCAGGTAACGGCCATAACCGCTTTTCGACAGCGCGTGCGCGAGCGCTTCGAGCTGCTGCGAGTCGATCCAGCCGAGCCGGTACGCGATTTCCTCGGGGCAGGCGATCTGCAGCCCCTGGCGGGCCTGCATCACCTGGATGAAATTCGCCGCGTCGAGCAGCGACTCGTGCGTGCCGGTGTCGAGCCACGCATAACCGCGGCCGAGGATCTCGACGTTCAGCTTGCCGTTCGCCAGATAGGCGCGGTTCAGGTCCGTGATCTCCAGCTCGCCGCGCGCGGACGGGCGCACCTCCTTCGCGAGGGAAACGACGTCGTTGTCGTAGAAGTAAAGCCCCGTCACCGCGTAGTGCGATTTCGGGTCGCGCGGCTTCTCCTCGAGATCGATCGCCCGCCCGTGCTCGTCGAACGATACGACGCCGTAGCGCTCCGGGTCGCGCACGTAATAACCGAACACAGTTGCGCCCGTCGTGCGCGCGGCGACGCGCTGCAGCAGCGCCGACAGCGCCGGACCGTGATAGATGTTGTCGCCGAGCACGAGCGTCGCGGCGTCGTTGCCGATGAACGGCGCGCCGATCACGAAGGCCTGCGCGAGTCCGTCCGGGCTCGGCTGCACCGCGTACGAGAAATTCATGCCCCATTGTTCGCCGTCGCCGAGCAGTTGCCGGAACGCGTCGAGATCGCGCGGCGTCGAGATGATCAGGACGTCGCGGATGCCGGCCAGCATGATCGTGCTGAGCGGGTAGTAGATCATCGGCTTGTCGTACACCGGCATCAGTTGCTTCGATACCGAATGCGTGAGCGGATGGAGCCGGGTGCCGGATCCGCCCGCCAGAATCAATCCCTTACGGCCAGTCGCTGTGTGCATGATGTCCTCGCTGTCATGAAGAAGGGCGGGCCCGCGTGCGCGTCAACCCGGGTCGATGCGTCCGAACACGATCGCGAAGCCGGCCAGGTAGACCAGCGCGATCACGGCGAAACCGGCCGCGGTTGCGCGGTCCGGGCTGGCGATCGCATGAAGCACGACCGACGCGATCGCCACGCCGACCAGCGAGCCGATCTGCCGGCTCGCGTTCAGCGATGCGGCGGCGAGATTCGCGTCCGCGGGGCCGGCCGACTGCATGACGACGAGATTCATCGCGGGGATGGCCTGGCCCGCACCGAAGTTCGCGATGCCGACCGCGATCGCGAGCGCCGTGTAAGGGAGCGCCTCGATACCGATCAGCGCGGCGCTGCCGAGCGTGGCGAGCGCCAGGCCCGCGAGCAGCGTGCCGCGCGGACCGAGCCGCGCGCTCACGCGGGCGGACGCGAGATTGCCGATGCCGAACATCGCCATGAGCGGAAACAGCTCGAAGCCGGCGCGCAGCGCGCTTGCACCGCGCACCTGCTGCAGGTAAAGGCTCAGCAGGAAGATTTCCGCGAGGATGCCGAAATTGATCGCGAGCCCGAGCAGGCCGCCCGCGACGAAGCGCCGGTTGCGCAGCAGCGCGGGCGGCAGGATCCGGTCGCGGGCGCCACGTTCGCGCCAGACGAATGCCGCGCCGGCGGCGAACGTCACGGCCGCACCGGCGACGATGGCGGGCGAGCGCCAGCCGGCGCCCGGCCCCTCGATCAGCGTATAGCTGAGTGCCGCGAGCGCGAGCGCGCCGAGCAGATGGCCGAGCGTGTTCAGCGGGCCGGGATGGCGCGGCGAATGGCCGACATGGCGGCGCGTGAGCCACAGGCCGGCGAGCCCGACGGGGAGGTTGACCCAGAAGATCCCGCGCCAGCCGATCGCGTCGACGAGGATGCCGCCGATGCAGGGCCCGATCGCCATCGCCGCCGATACCAGCGCGCCCCAGATGCCGATCATCCGTGTGCGCAGTGGTCCGGCCGGAAACGCCAGCGTGAGCAGGCTCAGCGAGCTCGGCATGAAGAGCGCGGCCCCCACGCCCTGCAGCAGCCGCGCGGCGACGAGCATGCCGCTCGTCTGCGCGGCCGCGCACAGCACCGACGCGGCGACGAACAGCGCGAGCCCGGCGACGTAGATCGCCCGCGGCCCGTAACGGTTCGCGAGCGCGCCGCCGAACAGCAGCAGCGCGGCGAAGCTGAGCGTATAGGCGTCGACGACCCAGACGAGGGCGGTCAGCGACATGTCGAGACTCGCCTGCATCGCCTTCAGCGCGACGTTCACGATGGTCACGTCGAGCATCGCCATCACGAAGCCGCAGGCAAGCGCGACCATCACGTGCACCGGCCGCGCGGCAGGCGCGCCGGCCGCACCGGCGGCGGGAGCGGTGTTCGTGCTCATGCCGCGCGCCCGCCGAGATAGAGACGCCGCATCTCGTCGCTGTCGAGCAGGTCGGTCGACGTGCCCGTCAGCGCGACGCGGCCCATCGTCAGCACCACGCCGCGATCGGCGATGCGCAGCGCCTCGATCGCGTTCTGTTCGACCATCAGCACGGCGATGTGCTCGGTATCGCGCATCCGCACGATCGCGTCGAATACCTCGTCGACCATTTTCGGCGACAGGCCGGCCGACGGCTCGTCGAGCAACAGCAGCACCGGGCGCGACATCAGCGCGCGCGCGAGCGACACGATCTGCCGCTCGCCGCCGGACAGCGCGCCCGCGGGCGACCGGTAGCGGCGCCGCAGCACCGGGTATTGCTCGCACAGCTCCTCGATCCGCGTTTCGCGGGGGAACGCGGACATCGCGTGGCCGCCGAGCATCAGGTTCTCGCGAACCGTCAGCGCGCCGAACACGTTGTCGGTCTGCGGCACGAAGCCGATGTCGTGTTCGCGGATCTTGCGGTGTACCGGCACGCGCGCGATGTCGCGGCCATGCATCGTGACCGTGCCGGCGCGGGGCAGGACGAAGCCGGCGATCGCCTTGAGGAGCGTCGATTTTCCGCAGCCGTTCGGGCCGAGGATCGTGACGATGTCGACCGGCCCGACGGACAGCGATACGCCGTGCAGGATGTCGATGTCGGCCGTGTAGCCGGCGACCAGGTCGCGAACGTCGATCATGACGCCTCCATCAGGCGGCGCGCATGGGCGCGTCCCAGGTACGCATCGAGCACGCGGCGGTTGCTTTCGAGTTCGGCGGGACGGCAGTCGGCGATCGCGGCGCCGCGATCGAGCACGATGCAGCGGTCGCACAGCTCGCGGATGAAGTGCATGTCGTGCTCGATCACGACCAGCGTGACGCCCAGCCCGCGGATGCGGCGCAGTTCGGCGACCAGTTCGCCGCGCAGGTTCGGGTGAACGCCCGCGGTCGGCTCGTCGAGCAGCAGCAGCTTCGGCTCGGTAATCATCGCGCACGCGATGCCGAGCAGTTTCTTCTGGCCGCCCGAGATCGCCGCGGCGCCCAGTTGCGCGACGTGCGCGAGCTTCAGTTCCTCGAGCAGCGCGGTGGCGCGTGCGCGCGTCGCGGTTTCCAGCGTGCGGGTCGCACGACTGCGCAGGAGCGCCGCGACGGGGCCGTGACGGGCCGACGACGCGGCCATCGCCAGTTCGAGCACCGACATGCGCGCGGGCATCGACGGCAACTGGAACGTCCGGCGGATGCCGAGCCGTGCGATCCGGTGCGGCGCAAGCGTGTCGATGCGACGCCCGGCGAAGCGGATCGCGCCGGCCGCGACGGGGGCGAAGCCCGTGATCGCGTTGAGCGCCGTGCTTTTGCCCGAGCCGTTCGGGCCGAGCAGCCCGACGATCTCGCCGTCGCCGACGGACAGCGAGAGGCCGGACAGCACCGCATTGTCGCCGTAGCGGATCGTGACGCCTTCAAGGTCGAGCAGCGCGCTCATGGATGAACCTCCAGTCGTTCCGGCACAAGGCCGCGCGGGCGCCACAGCACGCACGCGAGCAGCATCAGGCCGACGAGGCCGAGGCGCACCGCACCGGCGAGGTCGCTGCCGACGCCGAGCCAGTCCTTCAGGAACGGCGCGAACGCGTACACCGCCTGGACGATCAGCGCGCCGGCCAGCACGCCGGCGTGGCTGCCGAGCCCGCCGACCATGACGATGGTCCACAGCGCGAAGGTTTCCGACGCCACCATCGCGTCCGGGCCGACGTAGCTGATGTACCAGGTGAGCAGCGCGCCCGCGAACGCCGCGGGCAGCGCGCCCGCGACGCTCGCCCAGGTCTTCAGCGCGACCGGGTCGTAGCCGAAGCAGACGGCGAGCGCGGGCTCCTCGCGCATCACCTTCAGCGCGCGGCCGAAGCGGCCGGTGGTCAGCAGCCGGCAGGCGGCGTAGGCGATGGCGAGGCCGCCGGCCGCGACGGCGAGGAACGCGAGATCGGCCCACGGCGCGCGCAATCCGGGAAAGAGCGGCGCGATGCCGCCGATACCCTGTGCGCCGCCCGTCAACCAGCCCTCGTTCAGCGCGAACGTGCGCAGGATCTCGGCGATCGCGAGCGTCGCGATGCCCCAGTAGTCGGCCGACAGGTGACGACCGAGCCGCGCGATCGCGACGGCCAGCACGCTCGCCGCGCCTGCCGCGAGCGCGAGGGCGGCCGGCAGCGGCCAGCCGAGCTGCGACGCGATGCCGGCGGCGTAGGCGCCGAGCCCCGCGAACGCCACGAAGCCGAAATTGACGAGCCCCGCGTAGCCTGCCTGCAGGTTCAGGCCGAGCGCCATCGTCGCGTACAGGCACGTGACGGTCAGCAGATGGACGATGAAACTAGACACGACGGACCTCCCCGTCGAAGAGGCCATACGGCCGGAACACGAGCACGACGAGCAGGATCGCGAACGACACCGCGCCGACGTATTCGACCGGAAAGAACGCGAGCGGCCGACCGACCAGCCCGCCGAAGTCGACGTCGAGCGCGATCGTCTCGGCCAGCGCGATCAGGAAAGCGCCGGCCGCCGCGCCGAGCGGATTGCCGAGGCCGCCGAGGATCGCGGCGGAAAACACCGGGATCAGCAGCCCGTAGCCGAGGTTGACGTGCACGCTTTCGGTCGCGCCGAGCATCGTGCCGCCGAGCGCCGCGAGCACGCCGCTGGCGAACGTGATCACGTTGGTCACGCGCTGCGCATCGATGCCCGTCGCGAGCGCGAGCGCGCGATTCGATGCGAGCGCGCGCATCGCCCGGCCGAGGCGGGTGCGGTATAGCAGCAGCGCGAACACGGCGAGCGCGACGCCACCGCACGCGATCGAAGCCGCCTGCGCGGACGACATCGCGACGCCCCCGACCATCAGCGGCGGGCGCACCGCCTGCGCGTACTGCAGCGGCCGCGAGCCGGCCGTGCCGAGCATCAGCGCGACGGCGAGCAGCGACACGGCGAGCGAGCCGATCATCGCGACCGCGCTGCCCGAGCGCAGGAGGCGCGTGAACACGAACAGGTTCAGCAGCGTCGCGGCAAGGCCGACCAGCGCGCACGAGACGGCGGTCGCGAGCGCGAACGGCATGCCGACGCGCTCGAACCCGAGGGTCGCGAACGCGCCGACCATCGCGTACTGGACGTGTGCGATGTTCGGGAAGCGAATCAGCGAGTACAGCGTCGACAGGCCGACGGAGACCAGCAACAGGTCGGACGTGCGCATCAGGACATCGATCAGGAATTGCAGCATCGCAGGCTCCCGGTGGCTACTGCGCGACGACGGATTGCCGGTACACGACCTTCTCGTACGGCTGCACCAGCCGCTGGCCGTCGGCATCGAACGCGATCGTGCCCGTCACGCCGTCATAGGGCTGGCCGGCCGCGAGTTCCGCACGCACCTTCGCCGGATCGGCCGAACGCGCGCGATTGATTGCCGCGGCGGACAGCATCGTCGCGTCGTACGCGTAGCTGCCGAAGGCCGAGCGCGGCGCCTCGTGGTACGCGGCGCGATAGGCCGCCGCGTACGCGGCGGCGCTGCCGCCGAGCGCCGCGACCTCCAGGCCGATCTGCCCCTGCGCGATCTGGGCGGGGGTATCGCTCGTGCACATCGTCAGGTAGATGCCGTACCACGGCCGCTGGTTGAGACGCATCTCGAACGCCTGCCGGTTCAACGTCGCGGCTTCCTGTCCGTACGCGCTGTACACGTAGCCGTCGGGCTGCGCACGCGACGCCTGTTCCAGCTCGCGCCGGTAGGTCGACTGGCCCTCGGTGTAGAGAACCGTCGAGACGATCGTGCCGCCGAGCGCCTCGAAACGCTTTTTGAACTCGGTGGCGATGCCCTGGCCGTAACCGTTGTTCGGCGCGATCAGTGCGACGCGCCGCAGCTTGCGGTCGTACACGTCCTGCGCGGCGAAGCGCGCGGACTGGTCGTCGAGCCCGATCGTGCTGAACGAACCCGCGCCGATCTTGCGGACCTGCTGGCTCGACGAACCGATGTTGACGTGCACGTCGCCCTGGCGCACGAGGAATTGTCCGACCGGAATCGTCACCGACGACGAGAATTCGCCGAGCACGAGCGGCACGCGCTCGACGGTCGCCAGTTTGCGAGCGGCGTCGAGCGCCGTGTTCGCGGTGCCGCCCGAATCCTCGATCCGTACCTGCAGCTTCTGCCCGAGCACGCCGCCTTGCGCATTGATCTTCGCGACCGCGAGCTCGATCCCGCGCCGCTGGTCCTCGCCGATCGACGCGCTTGCGCCGGTCAGCGGCAACACGGCGCCGACGCTGACGTCCGCATATGCAGGAAACGTTGCCCACGCGCCGAGCGCGACGCAGATCCCGAGACTCCAGCAACCCAGCTTCATTTTTGCGCTCCTGAATCGATGTTGAATCGCGTTTGAAATACAAAAGTGTCGACAGAATCACAGAACAAAAATCGTTGGCAAACATTTTTTGGACGAATCTCGAGCGGTTCGCGAAGCGCCCCGGAATTCACAAGAAAATGCGTTGTTTTAGCGCATGAAATGCACAATACGGGCGACGGTAAACACCAGCTGCGGGCACGTGCGCCAAATTGGCTCAGCGTCGAATCTTTTTGAAAAAAGTGTATACAGTCGTGAATATGGATGCTTAGAATTCAACCCACTCGACACGGAAGCGGAGGCGGTGCGATGGAAATCAAGCGTTATGGCGCGGGGGAACGGATGAGCCAGCTCGTGGTCGCGGGCGGCTTCGCGTTCATTGCCGGACAGGTGGCCGACGACACCGCGCTCGACGTCGCCGGCCAGACCCGCCAGATCCTCGACAAGATCGACCGGCTGCTCGATGGCGCGGGGCTCGACAAGCGCAGGATCGTGTCCGCGAGCATCTGGCTTGCCGATCACCGGAGCTTTGCCGACATGAACCGGGTCTGGGATGCGTGGGTGCCGCAGGGCGACGCGCCGGCGCGCGCCTGCGTGGAGTCGGCGCTCGCGTTTCCCGAATACACGGTCGAAATCGCGGCGATCGCCGCGTGCTAGCGGGGGACGCGCGATGAAGACGGTCGTGCTCGGAGGCGGCATCGTCGGTGTGACGACCGCGTACTTTCTCGCGAAGGCCGGCGACGAGGTCGTGGTGGTCGACCGGCGCGACGGCGTCGCGCTCGAGACGAGCTTCGCGAACGCGGGACTGATCGCGCCGGGGCATTCCTATACGTGGGCCTCCCCGCGCGCGCCGAAGATCCTGCTCAAGTCGCTGTTTTCGGACGGGCAGGCGTTGCGCCTGAAGTGGTCGCCGGACTGGCGGATGTGGGCGTGGTGCCGTCTGTTCCTGCGGAACTGCACGGCGGAGCGCTCGCGCCGGAACACGTCGATCAAGGTGCGGCTGTGCCGCTACGCGCAGCAGCAGCTGCAGTCCGCGACGCGCGACGAGGTGCTCGCGTACGACCGGATCAGCAGCGGCTTGCTGTATCTGTACCGCGATCCCGCATCGTTCGAGCGCGGCATCGCGAACATGCGAATTCTGTCCGAGAACGGCTTGCCGCTCGAGACGCTCGATTCGCGCGCGGTGATCGAGCGCGAGCCCGCGCTTGCCGGCGCGGCGGATGCGATCGCCGGTGCGATCTACTGTCCGTCCGACGAGAGCGGCGATGCGCACCTGTTCACCCGGGCGCTCGCCGAACGCTGCCGCGCGCTCGGTGTCGAGTTCCGTTTCGGTACCACGATCGACGGCATGCGCGCGAGCGCGGACGCGGTGGACTACGTGCAGACGTCGCAGGGCCGCGTGAGCGGCGACCGCTACGTGCTTGCGCTCGGCGCGTACTCGCCGTTCGTCGCGCGCGGGCTCGGCTACCGCTTGCCGATCTATCCGGTGAAAGGCTATTCGGTCACGCTGCCGATCGACGCACGCCACGATCCGCCGACGCTCGGCGGCGTCGAGGAAAACCAGCTCGTCGCATGGGCGCGGTTCGGCGACCGGCTGCGCCTGACCGCGACGGCCGAATTCAGCGGCTACGACACGACCCACACGCCCGCGGACTTCGCGCACATGCTGGCGACCGCGCGGGCGCTGTTTCCGAACGGCGCCGACTACACGAAGCCGTCGTACTGGGCCGGATTGCGGCCGATGACGCCGGAGGGCACGCCGATCATCGGTGCGACCCGCCATCGCAATCTCTTTCTCAACACCGGGCACGGCCACATGGGCTGGACGATGTCGTGCGGTACCGCGAAAATCGTCGCCGACCTGATCCACGGCCGGCAACCCGACATCGACATTACCGGGATGACACTCCAGTGAGCGAACTTCTTACGACCCCCATGCAGCAGGATGCCGGTTCGTACGCGCGCTTCGGCTTCTCGCTCGATGCGGGCATCGCGCGCCGCGCGGCGATCGGGCTCGTCGTGCTCGCGACCGACCATACGATCGAATACGAATGGCGGCGCGTGCTCGCGCTCGACGGCGTCGCGTTCTACGAGAGCCGGATCGCGAACTCCGCCGACATCACCGCGGAGACGCTCGCGCGGATGGACGGCGGGATCGCGGCGGCCGTCGAGCTGATTCGCCCCGGCGAGCGCCTCGACGTGGTCGCGTTCGGCTGCACGTCCGCGTCGACGGTGCTCGGCGAGGAGCGCGTGTTCGAGCGGATCCGCGAAGCGCGGCCGGGCGTCGCGTGCACGACGCCGATCACCGCGGCACGGGTCGCGCTGGGCGCGCTGGGCGCGCGCGGCGTCGCGCTGCTCACGCCGTACGAGCGCTCGATCAACGAAGCCATGGCCGCCTACCTGCGCGCACGTGGCGTCGACGTCGTCAGGGCGGGCTCGTTCGAGCATCGCGACGACAACGAGGTGGCGCGGATCGACCGCGCGTCGATCGAGCGCGCGGTGCTCGCGCTGGCCGTCGATCCGGCGGTGGACGCGGTGTTCGTGTCGTGCACGAGCCTCCGGCTCGTCGACGCGCTCGCGGAGATCGAGGCGCGCGCCGGCAAGCCGGTCCTGTCGAGCAATCACGCGCTTGCGTGGCATGCGCTGCGGCTCGCGGGCGTCGACGATCCGGTGCCGGGTTTCGGGCGCCTGTTGATGCAATGACGGTGGCCGCAGCACCCGAGGCGCCCGCAGGCCGGTTCATGGCCGATAATGACGGTCGCCGACAGACGAAGGAGGAGGCGAAATGGCAGCGAATTCCGTGCTTGGCGGCCGCGAGACACTGGCGCCGAAACGCGCGGGCCTGACGGTCAACGAGATTTACGAGCAGTTGAAGCAGATGGCCGTGCTGTACAAGATCCGGCCGGGCGAGCGGGTCAACGAGCTTGAACTGGCGGAGCGGTTCGACGTCAGCCGCACGCCGATCCGGGAAGCACTGAACCGTCTCGTCGCGGAGAACCTGCTGGTCTTCGTGCCGAATCGCGGATTCTTCATCCGCCAACTGGAAGGGAAAGACGTGTTCGATCTCTTTGAGCTGAGGCGTTCGATCGAGTCGACCGCGGTGATGCTTGCATGCGAGCGGGCGTCCGACAACGACATCAAGACCCTGCGCCGCTTCTGGCGGCAGGTGATGAAGAGCGCATCGCGGATGCCGTCGTCGGAGCTCGTCCTGAAGGACGAACTGTTTCACCTGGAGCTTGCCGCGCTGTCGGGCAATGCGGAGATCGGGCGCGTGCTGCAGGGCATCAACGCGCGGATTCACTACGTGCGGTGGGTCGACGTCGATCAGCGGCGCGACGAGGCCTTCACCGAGCACCTGGAGATCCTGGACGCGCTCGCCGCGCGCGACACGGAACGTTGCGTTGCATTGACCGACACGCACATCCGCTGGCGGATGGAGGAAATCACGCGGGTCGTGGAAGCGAGCGTCGTCAAGCTGTACGCGAAATAACGGGCGGCCCGCGATGCACGCGTGCATCGCGAGGCCGTACCGACGAGACGCAAGGCAAAGGAGGACGGGCCGCCCGCAACCCGGTGCGGCGCATCGCCACGCTTTCGTTACGAGGTGCCGTCATGAAACATGGCACGCTGGTCACGTTGTACAAGCCGTCCGCGGCGCAGATCGATCATTTGCTGGGCTTGCCCGCGTACAGTCCGGCCGTCGTTGCCGTCGACAACTCGCCGGTCGTCGATCGCGAACTGCACGCGCGGCTCGCCGCGCACGGCGTCGACGTGGTTGCGAACCACAACCGCGGCGGGATCGCCGGCGCGTTCAACGCCGGCGTGGAGTTTCTGATCCGCCGCGGTTGCGACGTCTTCTTCATCTTCGACCAGGATTCGACCGTGCCCGCCGACTATTTCGAGCGGATGCTCGCGGGGTGCGCGACGATCGGGGATACGCGCTTTCTGGTCGGGCCGCGGATCTTCAACCGCAACTTCCGGCGCAACCTGCCGCTCTTCACCGTGGGCCGCTGGTCCGCGCGGATCACGCCGATCGGCGACGGCGCGCACGGCTTGCTGCCGTGCTCGGTGATCATCTCGTCCGGCACCGCGATTTCGCTCGACGCCTATCGCGCCCTCGGGCGGTTTCGCGAGGATTTCTTCATCGACCATGTCGATGCCGAGTACTGCATGCGTGCGCAGGCGAACGGCGTGCCGGTGCGCGTGAACGCGGACGTGTCGCTGCCGCACGAACTCGGCAGTCCGTCGGCCCGGCAGCACTGGCCGCGCGTCGAGATCTTCGACCAGAGCGCACTGCGCCATTACTACGCGGCCCGCAATTGCATCCTGGTCGCCCGCGACTACTGGCGCCGCTATCCGGCCATGCTGCTGATCAACCTGATCACGCTGAAGCACGTGGCGTTCATCCTGCTGCATGCCCGCGACAAGCGAACCAAGCTGCACGCGATTCTGTGCGGCGTGACGGACGGGCTGCGCGGCCGGTACGGCAGGGTCTGAATCAACGTATGACGACGTGCGAAATATCGTTTCATCATTTATGTAATCCTAAATAACAGAGGCGGACAAGATGATTCACGACACGCAGGCCACTCGCCGCTATACGGGCGCGTTTTCCGTCGCGCCGACCATTTTCACCGAATCGGGCGAACTGGACCTGGAAGGGCAGATGCGTTGCGTCGACTTCATCATCGACGCGGGCGCCGACGGGCTGTGCATCCTCGCGAACTACTCGGAGCAGTTCTCGCTGTCCGACGACGAACGCGAGCGGCTCACCGGGATGATCCTCGAGCACGTCGCGGGGCGGGTGCCCGTGATCGTGACCACGACCCACTTCAATCCGGTGATCTGCGCGGCACGCAGCCGGCGCGCACAGGCGGCCGGTGCGGCGATGGTGATGATCATGCCGCCGTATCACGGCGCGACGATCCGCTGCGGCGAGGCGGCGATCGGCGCGTTCTTCTCGGAGGTTTCCGACGCGATCGACATTCCGATCATGTACCAGGACGCGCCGATGAGCGGCACGCAGGTATCGGCGGCGTTCCTCGCGCGGCTCGCGCGCACGATTCCGAACCTGCGCTATTTCAAGATCGAGGTGCCGCAGTCGGCGGCGAAGCTGCGTGAGCTGATCGCGCTCGGCGGCGACGCGATCGAGGGGCCGTGGGACGGCGAGGAGGCGATCACGCTGCTCGCCGATCTCGACGCGGGCGCGACCGGCAGCATCCTCGGCGGCGGGTATCCGGACGGCCTGCAGCCGATACTGGCCGCCTATCGCGCCGGCCGTCGCGACGAGGCGGTGGCCGGCTACGAGAAGTGGCTGCCGCTCATCAACTATGAAAACCGCCAGGCCGGGCTGCTCGCCTGCAAGGCGCTGATGAAGGCGGGCGGCGTGATCGCGTCGGACGCGCCGCGGCGCCCGCTGGTGCCGCTGCACCCGCAGACGCGCGCGGGCCTCGTGGAGATCGCGCGGCGGCTCGACGCGTGCGTGCTGCGCTGGGCGCGCTGACGCGCCTGCCTGTTTCCTTTTCCCCTGCGAGGAATGTCCCGATGAGCATGCCCACGATACGACACATCCGCGCGCTGACGGTGCGCGGCGGCGGCGCCGACTACCACGACCAGGGCGCGGACCACTGGATCGACGATCACATCGCGACGCCGATGGCGCGTTACCCCGAATACCGGCAGAGCCGGCAGTCGTTCGGCATCAACGTGCTCGGCACGCTCGTGATCGAGATCGAGGCGAGCGACGGCACGGTGGGTTTCGCGGTGACGACGGGGGGCGAGATCGGCGCGTTCATCGTCGAGCGCCATCTGGCGCGTTTCATCGAAGGTCAGCGCGTGACCGACATCGAGAAGATGTGGGATCAGATGTTCCACGCGACGCTCTATTACGGACGCAAGGGCGTGGTGCTGAACGCGATCTCCGGCGTCGACCTCGCGTTGTGGGACTTGCTCGGCAAGGTGCGCGGCGAGCCGGTGCACCAGTTGCTCGGCGGCAAGGTGCGCGACGAACTGCAGTTCTACGCGACCGGCGCGCGGCCGGACCTCGCGAAGGAGATGGGGTTCATCGGCGGCAAGCTGCCGCTGCATCATGGTCCGGCGGAGGGCGACGACGGCTTGCGCCGCAACCTCGATGAACTGGCCACGATGCGCGAGCGCGTCGGCGCCGATTTCTGGTTGATGCTCGACTGCTGGATGAGCCTCGACGTGCGCTATGCAACCCGGCTCGCGCACGAGGCGCACGCCTATGGGCTCAAGTGGATCGAGGAGTGCCTGCCGCCCGACGACTACTGGGGTTATGCGCAATTGCGCCGCGCGGCGCCGCCCGATCTGCTCGTGACGACGGGCGAGCACGAGGCGACGCGCTGGGGCTTCCGCATGTTGCTCGAGATGGGCTGCTGCGACATCATCCAGCCCGACGTCGGCTGGTGCGGCGGAATGACGGAACTCGTCCGCATTTCGGCCCTCGCCGACGCGCATGGCGTGCTGGTGGTGCCGCACGGCTCGTCGGTCTACAGCTATCACTTCGTGACGACGCGGCACAACAGCCCGTTCGCGGAATTCCTGATGATGGCGCCGCAGGCGGATCGCGTCGTGCCGATGTTCGATCCGCTGCTGCTCGACGAACCGGTGCCGAGCGGCGGACGGATGAAGGTGCCGGACACGCCCGGGTTCGGTGTGCGGCTCAATCCGGCCGTGCGCACCGAACGGCCCTACACGCACTGAGCCGCCGCGATGAAACTGCTCGAGAACAAGGTGGTCGTCGTCACCGGCGGCTCGCGCGGCATCGGCCGGGCGATCGCGCTTGCATGCGCGCGGCATGGCGCCGACGTCGTCGTCAATTACTGGGCCAACCCGCTGCTGCCGGCGCAGTCGGATCACGCGCTCGACGCGCTGATCGACGAGATCGGGGCGACCGGCCGGCGCGCGCTCGCGGTGCCGGGCGACATCGCGCGGCCGGACACCGCGGACGAACTGGTCGAGCGGGCCGTCGACGCGTTCGGCCGGATCGACGTGCTGGCGAGCAATGCGGGGATCTGCCCGTTCCACGCGTTCCTCGACCTGCCCGCCGACCTGCTGCGACGCACGATGGAGGTCAACCTGCACGGCGCGTTCCACGTGGCCCAGGCGGTCGCGCGCCAAATGGCCAGGCAAGGCGACGGCGGCGCGATCGTCGCGACCAGTTCGATCAGCGCGCTGGTCGGCGGCGGCATGCAGACGCACTACACGCCGACGAAGGCCGGCGTGCATGCGCTGATGCAGTCGTGCGCGGTCGCGCTCGGCCCGCACCGGATCCGCTGCAATTCCGTGCTGCCGGGCACGATCCGCACCGAGATCAACGAAGCGGATCTCGCGGCGCCCGGCAAGGCCGAGTACTTCGAGCAGCGGATTCCGCTCGGCCGCCTCGGCGAGCCCGACGACGTCGCGGACTGCGTGGTGTTCCTCGCGTCGGACCTGGCACGCTACGTCAACGGCGCGGCGCTGCTCGTCGACGGCGGCCTGTACGTGAACCTGCAATGAAGGGGGCGGAGATGGAGACGATCGCGTTCAGGATGCGGCTGCATCGCGGGCGCAAGGACGAGTATCGGCGGCGCCACGACGCGATCTGGCCGGCGCTCGCCGACGCGCTGCGCGCGGCCGGCATCGCGGACTACTGGATTTTCCTCGACGACGAAACGGATTGCCTGTTCGCCGTCCTGAAACGCCCGGCTGGGCACCGGATGGCCGAGCTCGCGCAGGCCGACGTGATGCGCCGGTGGTGGGCGTACATGGCCGACCTGATGGCGACGGACGAGGACGGGCGGCCGCTCGAAAAACCGCTGGAACCGATGTTCCATCTCGCGTGACCGTCAGGAGGCGTAATGCAGGTCGTCGATCCACATGTGCATTTCTGGGATGCCGATGCGTTGAGCTACGGCTGGCTCGACCGCGCGCAGCCGGCGTTCTCCGGGCCGGTGGCCGCGCTGCCGCGCGCCTATGGCCCGGCCGATCTGCGCGCGGACGCGGGCGAGATCGATGTCCTGAAAGTCGTGCACGTCGAGGCGATCCATGACGCGTGGACCACGCCGAGCGAGGTCGAATGGCTGCAGGCGCTCGCGGATGCGCCGGCGAGCGGCGGCATGCCCGAGGGCATCGTCGCGGGCGTCGACCTGTCGCGTGCCGACGCGCCCGCGCGGCTCGAGGCGGCCGCCGCCTGCGCGAACGTGCGCGGTATTCGTCAGGTGCTGAACCGTCACGCGAACCCCTGGTACAACTACGTCGACCGGGACTATCTCGACGATCCCGGCTGGCGCGCGCATTTCGGGTGGCTCGCCCGGCTCGGGCTGTCGTTCGACCTGCAGCTCTATCCGTCCCAGGTCGAGGCCGCGCTGGCCCTGGTCGACGCGCATCCGGACACGGTCTTCATCGTCAATCACGCGGGCATGTTCGTCGACCGCGACAGCGTGCACGGCTATCGCGCGTGGCGTACCGGGCTGCACGGGCTCGCCCGCCGCGAGAACGTCGTGCTCAAGCTGAGCGGGCTTGCGATGTTCGATCATCGGTGGACGGTCGAGAGCTTCCGGCCCTATGTGCTCGAGGGCATCGACGCGTTCGGCGCCGCGCGATGCATGTTCGCGTCGAATTTTCCGATCGACCGGCTGCATGCCGGCTATCCGGCGCTCTGGCGAGCGTATGCGGACATCGTCGCCGGCGCGAGCGATGCGGAACGGCAGGCGCTGTTCATCGGCAATGCGGAACGGATCTATCGCCTCTGACCACTCGCCGCATGCATGGCGCCGCCCGTTGCGGCGCGCTTGACGCAAGTCAAGCCCGCCGGCCGCCCCGCCCGCGAAGATGAACCGCCATCATCGGCGGGGAGGGGCGTCGTGGAGCACCATGCGGAGGGGTTGCGGGGCGGGCGCTGGTCGCTGCCGGCGCCGGGCTGGCGGGATCTCGCCGCGATGCTGATCGTCGTCGGGTTCCTGTTGCTGGCCGGCCTCTCGGCGCACCAGATGGCCGGCCCGCTGGCGGTGGCGCCTCCCCCGGCCATTTCGCTGTCGCCCGCGGCGCTGCCCGGCTACGCGCTGCGCACCGTCGCGCGCATGTTCGCGGCACTGCTCGCGTCGATCGTCTTCACGTTCGTCTATGCGACCGCCGCGGCGCGCAGCCGTCGCGCCGAGCGCGTGCTGATCCCGCTGCTCGACGTGCTGCAGTCGGTGCCGATCCTCGGCTACCTGTCGTTTACCGTGCCGTTCTTCCTGTCGCTGTTTCCGGGGCGGATGCTCGGCGCCGAGTGCGCGGCGATCTTCGCGATCTTCACCAGCCAGGCGTGGAACATGACGTTCAGCTTCTACCAGGCGTTGCGCACGGTGCCGCTCGATCTGGACGAGGCCAGCCGCAGCTTCCGGCTGTCGGCATGGCAGCGCTTCTGGCGCCTCGACGTGCCGTTCGCGATGCCGGGGCTCGTCTGGAACGCGATGATGTCGATGTCGGGCGGCTGGTTTTTCGTGGTCGCGGCCGAGGCGATCGCGGTCGGCAGCCGGCGCGTCGACCTGCCGGGCGTCGGCGCCTTCGTCGCGCAGGCGATCGCGAATCGCGACCTCGCGGCCGTGGGTTGGGCGATCGTCGCGATGAGCGTCACGATCGCCCTGTACGACCAGTTGTTGTTCAGGCCGCTGGTCGCGTGGTCGGAGCGGTTCCGTTATGGCGATGCGTCGCCCACGGTCGCGTCGCGCAGCTGGATGCTCGACCTGTTCCACCGATCGCCATGGATCGCCCGTGGGGTCGGCCCGGTCCGGGCGGTGTTGCGCCGGGTGGCGCGCGCGCGGCTGCGCGGGTTCGTGCCGGCATGGCGCGCCCGGATCGCGCTGCCGCGCCACGCGGGCGACGTGCTCGGGTTTGCACTGTGCGGGGCGGGATGCGTGTATGCGGCGGTCGAACTGTACCGGCACGGACGTGCGACGCTCACGTGGACGGACCTGCGTGTCGTCGCGAGCGAAGGCGCGCTGACGTTCGTGCGCGTGACCGTGCTGGTCACGATCGCGTCGGCGATCTGGGTGCCGGTCGGCATCGCGATCGGTCTGCGGCCGCGCGTGGCCGCCCGCATCCAGCCGGTCACGCAGTTCCTCGCCGCGTTTCCGGCCAACCTGCTGTTTCCGGTCGCGGTGTTCGCGATCGTGCACCTGCGGCTCGAACCCCGCATCTGGCTGTGCCCGCTGATGATATTGGGCGCGCAATGGTATGTCCTGTTCAACGTGATCGCCGGGGCGAACGCGTTCCCGGCCGACCTGCGCGAAGCGGCCGCGTGCTTTCGGGTACGGCCGGCGACCTGGTGGCGACACGTGATGCTGCCCGGCGTCCTGCCGTACTTCGTGACGGGCGCGATTACCGCGTCGGGCGGCGCATGGAACGCGAGCATCGTCGCCGAGGCCGTGAGTTGGGGCAGCACGCGCCTGGATGCCGGCGGACTCGGCGCCTATATCGCGCGGATGACCGACGCCGGCGACTATCCGCGTATCGCGCTCGGCGTCGCCGCGATGTCGCTGCTCGTGATCGCGACCAACCGGGTCGTGTGGCGCCCGATGGTCGCGTTCGCGGAACGCCGCACGCGGCTCGATTGAGCCCTCAACCGATCCTTTACGCACGGGAGACGCGGGTGCCGAACCTCAGCGAAGACACCGAACGCAACGTCACGCACGCGGCGGCGCCGCCGCCCGACCCGGCGGCGGTCGTGCTCGAGATGCGGGCCGTATCCCGATCGTTCGCGGAGCCGTCCGGCGAGCCGCGGCACGTGCTGGCCGACATCGACCTCGCGCTGCACACGGGCGAGATCCTGGGGCTGCTGGGCCGCTCCGGTTCGGGCAAATCCACGCTGCTGAGGATCGCCGGCGGGCTCGTCAGACCCTCGTCCGGGACGGTGACGTATCGCGGTGCGCCGCTCGCCGGTCCGACCGACGGCATCGCGGTGGTATTCCAGACCTTCGCGCTGTATCCGTGGCTGACCGTCATCGAAAACGTCGAGCTCGGCCTCGACGCGCTGGGTCTTGCGCCGGGCGATGCCCGCGCCCGCGCGGCCGCCGCGATCGAGCTGATCGGGCTCGACGGGTTCGAATCGGCGTTTCCCCGCGAACTGTCGGGCGGCATGCGTCAGCGGGTCGGTTTCGCCCGCGCGCTCGTCAGCGAACCCGTGCTGCTGTTGATGGACGAACCGTTCTCCGCGCTCGACGTGCTGACCGCCGAAACGCTGCGCACCGACTTTCTCGACCTGTGGGATGCGCACCAGCTGTCGACGCGGTCGGTGCTGATGGTGACGCACAACATCGAGGAAGCCGTGCTCATGTGCGATCGCATCCTGGTGCTCGGCGGCGGCCCGGCGCACATCGAGGCGACGCTGAACGTGCCGCTGCCGCGCCCGCGCAGCCGGCATGATCCGGCCGTGCAGGCGATCGTCGGCAAGATCTATGCGGCGCTGACGGCACGCATCGCCGATGCGACGGCCGACCGCGCAGCGACGGGCGGTGCGCTGGCCATGAAACTGCCTAACGTGTCGAGTCACCACCTCGCCGGATTCGTCGAGACGCTCGCGGCCGCGCCGTACGACGGGCATGCGGAACTCGGCACGATTGCAGCGGCGCTCGCGCTCCGGGTCGACGCGCTCCATTCGACGGCGGCCGCGCTCCATCTGCTCGCGTTCGCCGAATGGCGCGACCGGACCATCCGGCTGAGCGCCGCGGGCCAGGTGTTCGCGCAAAGCGACGACGATGCGCGGCGGCGCCTGTTTCGCGAGCACGTCGTCCGGTTCGTGCCGCTCGCCGAGCATATCGACGAAGTGCTCGGCGAACGCGAGGGGCGTCGCGCGCCGCGCGAGCGTTTCGAACTCGAACTGGAGGATCGTCTCGATCCGCGCAGCGCGGACCAGGCGCTGCGGGTCGTGACCGACTGGGGCCGTTACGCGGGACTGTTCGACTACGACGACCACACCCGCACGTTCGGCCGCTGACCGTCACGGCGATGGGGCGGCCCGGCCGTGTGCCGGCGGGATTCGCCCCGCGCGCCTACGCGCGCAGTGCGGCGAGCAGCGGCGACCAGAACGCGCGGCTGCCATATGCGGCGGCGTCGCGGTCGGTATCGAAGCGGACGGCGATCGCCGCTTCGGCTTCGGTCAGCGGATCGGCCTGCTCGATCTGCCGGGCCAGCACGGCGGTGTCGGCATCGGAGGCATCGTGCCCGCGTGCCGCCCGGGCAGCGACACGCACGGCAAGCGTTGCCGGGCTCGCGGTGAAATCCAGTATCGCGACGCGCACGCCGAGCCGTGCGGCGAGCGCGATGAACGCTGCCCGGTGGCACCCGCGCAGGAACGTGGCGTCGACGATCGCCGTGTAGCCGCTGTCGAGCACTACGCGAGCCGTCGAAAGCAGTCCGTCGTAGATCTCGTCGATCGCCGTGTCCGAATACGCATTCGAGGGCAGGCGGGTGCCGGCCGAGGCGCCGGCCACGCGCTTGCGTGTGTCGTCGCTGGACAACCGGATCGCGCCGAGCCGCTCGGCCAGTGCGCGGCTGGCCAGCGATTTGCCCGAGCCGGACAGCCCGTGACACAGGAGCAAAACCGGTTGCGCATCGCGTCGTGCGTCGGCCATTGCCGACGCCGTGCGCAGATAGCGCTCGCGCGCCGCTTCGTCGCCGCGCAGCCGGGCGGTCAGCGCGCGCACCAGCGCACGGTAGACGAAGTAGCACGGCAGCACGCCCAGTGCCGCGGGGTCGCCCGTGCGTGCCAGCCAGCCGGAAAGGAGGCGCCGGGCGCAATCCTCGCGTCCGTGGGCGGAGAAATCCATCAGCGCGAACGCGAGATCGCTCGCCACGTCGATCCAGCGCAGCGCGTCGTCGAATTCGATGCAGTCGAACATCAGGATCCGGTTCCGCCAGCGCACGATGTTGTCGAGATGCAGATCCCCGTGGCACGCGCGCACGAAACCGCGCGATTGCCGAGCGGCGAGCAGCGGCGCGATGCGGATCAGCTCGGCGTCGTACCAGGCGCGCAGCGCGGCTTCGTCCGGCACCGTGACGTCGAGCGTGTCGAGCAAGGGGCGGCACTGGGCCGCGACGCCGGCGGCGCTACCGGGATGGCCGCGCGGCGCACGGCGCGGCGCATGCAGATGGTGGCGGGCCAGCGTATCGGCGAGGGCGTCCGCATCCGCGAGACCGTCGTCGTGCGATGCGCTGCGAGCCGACAACATCGCGTGCGCGTCGAAACGGCGCATGCGTACCACGTATTCGCCCGGCACCGTCCGCTGCCGGCGCCCGCCGGTCGGCACCGGTGCCCCGAACGCGCAGCGCCGGCCGTGCGCGAGGAGCGGCCAGACACCCAGGTACAACGGGCCGGCAAACGGCCGGTTGAGCGTGCATTCCGCGAGCGCGCAGCGGCGCCGCCGCGCCGGCCGCACGAGATCCACGAAGGCGAAGCGCACCGGCTTGATGCGCTTGTACGCATAGCGCCCGGCCAGATAAACGACGGACAGATGGGTTTCGATCCGCTCGATCCGGCCCGCGGGGTGCGGATAGGTGGCAGGTCGGCGCATGGCGCGATCGAATTGCGTCGACTGTCGTCGCGTGTTTCCGCGACTCGGCACGAACGGGGGATGCGGCGCTCGGGACATGATGAACGAATGGGTTGTACGGGTGCGTCTGCGCGTTGCCGCACCCGGCGGGTTGGATTCGACCCGAGCCTGCGCGCTCCCGTCTGCCCGATGTCGCCGGACCGGCAGGCCGGGCATTGCCGACTCGATGAGCCGTATTGCAGCCGAGCGCGGCGCATTCCGGCTTGATGCCGGTCAAGCCGGAGGCGCGAAAGCGCGCTTGATGCAGGTCAACCGCGGCCGCCGACGCGGCGCATACAGTCGGCTGTGGCGCCTGCGTCAAGCGGCGCGCGACCATGTGCGGCATTCACGGCCTCATTCACGGCCCGAGAGGCATTGACGATGAAACGACGAGCGTTCGCGATGATCGTGCTGCTCGCGCTGGGCGCCTGCGCCGGCGCGGAGCGATCCGCGACATTCAGGACGATGGAAACACGACTGCTCGCGATGCGTCAGGCCGCATCGCTGCCGTGTTCGACACCGTCCGAATGCGACCGAGCGTGGAGCCGCACGCGGCGCTACGTCCAGGCGCATTCGTCGACCCGGATCACGCGATTCGGTGCGGACCGGATCGAGACGGCGCAACCGTATGCGGCGGGACAAGTCTATCTCTGGGCGTCGCGCGTGGAATCGGGCGGCGGCGGCGCGGTGATCCGGCTCAAGGCGATGTGCAAGGGCATGTACGACACCGACGGCGGCCCCGGCTGGCAATACGATGTGTGCGCGCGGAAGATCCTTGAAATCGAGCAGGGCTTCCGGCCTGATGAGAACCCGCCGAGCTAGCGTCGGATGCCGCCGATTCCGGGCCACGCGGTGCCGCGCCTCCCGGTCGGCCGGATGCCGGCCGCTCGGGCCCGCATGCCGCGGCTGCCGCCAGTCTCCGCGCGTGCTGGTTTCATCGCGGCTTCAAACCGTTGACCCCGGTCAACGCGCGCCGGCGGCGAGCGCCGATGATGGAAGCGAATCCGGACGCCGCTCGCGCGTCCGTTCCTCAGCGAGGCCCGCATGTACACGACGATCATGGTTGCGACGGATGGCAGTCCTACCGCGAATCAGGCGCTCGACGCAGGCCTGAGGATGGCCAAAGTGTGCGGCGCCCGCCTGTTCGCCGTGTTCGTCGTCGACAAATCCGCGCTGCTCGCCTACCGCGGCCGCATCGAGCCGGAAGCCTTGCTCGACGAGATCCGGCGCCATGGCGCCGCGATCTTGCACGATGCCGACCGGACGATCGCGCGCGCGGCCGTCAACGGCGAGACGGACCTCGTCGAGACCGATTTCGGTCAGGATGTCGCGGCGCGCCTGCAGCGCTACGTCGTCGATCATTCGATCGATCTGGCCGTGGTCGGCACGCATGGTCGACGCGGTGTCCGGCGGCTGGTGCTCGGCAGCGTCGCCGAGCGCTTCCTCCGCGCATCGCGTTGCCCGGTCCTGCTCGTGCGCGGCGAGGATGCCGCGCACGCGACGGTCGCGGCGGCCTAGTCCCGCCGTCGGCCCGTGCGTTACCCGCCCAGGTGATCATCATGCAGATCTCGTTTCCTTCCGAACATCCGACGTATTGCGACCTCGATTCCGCACTGAGCTTTCCGGCGCTCGTCGAGGGCCGCCGCGTACGCTGCGCGATCACCGCGGCCGCGCTGGAAGATCATTTCCGCGCGGCATCCCCTCGCGAGCCGGACCTCGTCGATGCATTCGCACGCCATCGTCCCGCGATCGAGCGCGCCGCGCGCTGCCTGCTCGAGGAAATCGGCGGTCGGCCGATCCTGCTCCACAGCGGCCATTTCCGGTTCTGCACGTAATCGGCCGCCGCCCTTGACGCGCATCAAGCGCGTGCCGGGGCGCGGAGGTACGCTGGAATTCGAACGATCAGTCGTCCCACGCGCGGCATGCGGTGCCGCGCCGTCCGGTCTTCATTGCGGTCGCTGCTGCCGGGACGAGCGCACCGGCTGCACGTCATCCCTATGAGGAGTGCGAATCATGAGCAACATGACGCGTTACGATCCGTTTTCGATCGAACCCGTGGCCGATCTGTTCCAGGGTCTGTTCAGGCCGCTGCGCGGCATGACGCTGGCCGACGAGCCCGATCTCGCATCGATGAAGATCGACGTCACGGAAAACGACAAGGCGTACACGGTGAACGCGGAGCTGCCCGGCGTCGCGAAGGACGACATCGACGTCCAGGTGACAGGCAACACCGTATCGATCCACGCGAAGATCGAGCGCAACAACGAGCAAAAGGACGGTGAGCGCGTGATCCGGCGCGAGCGCTACAGCGGTGCGATCAGCCGCTCGTTCTCGCTGTCCGGCGACATCGACGATGCGAACGCGAAGGCGACCTATCAGGATGGCCTGCTGTCGCTGACGCTGCCGAAGAAGGCGCCGGTCGGGCAGAAGAAACTGGCGATCAGCTGATCGGACGACGGGCAACGGGCGATGCGGGCACGCGTCGCCCATCGGGAGGATCCGGCGCGCGGAGCGATCCGCGCGCCGTCTTGCAGGCGCGGCCGCTGCCGTGCTCACGCATGCGAGGGCGCACTGCCGGTCCGATAGCCGACCGTCTGCGCGAGGATCGGCAACTCGTCCTCGTTCAGCCGCAGCGCGTCGGCGAGCGTGCGGTGATTGATCCAGCCGCGCACGACGGTGCCGAGGCCGGCCGCCGCGCAGTACAGCGAGACGTTCTGCGCGATGGCGCCGGCCGCGATTGCCGAGAACACGTCGCGTTGCTGGGGCGGCATGTCGAGTATCGCGGCCGTCCGGACGACGTAGACGAGATCCAGCGGCGCGCGGCCGACGAAGTCCTGATAGCCGGTCAGGTTGCGCGCATCGACGGCATGCTTGAGCACGAGCCGGTGCGCGGGCGCATCGTAACGATAGACGCCGCCAGGCAGCGCCACGTAGATGTCGATTTCGTTGAATGCGTGCGCGGACGGCGCGGTTCGGCCGCCGCTTGCCGGCCGGTTGATGCCGTCCGCCGCCCACAACAGCGTGCCGAGCGTCACCGGCGGGAGCGGCGCGGCGGCGAATTCGCGGGAACTCATGCGGGTCGCGAGCGCGGCCATCAGCGGCACGTCGTTGTCGAGCATCGGGCGCGGCAGGTCGATGATCTCCGGCGAGTCGCCCTCGGGCGACGCCGGCCGCGCGGCGGGCGCCGGCGAATAGGCCAACAGGTGCGGTGCGGTCATGCGAGTCTCCTTGAAGCGTGATTGCGCGTGCCTGGAACCTCGCGCATCGGCGATCTCACGATAAGGCGGCTGGGCCGTATCGGCTTGACTTCCGTCAAGCAGCGCACCGGCCGGCCACGACTTGCGGCGTGCGGCATCCGTTGACCTGCATCAGCGACCGGGCGCCGCGCGTGTGCAACGCTGACGACGTGCGGCGGACAGGCGCGCCGCGGCTCACAGGAGAGCAGACGATGAAAACCGACAAGCAGTTGAAGCAGGATGTCCAGGACGAACTGGAGTCCGACCCGTCGATCGATTCGACCCGCATCGGCGTCGAGGTGGCCGACCGGATCGTGACGCTTTCGGGTCATCCGCCGAGCTACGCGGAGAAGCTGGCGATCGAGCGTGCGGCGAACCGCGTGGGCGGCGTCAAGGCGCTCGTCGTCGACATGACCGTGCATCTGCCGGACGACGACGTGCGCACCGACGAGGACATCGCGAAAGCGGTGCGTTCGGTGCTGCACTGGACGGTCGGGCTGCACGACGACGCGGTCAAGGTGCAGGTCGAGCGCGGCTGGATCACGTTGTCGGGCAGGGTCGACTGGGCGTACCAGAGCCACCTGGCCGTGCGCGCGATCTCGCAGATGCGCAGCGTGACGGGCGTGACCGACCACATCGCGGTGCAGGGCACGGTCGGTTCGGACGACATCGGCGGCAACATCAAGCGCGCGATCATGCGTCACGCGGAGCGTGAGGCGAAGCACATCGCGATCGACGTGCACGACGGTACCGTGCGGCTGTCCGGCAAGGTCGGCTCGTTTTCCGAACGCAAGGCCGTGCGGGGTGCCGCGTGGTCCGCGCGCGGCGTGCGTGCCGTCGTCGACGACCTGGTGGTCGAGTAAGTCCGGCAGGCGGACGGGCGGTCCACGGCGATCCGGCAGGGTCGCCGGATGACGCTTTCAGGTGCATTTCACGAAACGGGCGGGGCGGTTGCGATCGAGACGGTCGCGGCCGCAACGGGCGGCTTCCGCTGCCGGCCCCACGTCACGCTCGAATCACCGGACGGTATCCGCGGGCGGACGTTCGAGCACGGCGGGACGCACGGGATCGAGCGCGAAGCCGCGACGGATTCGCTGCGCGCCCGGGTCGTCCGCGCCCGACTATTGCGTTTGCCGCGTCTTGCGCGAGACGCGCCGGTGCCGCGCGCGCTTTCTCCGGCAGGCACGCACATGTCGTTCCGGCTGCCGGACATGACGGGCGACCGCATCGGTCACGGTCGGAAAGAAGCTGGCCGCGCCGAATGCGTCGAACAGGCCGTAGGCGCGCAGGCGATCCTTCACCGGCCCCTTCATTTCCGCGAAATTCATCGCGATGCCGCGCTCCCCGAGTTCCTCGCGCAGCGCGACGAGCCGGTCCGCGGCGCTGACGTCGATGTCGGTGACGGGCTCGGCGGCGATCACGATTCGCGTGACCGGGCCGGCCGCTCGTGCGATCGCGGCATCCAGATGCTCGCAGAAGATCTCGACGTTCGCATAGAAGAGCGGCGCATCCCATCGAAACAGCACGAGCCCCGGCGTTTGCACGGCGTCGGGATGCCGCGCGACGTCGTGATAGCCGCGCACGCCGGTCAGCCGGCCCAGCACCGCGTCGTACGGGTGCCAGGCCCGCCAGACGAACGACAGCAGCGACAGTGCACTGGCGAGCAGGATGCCTGGCACGACGCCCATGCCGATCACGCCGGCGAAGCACAGCATCGAGATCAGGCATTCTCCGCGGCGCATCCGGTACAGCCGGACGACGCCGCGGACGTCGGCGATGCCGAACGCCGCGTAGATCACGACCGCGGCCAGCGCGGTGCGCGGGACGAACGTCAGCAGCATCGGCGCGGCAACGAGCAGTATCGCGATGCACGCGGCGGCGACGACGTTCGTGACCTGGCTTTGCGCGCCCGCGGCGATCGCGACCGGCGTGCGGGACGCGCTGCTGCTGACCGCGCAGCCCTGCGTCACGCCGGCCAGCAGATTGGCCGCGCCCAGTGCGATCAGCTCTTGGTTGCGGTCCGGCGCATCGCCCGCCCGTACGGACAGCGCGCGCGACAGCATGCTGATGTCGGCGAACGACACCAGCGCGACGGCGATCGCGCCGGACGCGAGTGCGCCCACGTCGGCCAGCGAGACGGCCGGCAGGTGCGGGGCGGGCAGGCCGGCCGGCAACGCGCCGACCGTCGCGACGCCGTGCAACGGCGGCAGGCGAGCGACGAGCGTTGCCGCCAGCACGGCGACCAATATGCCGGGCCCGCGCGGCGTCACGCGTTTGATCAGGAAAATGGCTGCCAGCACCGCGGCGCCGAGCAGGCCGGCGGCGAGGGAAAAACGGCCGTCGGCGAAGGCGTGCGCGATGCGCGGCAAGCTGGACAACACGTCGCTGCCCGACACGGGCATGCCGAACAATTCGGGCAACCGCCCGACGACGAGCGCGATCGCGATGCCGTTCAGGTAACCGTACTGGATCGGGCGCGACAGCAGGTCGGTGACGAAACCGAGACCGAGCGCACCGAACAGGATGCAGATCGCGCCCGCCGACAGCGCCAGCGCGCCCGACAGCGCGATCGCGCGCTGCGGATCATGGGCGGCGAGCGGGGCGATGGCACCCGCGATCAGCGCCGCCAGCGCGGAATCGGGGCCGAGAACGAGGATCCGGCTCGGGCCGAGTAGCGCATAGGCGAGCAATGCGGCGATCGATGCATGGAGGCCCGTGATGGCGGGCAGCCCGGCTGCCTGCGCGTAGCTCATGCCGACCGGCACCAGGATGGCCGAAAGCGCAATTCCCGCGTACAGGTCGCGCGCGAGCCACGCGCGCCGATAGTGCGCGAGCAGCGCCACGCCCGGAAGCATGCGGGCAACCCTTCCGGAAAACGGGCGGTTCATCGCGGCTTCATCGGGACAAGGTCGGGGCGCAAGGGTTGCCGTGCCCCGACAGGCAGCCGTTCATTGAAAGGTGGCCGCTCTCGAACGGACGCGCGACACCGCGCGGCGACAGCGGCCGTCGCACCGGCGACGGCTGCCGATGCCCGCCGCCGCGATGCCGGGCATCACGCCGCCTTGAGCGCGGCAAGCTGCAGCGCCTGGGCGAAGCGGGCCAGCGTGGCGATCGATCCCGTCACGCTTTCGTACCGCTCGCGCCCGATCTGTCCGTCGAGTATCACCAGCATGCCGGCGTCCCGGGCGAGGGCGACGAGTGCCAGCGTGTCGAGCGCTGCCGTGTCGGACGCGGCAACCCGCATCCCCGAATCGGAACGATAGTCGGCGTTTGACATGACGTCTCTCCTGGTGGTTGCGCGATCGGCGTGCCGGTCGGCCGGTACCCGTGATTTCAGTATCGTTGTCGCGCGCCCGCGGTTCAATCAGCCTGCCCCGAAGTCGCGGTAGGAATCGCGCCCGTTCCGTCGGCCGATTCCTACACGGCACGTGGCGTCGAAGCCGCGTTGCAGCGTGCCGGCGCGCGTTCGCGCCGCCGCGCGTACCAGCCGCCTATCGCTTGCCAGATCGCCGCGGCGGATTCGCAATACGTGAACAGTTCCAGGTCGCGGCGGTCGATCATCCCTTCGTCGGCAAGAAACGCCAGGTCGATCGCGCGGCGCCAGTACGCCTCGCCGACGAGGATGACCGGCAGCGGCGCGATCTTTCGGGTCTGTAGCAAGGTCAGCACCTCGAACAGCTCGTCGAAGGTGCCGTAGCCGCCGGGGAAGAAGACGGCCGCTTTCGCGCGCTCGAGCAGGTGCAGCTTGCGGATCGCGAAATAGTGGAACCGGAAGCCGAGCGCCGGCGTGATGTACGGATTGGGTGCCTGTTCGCGCGGCAGCTCGATATTGAAGCCGATGCTCGGCGCGCCGCGTTCGTAGGCGCCGCGGTTGGCGGCCTCCATGATGCCGGGACCGCCGCCCGTGACGATGGCGAGGCGCGCGGTGCGCGTGCAGCGGTCGGCATGCGCGACGATGCGCCCGAATTCGCGCGCGACGCGGTAATACACGCTGTATTCGACGAGCCGGCTGGCGATCGTGACGGCGCGCCGCCGGCCCGCGTCGTACGGACGCTCCGCGAGCAGGCGATTCGCCTCGTCCAGCCGCGCCTTCGCGACCGACGGCGCGACGATGCGCGTGCTGCCGTAGATCACGACCGCATGGCCAATCCGCTCGTTTTGCAGCCGCTCCTCGGCTTTCCAGTAATCGAATTGCAGCCGGATGCCGCGCATGCCGGCACCCTGCAGAAGGGTCGCGTCTTCCTCGGCCGGCGGCCGGTTCAGGGAATGGGCGCCGCGCCGCGGCCGGCGCGGGGTGCGCCCGCCGGGGTCCTCGCCGACGACGGCCTCGGGCTTCGCGCGCGGCCGTTTGGCGCGGGCCTTCGCGAGCGTCGCGGCGGATGCGGGGCGGCGGCGTGCGCGGTCTCTCGCCATGCCGGCGGGCGCGCGTTTCACGAGGGTCGACATGAACGGAAGTGCCGCGCGCCGATCACTGGCTCAACACCCATTGCACGAGCTGATGCGCGTCGTCGGGAGACAGCGGCCCGCCGCGATCGACGGCGGACGGCATCGGCGTGTCGCCCCAATGCGCACGGCCGCCGACGCGCAGCTTGCGTTCCAGTTCCGCGGCGGCGTGCGGATCGCCGCGGTAGCGCTCGGCGATCTCGTGAAACGACGGCCCGAGGAACGTCATGTCGAGCGTATGGCAGAACATGCAGTGCTGGGCATTGACGAGTTCGGTCGGCTCGGGCACGGTCGTCTGCGCGGCGGCCGCGCCGGCCGCGACGGCGATCACGCAGAGGGCGGCGCAACGCATGACGTTCATGTTCGGTTCCTCGTCGAGGTCAGGTGAAGGAGATCACGTCGTCGAGCGGGCGACGCGGCGAATGCGGCGTATGCGGACCGCGCCCGACGCGCAGCAGCAACTGCGGCTCGCCGCGCAGCCCGAGCATGTGGCGCAGGTGGGCACGCAGGCCGGCCGTCTCGATCGGCTGGTTCAGGTACGACGCGGTATAACCCGCGCGCGTCGCGACGAGCAGGATGCGCTCGAGCGCCTGGCCGGCGGCGAGCCACGCTTCGCGATCGTCGCGCACGGTCGCGATGCACACGATCAGCGGCGACGCACCGACGAGCTGGTGATGCAGCGCGGCGAGCCCGTTGCCGAGATCGAAGGTCCGTACCGCCATCGTCACGACGGGCGCGGCGAAGTCCAGCAACGACGGCACGCCGGCCGCGAAGGCCGGCATGCCGTCGACGTGCCGGCGCGGATCGATCCAGCTCGCCAGCTCGCGGCGAAAGCGCGGGTCCGCGAACTGCTGACGGTCGGCCTCGGCCACCAGCTCGGCGACGCGCGCGCGATGCGCGATCGAGTCGACGCACGCGACGTCGGCACCTTCCGCGACGCCCGCCGCGATCAGCGCCTGCTGGATCTCGTCCGGCACGGCCGTCGATTCGAACGGCGCGCGCGTGGTGACGCGCTCCGGAATCGCATCGAACAGCGCGCCGAGCGACGCATCGGAATAACCGTCGTCGCAGACCCGGACGAGTGCCAGGAGATCGGGATCGACCTCGGACGGAAACGTGCGGATCGTATGGGCGAGCCCGGCGTGATTGAGCGCGACTCGCAGGTTGAGCAACGCCGCGCCGCAGCTCATGATCAGCTCGCGATCGAACGGATCGACCACCGGCAGCGCGCGGACGCGGTCGGCGCAGACCGACATCGTGGTGCCGTTGACCAGGAAGCGCCACGGCTGGGAATTATGGCTGGACGGCGCCAGCACCGCGTAGCCCAGCAGCTCCCTCAGTTGCTGGTCGGGATGGGCGCTTGCGGCAAGCGGCGGAACGGATATCATCGATCATCTCCTGGTTGCCGCGCGGGCGGCGTCATGCCACTTCATCGTGTCAGCAACCGACCGGCGGCCGTTGACCCACGTCAAGCCCCCGTCATCGGGCGAGCCGCGCGCGTTGCGGTGCGGCTACGCTTGGAATGCGAAACGCGCGAGACCGATCGCGCAGGGAGGGGAGCATGCTCGCGATGATGTTTGACGGCACGACGCCGCACTTGCGCGAAGCGCGCGTGCCGGATCCGTCGCCCGCGCCGGGCCAACTGCTGATCGACGTGCATGCATGCGGCGTGTGTCGGACAGATCTTCACGTCGTCGACGGCGAGCTCGCGTATCCGAAGCTGCCGCTGATTCCGGGGCACGAAATCGTCGGAACGGTGCGCGCGATGGGTGCGGGCGTGACGGGCTTCGCGGTGGGCGACCGCGTGGGTGTTCCGTGGCTCGGCTCGACGTGCGGGCATTGCGCGTATTGCACGTCCGGCCGCGAGAACCTGTGCGACACCGCCGGATTCACCGGCTATACGATCGACGGCGGCTACGCCGAGCGTGCGGCCGCCGATCACCGGTATTGCGTGCATCTGCCGCGGCGCTATGCCGACCTGGAAGCCGCGCCGCTCCTGTGCGCGGGCCTGATCGGCTACCGAACCTTGCGCATGGCGGGCGACGCGCGCCGCATCGGCATCTATGGCTTCGGTGCGGCGGCGCATCTCGTCGCGCAGGTCGCGCATGGCGAAGGACGCGAGGTGTTCGCGCTGACGAAGCCCGGCGACACGGACGCGCAGCAGCTCGCGCTGTCGCTGGGCGCCGCATGGGCCGCCGGCAGCGACGAAACGCCGCCGGAGCCGCTCGATGCGGCGCTGATCTTCGCGCCGGTGGGCGCGCTGGTGCCGGCCGCGCTGCGCGCGGTCGACAAAGGCGGGATCGTCGTGTGCGGCGGCATTCACATGAGCGACATCCCGGCCTTTCCGTACGCGTGGCTGTGGGGCGAACGCCGCATCGCGTCGGTGGCCAACCTGACCCGTGCGGACGCAGTCGAATTCATGCGGGTCGCCGCCGCGATGCCGCTGCGGGTCGAGGCAGTGCGCTACGCGCTGACCGACGCGAACCGCGCACTCGACGACCTGCGCGGCGGACGCGTATCGGGCGCCGCCGTGCTGGGCATGCGCGGCTGATCCGCCCGACGGCGCCGCGGCGCGCTCAGATTTGCCGCAGGCCTTCCGAATCGACGATCCGGATCTGCTTGCCCTGCGCCGCGACGAGCCCCTTGTGCTGGAATTTCGACAGCATGCGGCTGACCGTTTCGAGCTTCATGCCGAGGTATTCGCCGATCTCGTCGCGCGTCATCCGCAGCACGAATTCCGCGGCCGAGTAGCCGCGCGCCTTGAAGCGCGCGGAAAGATTGAGCAGGAACGCGGCCACCCGCTGCTCGGCGCTCATCGTGCCGAGCAGCAGCATCTGGGACGATTCGCGCACGATCTCGCCGCCCATCATCTGGTACACGTGATGCTGCATCGGCCGCACTTCGCGGCACAGCTGCTCGAGCTGGCCGAACGGGATGATGCAGACCGTGCTGTCCTCGAGCGCGACCGCGTCGCCGTTGTGATGCCCGGTGTGCACGCCATCGAGCCCGAGCGATTCGCCGACGATCTGGAAGCCGGTGATCTGCTCGTCGCCGTCGCGATGCATCATGATGGTCTTGAACGACCCGGTCCGCACCGCATAGATGCTGGTGAAGGCGTCCCCCGCGCGAAACAGCGTTTCGCCGCGCCGGACGTGGCGCGTCGTGCAGATCATCGCGTCGACGCGCGCGAAATCGTCGGGAGAAAGATCGGGCGGCATGCAGACGGTACGCAACGCGCATGTCGAACAGCGGGACGCGGCGCGCTTGGGCTGATCCGCCGGCTCGACGGAGCGCAGCGGGATGAACGGGCGTAACGGCATGGTCGTCGGGACTTCGGCACTGCTCTGCATGATCGGCTCCTGTTCGGCGGCAGCGGCGGTTCGCCGTCGGGCGGGATCGCGCTGGCCGTTGTAGCGGCGGTCTTGGTGTCTGCCGCCTTCGTGTCGGGAAAGCCCGCCGGACGCGCCGGAGACCGCTACGCCGGTCTCGTCGATGATGCTGCCCTGGCTCCGGGAGGCACGTTTGCTCGTTTTTCTTGATGCGAAGTATGGAGGTTGCGCGGCGTCAAGAAAATCAGCCGGAATTGAAGTTGCGGTAGGGGAGAGGGAAGCCTTGTAGGACGTTTCCTACAGCGCTGCGGCATCTTGTCGCGAGCGTCGCCGGCGTGCGCCGGACACGGACGGCGGGCGGCGCTTCGCCGCGCCGATGCGTCCGGTCCCTCCGCGCGGGGAAGCGGCCGTGCCCGATACCGCCGTCGGCGTCACAGCTCGTCCGGGTCCTCGAACAGCTTGTGGCGCATCGCGTAGCGGACGAGCGCGGTGTCGTTCGGCATCTGCATTTTTTCGAGGATCCGCGTCTTGTACGTGCTGACGGTCTTGACGCTGACGCAGAGCGCCTGCGCGATCTCGGAAATCGACTCGCCGGTGGTGACGCGCCGGAACACGTCGAACTCGCGGTCGGACAGGCGCTGGTGCGGCAGGAGATCGGTCGGCTCGTTCAGGCTCTGCGCGAACTGCTCGGCCATGGTCAGGCTGACATAGACGCCGCCGGCCGCGATCTTGGTCAGGGCGGCGACCAGTTCGGCGCTGGCACTTTCCTTGGTCATGTAGCCCGAGGCGCCCGCGCGGAATGCCCGCACCGCGTACTGCTGCTCGGCATGCATCGTCAGCACGAGGATATGCAATCCCGGCTTCTCGTCCTTGATCTGCTTGATGAGCTCGACCCCGTTGCGGCCGGGCATCGACAGGTCGAGCACCAGCACGTTGGCGTCCGTGCCGCGCATGAGCGCGATCGTCGACGCACTGTCCTGCGCTTCGCCGACGACCTCGAACCCGCTCGCGCTCTGCAGGATGTGCCGAAGACCGTCCCTGACGAGTGCGTGGTCGTCGGCGATGAGTACCCTGATCATGACCGCATCTCTCCTTGCTCGATGGCGTGCAGCGGCAGCGCCACGGTGATCGTGAATCCCTTGCCCGGCTGGCTGTCGATCGTCACCGTGCCGTCGAGCATGTGCGCGCGCTCGCGGATGCCGATCAGGCCGAACGACGGACGGTCCTGCGCATCGCGGGGGGGCGCCGGCGCGCCGTGACCGTTGTCCGCGATGCGCAGCATGCAATAACCGTCTTCCGCTTTCAACGACAGTTTCACGTTCGTCGCGTCCGAGTGCCGCGCGACGTTGGTCAGCGCCTCCTGCACGATGCGGAACAGCGTGGTCGCCCCCGCGCCGGTGAACGCGATGTCGCCGGGGGCGATGTCCCGGTCGACCGTGATTCTGTGGCGGCGCGTGAAATCGTTCGCCAGCCAGTCGATCGCCGGGACGAGGCCCAGGTCGTCGAGCATCACCGGCCGCAGATCGGCCGCGATGCGCCGGAGCGACGCAACGGTCGAATCGATCAGGCGGTGCATGCCGCCCAGTTGCTCGCGCACGCCGGGGTTGGGCGCGACGACGCCCGCGAGCCCCAGTTCGACGGCCGACAGATCCATCTTGAGCGCGGTGAGTTGCTGGCCGAGGTCGTCGTGCAGTTCGCGCGCGATCCGCGTCTTCTCTTCCTCGCGCACGTTCTGCAGGTTGGCGGACAGGTCGCGCAGTTCCTCGCGCGACTGCTTGAGGGCGTTTTCCGCGCGCACCCGCTCGGTCACGTCGCGCAGCATGACCGTGTACAGCTTGCCGGTGCCGTCGCGAATCTGCGAGATCGACGCCTCGATCGGAAACTCGGTGCCGTCGCCGCGCAAGCCGAACAGCACGCGTTGCCGGCCCATCTGGCGCTCCGACACGCCGGTCACGCCGAATTGCTCGACGTGTCGCGCATGCGCGGCGCGAAAGCGCTCGGGGATGAAACGCGACAGCGGCGCACCGACCGCCTCCATCGCGGAGACGCCGAACACGCGCTCCGCGGCCGGGTTGAAGATCACGATCGTCTGGCTTTCGTCGACGGTGATGATGGCCTCCATCGACGAGCGGATGATGCCCATCATCCGGGCCTCGGTGGGCTGGCTGTCGCCGGCGGGCGCCGGCGTTCGGTTCGCGACGGCCTGCCGCACGAGCGCGGCCAGCGTCAGCGACAGTACGATGCCCGCCAGCAGCACGGCCGTCGCGGCCGCGTCCGTCGCGGCGCGCGGCGCGCTGTAGTGGAGCGAGAGCGGCGTGCCGCCGAATGTCAGCGCATCGGTCCGCTCGAATGTCGCGCCGGCGTCGAATGCGTCGCTTCCGCCGAAACCGCCGGAATACACGGGCGCCGCGGGATGGTCGGCCAGGATTTCCAGGCGCAGCCGTTCGAGCAGGGACGGATCGACGAGACGAGCCGGATTCAGCGCCGCATACACGTACCCGGCCGCCGTTGCGTGCCGCGCGCTGGGCGACGTGCGGTCTTCACCCTGTGCATCGATCGGCAAGTACAGCGTCAGTTCGGTCCGGGCGATCGCCGCATCGGTGCCGTCCTGAATGGCGTTCGCGGCGAGCGCGACCTTGCCGGTTTCCGCCGCCCGCTGCAGCGCCTGCCGGGTCGGCTGATCGTTGTTCGCCACGCTCGGCTCGATTCGCCCGAGGCTGTGGACCGGCGACTGCAACCCGTCCAGATCGAGACCGGCGAGATAACGGCGCCACGCGCCGCCGTCCGGCGGCGCGGGCAGTGCCGACGCGAATTCCCGGGCGCCGCGCAGGACGACGGCGGCACCGAGGAGGCTGCGGCGGAGGTCGGCTGTCGCGCGCGTCGCGGTTTGCGCGAAGCGCGCCTGGGCGGCTTGCTCCGCCCGATGCAGCAGCAGCCGGGATGCGGCAAACGAGGCAGCCACGCCGAGCACCAGCGTCAGCAGCACGGCAACGGTCGCATATCGGCTGGGTCGAATCGGCTGCGAAGCCGGTCCGGCCCGGAAGGGGGGCGCATTCACGGTCATTGCCGTTCATCCTGACGGATTTCGTCGACGGCGGGCTGGCGGCGGGCCGGACGCCGGGCACGGAGGGCGGAGCGGGCCGCAACCACGATATCGCCCTGAATTGTGCGCGTTTTGTCGGCGTTCGCCAATCGGGACCGATGCGCAAGGGGGCGACGCCGCGCGTGCTTGACCCGTGTCAACGGACCGGCGCCTGCCGGGATCAGACTGGCTTCATGAACCGGTCGAACCCGGACGACAACTGGGAGGCGTCATGTATCACAGGATCTTTGCGGCACTCGACGGCAGCCGTGGCGCGCGGCTCGCGCTCGACGAGGCGATCTCGCTCGCCCGCGAGTCGGGCAGTCTGGTCATCGCCATGTGCGTGGTGTCGGATGCGCCGCGGCTCGCCGACGTCGACAGCGGCTATATCGATCAGCGCGATCCGGCCGGGCTGGACGCGGACCGGGCCGCGACAGCGGTCTCGGACGCCGAAACGGCGTTCCGGCTCTCGGGGGTGCGCGGCGTCGCGCAAACCATCGACGCGTGCGGAGAAGACATATCGGACGTGCTGGCGCGCGCCGCGGCCGAATGCGAGGCGGACCTGATCGTGATGGGCACGCATGGCCGGCGCGGCGTGCGCCGCGCGTTGCTCGGCAGTGTCGCCGAGTCGCTGGTGCGCATCGCGGACCGGCCGGTGCTGGTCGTACGGGAGGGGCCGGACGCGTGCGCCGGCGTGTTGTGAGGGGAAGGAGGCGGGCAGCCGCGAGTGGCTGCCCGTTCGCGCCGGCTCAGTGGGACAGCAGGACCGGCACCGTCATCGTTTCGAGGATCGTGCGGGTCGCGCCGCCCAGCACGCGCTCGTGGGCGCGGGTATGGCTGTACAGGCCCATGACGAGCAGATCCGCATGCAGGTCGGTCACCCGGTTCAGCAGCGTCGCGCCCACGCCGACCGACCGATCGCGCGGCGTCGTCGAGAACGATGCGCGCACGCCGTGCCGTTCGAGATACGCGGCGACGTCGACGCCGGCGGGCGTCTTGTCCGGATCGGGCTGGCCGCGGACAACCGTCTCGACGTTGACGAAGCGTGCGCGGGCGAGCAGCGGCAGCGCGTCGGCCATCACGCGCGCGGCTTCCCGCCCGCCGTCCCAGCCGATCAGCACGTTCTCGCCGAGCGTGCGCACGTCGCCCGCATACGGCACGACGAGCGCCGGACGGCCGCTGCCCATCACGACATCCTCGACGAAACGGCGCGCCACGTAGGTCATGCGGTCGTCGGGATCTTCCTGGCCGAGCACCAGCAGATCCGCGTGACGAGCATGCAGGATCGTGGCGGCAATCGGGTCGCCGGCCGGCGCCTGCCATTCGACGCTGCGTCCCGCGCGCTCGGCGGCGGTGAGGAACCGTTCTTCCGCCTCCTTGCGCCGCTGGTCGCACAGGCGCTCGTAGACGGCAAGCTTGAGCGGCTCGTCGGGCCGGCGCAACGGCTCGAGGAGATCCTGGCAGACCACGTAGAGGCCGATCAAATGCGCGTTCCAGCGTCCCGCGAGTTCGAGCGCGAGGTCGACTCGCGTCGCACAACGCTCGCTGTCGTCGAGGTGAACGAGCAGGGTCTTGTAGCTCATGACGGTACCTTTTCGGTTGAGGCGGCGGGGGATTCGGCGGGGTGCTCCGACGGGCAGCTCGCCGGAATCATCAGGACCGGGCAGGTGGCTTGACGCAGCACGCGCTCGGCCACGCTGCCGAGGAAGAGGCGCTGAAAGCCGTGACGGCCGTGCGTGCCCATCACGATCAGGTCGGCCTCGATCTCCCTGGCGAGACCGACGATCCGGTGCGGGACGGTTTCGCCCGCGGGCGCGACGTTGGAGATCTGCGGCGTGCCGGCCACGCCGCGTGCTTTCATGCGTCGCGCCGCGTCCTCGGTGACGCGCAGCCCCTCTTCACGGAATGCATCGACCAGGATCGACGGATCGTATCCGTACATGTCGTAGGCCGGCACCAGGAAATCGACGACGTAGACGGGTGTCAGCCGGGCACCCGTTTCCGACGCGAGCGTCAGCGCGGCGTCGAGTGCACGGGACGACGTGTCGCTGCCGTCGAGCGCAACCAGAATGTTCGAGTACATGGCAGTTCCCTTGAACGGATGTCGATGCACTCATCATCGGCGCGTGCACGCCGGTCGCGCTGATCTGGATCAAGCGTCCCGGTTGCCGCGCAGCACGCGCACCGCGGCGCGCGCCGCGATCCAGGCCTCGTTGGTCGGCTCGACGACCACCGTGACCGCGCTCGCCGCGGACGACACGACATGCGCGTCGGCGGCATTCGCGCGCGCGTCGAGCGCGACGCCGAGCCAGCCGAGCGCCGCGCAGATCCGCTCGCGCAACACCGCCGAGTGCTCGCCGATGCCGGCCGTGAAGACGAGCATGTCGAGGCCGCCGAGCAGGGCGGTCAGCGCACCGGCCTCGCGCACGATGCGATGGACGTACAGCGCCAGCGCGTCGCGGGCCGGCGCGTCGCCGGCCGCCTCGCGCGCGAGCAGCACGCGCGGGTCGCCGGAGGCCCCCGACACGCCCTTGAGCCCCGACTCGTGATACAGCAGGTGTCCCAGCGCGTCGCCGGACAGCTTGCCGGCCTCGAGCAGGTGCAGGACGACGCCGGGGTCGAGCGTTCCGCAGCGGGTGCTCATCATCAATCCGTCGAGCGCGGAGAAGCCCATCGTCGTCGCGACGCTGCGGCAGTCGCGCAGCGCGCACAGGCTCGCGCCGCTGCCGAGATGGGCGGCGATCACGCGGCCGTGCGCACGCGCGCCGAACGACTCGTCGAGCGCGACGGACAGGTATTCGTACGACAGTCCATGGAACCCGTAGCGGCGCACGCCCTGGTCGAACCACGCGTGCGGCAGCGGCAGCAGCTGCTCGGTGCGCGGCAGCGTGCGATGAAACGCCGTGTCGAACACGGCGATCTGCGGGACGTCCGGAAACGCGTCGCGCAGCGCGTCGATCGCATCCAGGCTGTGCGGCTGATGCAACGGCGCCAGCGGCGTCAGCGTGCGCAGCGCGTCCAGCACGTCGTCGTCGACGAGCACCGGCTCCATGTATCGCGCGCCGCCGTGCACGACGCGATGCGCGATCGCGCCCAGCGCGACATGCGGCAATTTCGTGCGGATCCACGTCGCGATCCGCGCGAGCACCGCGCGGTAGGGGTCTTCCCGCGTGCCGAGCGGCAGCGAACCGTCGGGCTCGGCGTCGAAGCGGATCGATACGCGGTGGCCGGCCGCGACCGCTTCGCCCTCGTGCAGCGGCCGCCGCGCGGGGGCGCCGTGCGGCGGGTACGCGAAGACCGCGAACTTCACGCTCGACGAGCCGGCATTGACGACGAGCAGGGCGAGCGTACGCATCGGCCGCCCTCAGTGCGACATCAGCACCGGCAGCGTCATCGACGCCAGCACCGTGCGCGTGGCGCCGCCCATCACCAGCTCGCGCCAGCGCGAATGGCCGTAGGCGCCCATCACGAGCAGGTCGGACCCGGTTTCATACGCGCGCGACAGCAAGGTGTCGCCGACCGCCGAGCCGGCGCCGGCATCGATGTCGAGCACGTTCACGTCGCGTGCATGGCGGGCCAGCATCAGCGCGGCATCGGCGGCCGGAATGCGCGTGGTCGCCGCTTCCGAGTTGCCGTCGACCACGGCGGCGACCGTCGTGCGCTTCGCATGCTCCAGAAAGGGCAGTGCGTCGTGCGCGGCGCGAACGGCTTCGCGGCTGCCGTCCCATGCGACGAAAACCCGTTCGCCGATCGACGGAAATTCGCCGGTGTACGGCCAGAACAGCACCGGGCGGCCGGCGGACAACACGAGGTTCTCCGGAAACTGGTCGTCGATATAGGTCTCGGGGTCGTTCGGGTCGCTCTGGCCGGCAATCACCAGATCGGCGAGACGGGCGGCGCGCGGCACGGCCACGTTCGCGCGCTCGTCCGCGCGAACCCAGGTGGCCGGCACTTTTGCCCGGGCGGTCTCCGCATGGAACAGGCGTTCCAGCGCGGCGAGCCGCTCGTCGCGTTGTTCGCGGTGCGCGTGGAAATAGTCGGCGGAGCCGGCCATCACGTAGAACGAGTAAGGCTCGGGCGTGTAGACCGCGAACAGCCCGGTGAGATGCGCACCGAAGCGCCGGGCGAGACGCAACGCGCACTCGAGGCGCGAATGCGCGCGGGCGCTCGTATCGAGGTGCACGAGCATGCTTTTGTAGCTCATCGGAATCGCTCCATCGACGGGGGAACCGCCAGTGCAATCCAGTCTACGAAGCAGGGTTTCCGCGTGCTTGACTCAGATCAACGGCTCCCGCGCGCGATGCCCGCACAGTGAAGCGGTCGCGATGCCGATCCCGGGCAGGCGGCATGTGGCGCGATGCCAACCCATTGACCGGATCGAAAGAGGGAAGCCGATGAGTACGTACGCTTGGACGACACCGAACGACGTTTGCCGCGCGGGCTGCGATCTCGCGCTGCGCATGGCCGCGCTGAACCGCGACTGGCAGCATGAATGGCATGCGCTGGCCGGGCGGCGCATCGAGCGGGACCGCGCCGCGGTGGGCCACCTGCAGCAGGCGTTGGCTGAAACGCAAGAATGGACGGCGTTCGGCGAGGCGACCCGGCAGGTGATGCGCGACTACGCGATCGCGAGCGTCGCGATCTGGCAGGACGCCGTCGAGCTGGGCATGCGTGCGCAGTTCGAGAACGCCGGCGCGTGGCGCAACTGGTTGCGCGAATACGGCGCGGGTGCGTTGTCGCGTTATCAGACCGACTGGCTGCCCGATCTGGGACGACTGGCCGCGGTCAACGAAGCCAGCATGCCGTGGGCCGAATGGATGACGGCACTGGAACGCGGGCTCGAGGACGCGAACGACGAGGCGCCGGGTGCCCATCGCCGTCTGAACGGCGTGACCGACGCCCGGGAGAACGATCATGTGCGCTGATCGTGTCGCGTTCGTCACGGGCGGAATGGGCGGGCTCGGCGCGGCGATCGGCCGGCGCCTGCACGACGCGGGCATGACGGTGGCGGTGTCGCATACGGAGCGCAACGACCACGTCGCGACGTGGCTCGCGCAGGAACGCGACGCGGGCAGGACGTTCCACGCTTTCGAAGTCGACGTCTCCGACTACGATTCGTGCCAGCACTGCGCGGCGCGCGTGCTGGCCGAGTTCGGGCGCGTCGACGTGCTCGTCAACAACGCGGGGGTCACGCACGACGCGACCTTCGTGAAGATGACCAAGAGCATGTGGGACGCGGTACTGCGCACCAACCTCGACGGCATGTTCAACATGACGAAGCCGTTCGTGCCGGGCATGATCGAGGCCGGCTTCGGGCGGATCGTCAACATCGGCTCGGTGAACGGCTCGCGCGGCGCATACGGGCAGGCGAACTACGCGGCGGCGAAGGCCGGCATCCATGGCTTCACGAAGGCGCTGGCGCTCGAACTCGCGCGCCACGGCGTGACGGTCAACACGGTTGCCCCCGGCTATCTGGCGACCGCGATGCTCGCGACGGTGCCGAAGGAAGTGCTCGACACCAAGATCCTGCCGCAGATTCCGGTCGGCCGCCTGGGCAATCCGGACGAGATCGCCGAACTCGTCGCCTTCCTGTGTTCCGATGCGGGGGCTTTCGCGACCGGCGCGGAATTCGACGTCAACGGCGGCATGCACATGCGATGAAAGCATCCGTCACGCGCATGCCGGTCGAGCACGAGCCGAAACGGCCAACGGGTACGCACGCACCGGCGTCGAACCCGGCCGAATGCATGCCGGCCCGGCCGTCGCCCGCCGACCAATGGAACCGCGCCGCGCATGCGAACGTGGCCGCGATGACCTTCGGGCTGTCGCCCGTGTCGCTCGCGCTGGCCGTGCTCGACTGGGGCGCGCATCTGGCCGTGTCGCCGGGAAAATGCTTCGAGCTTGCGACGCAGGCGTGGCTGGCCGCCGCCGCACCGGCGGCAAACCCGGGCGACGACGAGGCCGACGCCGCCGACACGAGCGGCCTGGCGGTGCACGCCGGGCAGGCCGATCCGCGCTTCGTCGCGCCCGCATGGGCCGGCTGGCCGTTTTGCGCGTACCGCGACGGCTTCCTGTCGATCCAGCGCTGGTGGCGCGACGCGACGCGCGGCGTGCCGGGCGTCGAACGGCACCATGAGGCACTGGTCGGATTCGCCGCGCGGCAGTGGCTCGACGCATGCTCGCCGGGCAATTTCCTCGCGACCAACCCGGTCGTGCTCGACGCGACGATGCGCAGCGGCGGCGCGAATCTCGCGGCAGGGCTGCGGCACTGGCTGGACGACGCGCACGCGCTGCTCGAACGCACGCGCGGCACGCGGGCACGCGACACGCGCACCTATCTGCCGGGGCGCGACGTGGCGATCACGCCGGGCCGCGTGGTCTGGCGCAACGCGCTGTGCGAGCTGCTGCAATACGACCCGACGACGGCCGACGTCGCACGCGAGCCGATCCTGATCGTGCCGTCGTGGATCATGAAGTACTACATCCTCGACCTGCAGCCGCACGATTCGCTGATTCGCTTCCTGGTCGACGCCGGCTACACGGTGTTTGCCGTATCGTGGCGCAATCCGGGCGCGGAAGCGCGCGAGCTCGGGCTCGACGATTACCTGCGCGACGGGTGCATGGCGGCGCTCGACGCCGCCCGCTCGATCTGCGCCGAGGCCGTTCACGCGGTCGGCTATTGCCTCGGCGGCACGCTGCTGGCAATCGGCGCGGCGGCGCTCGCGCGCGACGGGCGGCAACACGAGGTACTGCGCTCCATCACGTTGCTGGCCGCCCAGACCGATTTCAGCGAGCCCGGCGAGCTCGGCCTCTTCATCGATGCCAGCGAACTGTCCGCGCTCGATGCGCTGATGTGGCGGCAGGGTTACCTCGACGGCGCGCAAATGTCCGCCGCGTTCCAGCTGCTGAACGCGCGCGACCTGATCTGGTCGCGCATGATGAGCGAATACCTGCTCGGCACGCGCACCAAGCCGAACGACCTGATGTCGTGGAACGAGGACACCACGCGCATGCCGTACCGGATGCATACCGAATACCTGACGCGGCTTTTCCTCGACAACGATCTCGCGGCCGGCCGCTACTGCGTCGACGGGCGGCCTGTCGCGCTGTCGGATATCGACGTGCCGACGTTCGCGGTCGGGACCGAGCGCGATCACGTGTCGCCCTGGCATTCCGTCTACAAACTCCATCTGCTCACGCACCACGCGCTGACGTTCGTGCTGACCTCCGGCGGCCACAATGCCGGGATCGTGTCCGAACCCGGCCATCCGGGACGCCACTATCGCTGCGCGACGCGCGAGCCCGGCGCGCCATACCGCAGCCGGCACGATTTCGCGAGCGCAACGCCCGCGGTCGACGGCTCGTGGTGGACGTGCTGGCGCGACTGGTTGCATGCGCATTCGTCGGGCGACGTGCCGGCACGGGTGCCGGCCGCCGGCTTCGGCGCCGCGCCCGGCAGTTACGTGCTCGAGACATGAACCTGAACCCGAAGATGAACCTGCCTCCGGAAGCGCCCGCCGACGCGTGCCTGCCCGGCCTGTTGCCGCGCGCGGACGGCGCGCCGCCCGACCTGATCGCGCGTGCGTGCCATGCGCCGCCGCTGACGGTGGCCGTCGTGCATCCGTGCGACACGGCCAGCCTCGTCGCGCTCGCCGCCCTCGCCGCGTCGCCGCTGGGCGCATCGATCGAACCGCTGATCGTCGCGCCGCGCGCGAAGGTGTCGCGCGTGGCGGCGGAGGTGGGCGTCGATCTGGCGAAATGGCCGATCGAGGACGTGCCGCACAGCCATGCGGCGGCGGCCCGCGCGGTGCAACTCGCGGCGGCGGGCCGCGCCGGCGCACTGATGAAGGGCAGCCTGCATACGGACGAGCTGATGGAGGCCGTCGTGGCCGCGGAATCGGGCCTGCGCACGGACAAGCGCATGTCCCACTGTTTCCTGATCGACGCGCCCGCGTATTCGCGGCCGTTCATCCTGACGGACGCGGCGGTGAACATCGCACCGGATCTCGCGCAGAAGGCGGCGATCACGCAGAACGCCGTCGACGTCGCGCATGCGCTCGGTGTCGCGCGCCCGCGCGTGGCCGTGTTGTGCGCGGTCGAGACCGTCAATCCGGCGATGCGTTCGACGCTGGACGCGGCCGCGCTCGCGAAGATGGCGGAGCGCGGGCAGATCACGGGGGCGATCGTCGACGGCCCGCTCGCGTTCGACAACGCGATATCGCAGCGCGCCGCGCGCGAGAAGGGGATCGACTCGCCGGTTGCCGGCCGTGCCGACATCCTCGTCGTGCCCGATATCGAAGCGGGCAACATGCTCGCGAAACAGCTCGAATACCTGGGCGGCGCCGCGAACGCGGGCGTCGTCGTGGGCGCGCGCGTGCCGATCGTGCTGACGAGCCGCGCCGACGGCGTCGCCGTCCGGCTCGCCTCCTGCGCGCTCGCGGTGTTGCTGGCGCAAGTCCGGCACGACGCCGCCCCGATGCCTGAACAGGCCCCCCTTTCGATGGAGGAATCGCGATGAAAGCACTCGTGTATCACGGGCCCGGGCGCAAGGCGCTCGAACAGCGGCCCCGGCCGGAACTGCAGTCGCCCACCGACGCGATCGTCCGCGTGACGCGCACGACGATCTGCGGCACCGATCTGCACATCCTCAAGGGAGACGTGCCGACCTGCGAACCGGGCCGCATTCTCGGCCATGAAGGGGTGGGCATCGTCGAGCAGGTCGGCGCGGCGGTCGATTCGCCGAAGCCGGGCGACCACGTGCTGATTTCATGCATCTCGTCGTGCGGCCGCTGCGAATACTGCCGCCGCGGCCTGTATTCGCATTGCACGACCGGCGGCTGGATCCTCGGCAACCGGATCGACGGCACGCAGGCCGAGTACGTGCGCATCCCGCATGCGGCGACCAGCCTGTACCGGATTCCGGCCGGCGCGGACGAGGACGCGCTCGTGATGCTGTCCGACATCCTGCCGACCGGCTTCGAATGCGGCGTGCTGAACGGCAAGGTGCAGCCGGGCTGCTCGGTCGCGATCGTCGGGGCCGGGCCGATCGGGCTGGCCGCGCTGCTGACCGCGCAGTTCTATTCCCCCGCGCGGATCATCATGATCGACCCGGACAGCCATCGGCTCGACGTCGCGCGGCGCTTCGGCGCGACCGACTGCCTCGACGGCCGCGACGGCGACCCGGTAGCGGGCGTGATGAAGCTGACCGACGGCGTGGGCGTGGATTGCGCGATCGAGGCGGTCGGCATTCCGGCGACGTTCGAGATGTGCACGTCGCTGGTGGCGCCCGGCGGGGTGGTCGCGAACGTCGGCGTCCATGGCGTCAAGGCCGACCTGCACCTCGAGAAGCTGTGGGATCGCAACATCTCGATCACGACGCGGCTCGTCGACACCGTCAGCACGCCGATGCTGCTGAAGACCGTGGGGGCCGGACGCCTCGATCCGGCGCGCCTGATCACGCACCGGTTTTCGCTCGACGACGTGGAAAGCGCGTACGACACGTTCGGGCGCGCCGCGCAAACCCGCGCGTTGAAGGTCATCATCGAGATCGGCTGAGTGCCGGCCCGGGGTCGCGTGCGGCGGAAACCGCGGAGGCTGCGGGTTCCGTCACGCGCGGCGGGCGTCTGGCCGGCGCTTCGCCGGCGGTCAGGACGACAGCGCGGCCGGTTCCTGCGTGCCGCGCGATTCGGCTTCGTCGAGATCGACGCACTGCTCGTAGGTCGGCACCTCGCACGGCCAATGCAGGCGTTCCGAGATGCGCCGGCGCATCGCATCCGCGGCAGCGGGTTCGCCATGCGTGACGAACGTCCGCACGGGCGCGCCCTGCATCGTGCCGAGCCAGTTCAGAATCTCTTCGTAATCGGCATGGGCCGACAGCGTCGTGATCGACTCGACCTGCGCGCGCACGCGGACGTATTCGCCGTGAATCTTCAGCGTCGGCTCGTGCGCGGCGAGCGCCGCGCCGCGCGTGCCGGCCGCCTGGTAGCCGACCAGCGCGATCGTGTTGCGCGCATCGGGCGCGTAGCGGGTCAGGTGGTGCAGCACGCGCCCGCCCGTCGCCATCCCGCTGCCGGCGATGATGACCATCGGGCCATGGTGTTCGGCGATCGCTTTCGACTGGTCGACCGAGCGGATCATCGTGGCCGCGTGGCCGAGGGCGTTCGCGTCGGAAACGGTCAGCCGGTGTTCGAGGATATGGTGGCGATAGAGCTCGGTCACGTCGGTCGCCATCGGGCTGTCGAGGAACACCGGGACGCGCGCCATGCGGCCGGACGCCTTGAGCCGCGCGATGTAGTGCAGGATTTCCTGCGCGCGGCCGACGGTGAAGCAGGGCATCACGACGACCCCGCCGCGCGAGAAGGTCTTGTCGAACAGCGCGGCCAGTTCGTTCTCGGGGTCCGACGCCGGGTGCAGCCGGTCGCCGTACGTCGACTCGACGACCAGGTAGTCCGCGTGCGCGGGCGGGCGCGGCGGCTGCATGATCGGGTCGTGGTACCGGCCGAGGTCGCCCGAGAACGCGAGCACCTTGTGATCCCAGTGCATCACGACGCTCGCCGCGCCGAGGATGTGCCCGGCCGGCAGCAGGCGGAACGACACGCCGCCGCCCAGCGCCGTGCATTCGTCGAAGGCGACGGGCTTCAGCAGGCGCAGCGCGCGCTGCGCGTCGTCCAGCGTGTAGAGCGGTTGCGCCGGATGATGCTTCGAGTAACCGTGCCGGTTCGCGAAGTCGGCTTCCTCCTCCTGCAGCCGCGCGCTGTCGCGCAGCATGATGTCGCAGAGTTCGGCGGTGGCCGCCGTGCAGTAGACCGGCCCGCGATACCCTTCGCGCGCGAGCACCGGCAGATAGCCGGTGTGATCGAGGTGCGCGTGCGTGAGCACGACCGCGTCCAGCGTGTCGGCCGCGAGCGGCAGCGGCCGCCAGTTGCGCAGCCGCAGGTTCTTCGTCCCCTGGAACAGGCCGCAATCGACCAGCACGCGCCGGCTGCCGTGCTCGACCAGATACTTCGAGCCGGTCACCGTTTCGGTCGCACCGAGAAAAGTCAGTTTCATGGATTGCCTCACCGCGAGTCGACGGAACAGTAGGTCGATTACATCCCGAACGCGCGCGCGGCGGTTGATCGAAATCAGGGATGGCGGGATCCGCGTGCCGGCCGGGCGAGCCGGAGGATGCCGTTCATGATCGCGAATCCCGCGCGCCCGGCCGTGCCGCTAGCGCCCGGACGACGCGGGATCCAGCTGCGCGACGAACGCGACGATGCCGGCAACCAGCGCGACGGCCGCGTACGGAACGACCCGCGAGTCGATCAGCATCGCGTGCACGACGCCCAGCAGCGACGCGAGCGCGACGAACACGCAGAGCGTCGCGAGCGCGCTTCGGTATGGCAGACCCATCATGACGTTCTCCCGGGAGGCGGCCGCCGCGGACGGCGTTGCCGTCGACGCAGCGGCCGCGGATTGCGCAACACATGGCCCCATGATCGCGTGCCGCGCGCCCGCCCGCTTGATCTGTATCAACGGACGAATCCCGACGTCGCGGCGGCGATGCCCCGATCACGCCATCTGGCCGATCGTCTTGCGGAACCGCGTCAACGACAGCAGGAACAGCACGCAGCCGATCGCGAACAGCGCCGCGAACTGGGCCCACACCGCATCGAGCCCCGCACCGCGATACAGGATGCGCTGCGCGAGTTCGACGAAATGGGTGGTCGGCGCGGCCAGCATGATGTCCTGCACGACGGGCGGCATGCTCTCGCGCGGCGTCAGTCCGCCCGACAGCAGTTGCAGCGGCAGCAGCACCAGCACGAGCAGCATGCCGAACTGCGGCATGCTGCGCACGAGCGTCGCGAGGAAGATCCCCATCGACGTCGTCGCGAACAGGTGCAACGCCATCCCGGCCACGAACAGCGGCACGGACCCGGGAATCGGCACGTGCAGCGCGCCGCCCACGACGAACGTCAGCGAAGCGACGGCCGCCGCCGTGACGACGAGCCCCATCGACCAGACTTTCGCGAGCATGATCTCCGCCGCGGTCACAGGCATGACGAGCAGATGCTCGATCGTGCCGTGCTCGCGCTCGCGAATCAGCGCGGCCCCGGTGAGGATCATCGACAGCATCGTCACGTTGTTGATCAGCTCCATCAGCGCGCCGAACCAGACTTCGTCGAGATTCGGGTTGAAGCGCATCCGCATCGCGAGATCGACGGGCGGCAAGGACGTGCCGCGATGGCGGCGCACGAACGCATCGATCTCGCCCGCCACGATCTGCTGGACGTAACTGCCGCCGGTGAACGCCTGCGTCATGCGGGTCGCATCGACGTTGAGCTGGATCGTCGCGCGGCGGCCGGACAGCACGTCGCGCTGGAAGTCCGGCGGAATGTCGAGCGAGAACGTGTAGTCGCCGTTGTCGAGACCGCGATCGGCCGCGCCGGCGCCGACGATCGGCGGCGGCGCGAACTGCGGTGGAAAGAACGCCGCCGCGATGCGCGCCGACAGCGGCGACGCGTCCTCGTCGACGATCGCGATCGGCACCTTGTGCAGCGTTTCCGGGCGGGCGGTGGCGGCGACGTAGATCGATGCGCTGAACGTGTAGACGATCAGCGCGAGCAGGATCGGGTCGCGGGCGAGGCTCCACAGTTCCTTGATGCCGAGCCGGTAGATGACGAGCAGGCGTGACATGATCACCGCTCCTGCTTGCGCAGCAGGATGCCCGTCGCCACCATGATGACCGGCACGGCCGCGAGCATCGGCCAGAACTGGGACGACAGGTCGGCCAGCCCGAGCGCCTTGTTGTAGACGCCGCGGCTGATCGCGAGCATGTAGGTGGCCGGATAGGCGGTGCCGACCCACTTGCCGCTGCCCTCGAGCGACGACAGCGGCGTGAGCAGGCCCGAGAACTGCACGACGGGAATCAGCGTGCCGACGATCGTCATGAAGATCGCGGCGATCTGGCTGCGGGTGAACGTCGACGCGAACAGCCCGATGCCGGTGGCCACGACATTGAAGATCAGTACCGCGGCCGCCAGCGTCGCGAAACTGCCCTTGATCCGCACGCCGAACACGACGTCGGCCAGCACGACCATCAGCAGGAAGTTCAGCATGGCGAGCATGACGTACGGCGCCTGCTTGCCGAGCAGGAATTCGGCCCGCGTGACGGGCGTCACGTACAGGTTGACGATCGAGCCGAGCTCGCGCTCCCGCACGACCGCGAGCGCGGTCAGCATCGCGGGCAGCATCAGCAGCAGCATCGGCATGATCGCGGGAATCATGGCCGGCAGGCTCTTGACGTCGGGGTTGTAGCGATAGCGGATCGCGATGTCGACGGCCGGCGCGAGCGACATGCCGAGCCGGCGCTTCGCCTGGTCGCGCAGCCAGTTCTCGTGCATGCCGGCCACGTAGCCGCGGATCGTTTCCGCGCGCATCGGCATCGCACCGTCGACCCATGCGCCGATCTCGACGCGGCGCCCGCGCGCGACGTCGCGAGCGAAACCGGGCGGGATCTCGATCGCGAGCGACAGCCGGCCGTTGCGCATGCGGCGCTCGATGTCGCGATCGTCGACGAGCGGCGCGCGCGGCACGAAGTAGCGGGAACCGGCGAGGTTCTGCGCATAGTCCTGGCTCAGGATCGACTGATCGCGGTCGAGCACCGCGAACGTCAGGTTGTCGACGTCGAGGCTGATCCCGATGCTGATCACGCACATCAGCACGAGCGAGCCGAACAGCGCCAGCGTCGCGCGCAACGGGTCGCGTCGCAGCTCCAGCACTTCGCGCCACAGATAACTGCCGGCGCGCGCCGGGCTGAACCACGCCGCCGCATGGGCGCCGCCGCCCGCACCGGCCGCCGCGGGCGGCGGAGCGAGCCAGCCGGCGTCGGACGGTGCGCCGTCCGCGCCGTCCGCGGCGTCGGTACGCTGCGCGTCGCTCAAGTAGCCGATGAACGCCTCCTCGAGCGTGCCGGCGCCGCGCTGGCGGACCAGTTCGTCGGGCGCGGCGCTCGCCAGCACGCGGCCCGCGTGCATCAGCGAGATGCGGTCGCAACGGGCGGCCTCGTTCATGAAGTGCGTCGAAATGAAGATCGTGACCCGATCGTTGCGCGCGAGCGCGATCATCAAGCGCCAGAAGTCGTCCCGCGCCACCGGATCCACGCCCGACGTCGGTTCGTCGAGGATCAGCAGGTCGGGCTTGTGGACCATCGCCACGGCAAGCGAGAGCCGCTGGCGTATGCCGAGCGGCAGGCGTTCGGGCAGCGCGTCGAGCACCTCGGCGAGCCCGAAGCGCCCGACCATTTCGGTGATCCGCGCGGGCAGGTCCGGTTCGGGCACGCCGAACAGGCGCGCATGCAGCACGAGGTTCTGCCGGACGGTCAGCTCGCCGTACAGCGAAAACCCCTGCGACATGTAGCCGACCCGCCTGCGCGTGTCGATGTCGTTCGCGGCGACCGGCCGGCCGAACAGCGTCGCCGTGCCTTCGGACGCGGCGAGCAAGCCCGTGAGCATCTTCATGGTCGTCGATTTGCCGCAGCCGTTGGAGCCGAGAAACCCGAAGATTTCGCCGCGCCGGATCTTCAGGCTCACGTGGTCCACCGCGACGAAATCGCCGAAGCGCATCGTCAGCGCGTCGGCCTCGATCGCGTAGTCGGCGGCCGCGCCGGGCTCGAACGGCGTCGGCCGGACCGGCTGGTGCCCGTGCCGCCGCGCTTCCGGCAGCAGCGCGACGAACGCGTCTTCCAGCGTGTCGCAGCCGGTGCGGGCGAGCAGTTCCGCAGGGCTGCCCGTCGCCAGCACGCGGCCGGCGTCCATCGCGATCAGCCGGTCGAACCGCCGTGCCTCGTCCATGTAGGCGGTTGCCACGAGCACGCTCATCGCAGGACGCGCGGCGCGGATGCGTTCGATCAGTTCCCAGAACTGGGCGCGCGACAGCGGGTCGACGCCGGTCGTCGGCTCGTCGAGGATCAGCAGGTCGGGATCGTGGATCAACGCGCAGCAGAGGCCGAGTTTCTGCTTCATGCCGCCGGACAGTTTGCCGGCAGGGCGGTCGAGAAACGCATGAAGGCCGGTGCTGTGCGTGAGTGCGTCGATGCGGCGGCGCCGCTCGGCCGCATCGTGGCCGAACAGTCTCGCGAAGAACTGCAGGTTTTCCTCGACCGACAGCGTCGCGTACAGGTTCCGGCCCAGGCCTTGCGGCATGTAGGCGATGCGCCGGCATACCCGCGCGCGATGGCGGCGCGACGACAGGTCGCCGTCGAGCGTCCAGACCCGGCCCTGCTGGATCGCCCGCGCGCCGGACACGAGCGCGAGCAGGCTCGACTTGCCGACACCGTCCGGCCCGATCAGCCCGATCATGCGGCCGGCCGGGATGTCGAGCGTCACGTCGTCCAGCGCGCACGTGGCGCCGTAGCGCAACGAGACACCCGACAGCCGGGCGACCATGCCCGATGGCGCGGACGCCGGCGGATCTTCCGCCGCGCCGGCCCCGGTGTCGACGGGCAACGTCGACTTCATTGCGGCACCTTGATCGCGAGGCGGGCCGGCCAGCCTGCGCCCGGATCGGTCTTCAGCCACGCGACGCCCGGCAGGCCGGTCTTGACGAGTTTCAGGTGGCGCTGCAGCAGGTCGCGGTCGATGCGTGCCTTGACCCGAAACATCAGCTTCTGCCGTTCGGTGGCCGTCTCGACCGTCTTCGGCGTGAATTGCGCGGTGCTCGACACGTACGACACGCGGGCCGGAATCACGTATTCCGGTGCCGCATCGAGCACGATCCGCACGTCGGCGCCGAGCGGCACCCTGCCGACGACCGTTTCGGGCAGGAAGAACGTCATGTAGACGTCGGACAGGTCGACGACATTGAGCACCTTGCCGCCCGCCGGCAGGACTTCACCGGATTCGGCGATGCGATACTGGACGCGCCCGTCGCGCGGCGACGTCAGCTCGCTGTCCGAGATGTCGGCCCGCACGCGTGCGACCGTCGCCTGCGCGGCCGTCACGGCCGAGCGCGCCGCGACGAGCTGCGCGCGGGTCGCGTCGATCCCGGCCTGGGCGGCGTCCACCTGGGCGCGCGCGGCATTCACGGTCGCTTTCAGGCTGCCCGCGCGGGCGCGATCGTCGTCGAGTTCCTGCAGCGACGACGCACCGTCCCGCGACAGCGTTTCGGAACGCGCGAGGCGTCGCATCGCGGCGTCCAGTTCGCTTTCCCGCTGCACGACGAGCGCGGCGGCGGCGGCCTTGTCGCTGCGGCGCTGGGCCACCTGCGCGTCGATGCTCGCCGCGGTGTTCACGGCCTGCTGTTCCCGGGCCTGCGCCTCGTCGAGCTGGGCCTGCAGGACGACGACGTCCATGCGTGCCAGCGGTTGACCGGCCGTCACGAAGTCGCCTTCGTCGACGAGCATCGCGGTGACCCGTCCCGGCAGCTTGGTCGCGACGTCGATCTCGGTCGCCTCGATGCGGCCGTTGCCGCTGACGAGGCCCGCATCCGACTGTCCGTCGCGCCAGCGGGTCCACCCGTAATACGTGAGGCCGATCGCGAGCACGGCCGCACCGGCACCGATCAGAAGAGGGTGCTTGATGGTTTTCATTGTCGGGAACCCGAATCGGTGGAAAGGTGGTCCGGTGCGGCGGCGGTCTTGCCGGTATCGGTCGTTCCGCCGCCGAGCGCGCCGTACAGCGCGACGCGGCTCGACAGCAACGCGCGACGTGTCATGACCCATTGCTGCTCCGCGTTCATCAGGTCCCGTTGTGCATCGAGGACTTCGAGGAAGCGGGTGGCGCCGCTGTCGTAGCGCAGCTTCGCGAGGCGCGCCCGCTCCATCTGGGAGACGAGCGTGGCATGCTCGATCGCGACCTGATCGGCGAGCCAGTAGCGCGCGGCGAGGGCATCGGACACGTCGCGAAATGCGCGCTGCACGGTCTGCTCGTACTGCGCGAGGGCCTCGTCGCGCTGCGCGCGCGCGAGGGCGAGATTCGACCGGTTGCGGCCGCCGTCGACGAGCGGCAGCGTGACGTTCGGGATCACCGACCACACGCCCGCTCCGAACGACAGCAGGTCGTGCAGCGCGCTGCTTCCCGAACCGATCGCGCTCGTCAACGCGATGCGCGGGAAGAACGCCGCGCGGGCCGCGCCGATATTCGCGCGCGTCGCCTGCAGTTCGTGCTCCGCGGCCATCACGTCCGGACGCCGGGTCAGCAGCGAGGCGGGCAGGCCCGGGGCGAGCGACGGCATCACGGCGCCGTCGTCGAGCGTGAGCGGCGTGTCCGCCCGCTCCGGCGTCGCGCCGACCAGCAATGCCAGCGCATCGGCAGCCGATGCACGCGCCTGCGCCAGCTGCGTGCCGAGCGACTCGGCCTGCTGCAGCAGGATCTCCGATTGCGTGAGGTCCAGGCGCGAGATCGCACCGGCCGCATGACGCAGCCGGAAAATCCGCAGCGACTCGCGTCGTGTATCGATCGTCGCGCGCGTCAGCGCGATCCGTTCATCGATCTCGCACAGGGTCAGGTAGGCGTTCGCGACGCCGGTGATCACGCTCAACGCCATCGCCTGCCGGGCCGCGTCGCTCGCGAGATAGCGCTGCAGCGCCGACGCCTTCAGGTTGCGCACGCGGCCCCAGAAATCGATCTCCCATTGCGTCTCGGCCAGCTGGACTTCATAGACCTGGCCGACGATCGGCGCGGGCGTCAGGAAGCCGCCGGGCGTGCGAAACCGCGCATAGGCCGCGCCGGCGCCGATCGTCGGCCACTGATCCGCGCCGCGGATGCCGTAGACGGCGCGCGCCTGTTCGACGCGGGCCACGGCGGCACGCAGATCGCGGTTGTTGGCGAGCGCCTGCTCGATCAACGCGCGCAGGCGTGCATCGACGAAGTAGTCTTGCCAGGCAGGCGGCGCTTGTGCAATGGCGGGGCCGCGAGCCGACGGATCGGGGAACGCGGCGGGGATCGGGGCGGCCGGACGTTCGTCGGGTGGCGCGAACGACAGGCATCCGGACAGCAGGGCCGCACCGGCGGCCAGCGCAACGAGACGCATGCGCCGCGCGAAGGCAGGCTGAAACAGCGGCGGAAGCGCGACGGCGCGCATGGGATCTCCCATCGGATACGCGAACACTGGATGACGCCGCCTTCATGGCGACGCCGCTTCGGGTTCACTTATATCCGACGATTGCCGCGCGCCCCCTTGATCTGCATCACTGCCGCTGTAATGCGTTTCGAGTGAACCCTCGCTTGACAGGCAAGCGCCAGGTCGTCCGGCCGATGCGCCATTTACAGGCGGTCGCCGGGCGCGAGATTCAGCAGGACGACGAACGACAGGATGCTCAGGATCAACGTGACGATCGAATACCTGAACACCCGTTCGTCGAACAGCATGCCGTGCACGATGCCGGCCAGCGATGCCAGCGCGATGAACACGCTCAGCGTCGCGAGTGCGATGCGGTACTGCTTTCGGTTCATGACGGTCTCCCGGGAAGCGGTTCTGCCCTCTCGACGCGACCTGCCGGCGTTGTCGCGGCGTTCGCGGCGTCTCCGGTCATGATCGAGTCGCGCCGCGGCGCACCGTTGATCTGCATCAACAGACGAATTCAGCGGTGACGCACGCGCGTGCCGTGCCGGCAAGCCCGCGGTTGATTGATCCTCGTCAAGCCGCCGGCGCCGCCATGCGCGATGCTGAATCGGGTACGGCACGCGTCCGGTCGCACGCTTCGCGATCGGCACGCGCCCGGACGGGAGACCGACATGAAGTCCGATGCAGCACTCAAGCAGGATGTCGAGCAGGCGCTGTTCTGGAATCCGGCGATCGATGCACGCCGGATCGACGTCGACGTACGCGACCGGATCGTGACGCTGCGCGGCACGGTCGACAGCTGGGCCCAGAAGCTCGAGGCGCAGAAAACCGCGCTGCATGTCGCGGATGCGCGCGCGCTGGTGCTCGAGCTGAACGTCGAGCCGCCGGAGGATGCCTGCGCCGACCACGAACTGGCGATCGCGATCACGTTCGCGCTCGGCTGGCAGGAGGCATTGCGCGATCACGCGATTCGCGTCGAGGTCGATCACGGCTGCGTGACGCTCGATGGCGAGGTCGATCATGCATACCAGAGCCGCGCAGCGGAAAAGATGGTGAGCCGGATGAAAGGCGTCGTCGGCGTCGCGAACCGCATTCGGGTGCGCGCCGACCATACGGTGCCCGACGTGGGCACCCGGATCGCCGAAGCGCTGGCCCGTCGCGCGCAGCGCGGCGGCGTCGGTCAGGGGCGTGCGCGAGGTCGTCGACCGGTTGACCGTCGCGTGAGCGTCGCGCCCGTACGGTCCATTACCACGGAGAAGCAGCCATGAATCGCTCGCATTCCGGCCCCGGCCGCCACTATCTGCGCCGCGACAAGCGCGTGCAGCCGCACACGAAGGACAGTTACCGCGAGCCGAAACGGCCGCCGGGCGACCGGATCTGCGACGGATGCGGGGCCGTCTGTAATGCCGGCCGCTGGACCTGGTACGCGACGCCGCTCGACCGGCGTCAGCTCGAATGCCCGGCCTGCAAGCGCATGCGGGAAAACGCGCCGGCGGGCGAACTGGTGCTGCGCGGCGAATACATGCGCAAGCATCGCTCGGCGATCCTCGAACTGCTCGAGCGGCAAGCCGGTCTGGAAATGAGCGAGCACGCGCTCGAACGCATCATGGAGATCGAGCAATCCGGCGACACGCTCGTGATTCGAACCACCGGCGTGCACGTGGTGAGGCGCATGGGCGAGGCGCTGCTGCATGCGCATCACGGCGCGCTGGCATTCAACTATCGCGACAGCGAGGACCTGCTGCGCGCGAGCTGGACGCGTGACGCGGCTTGAGCGGTCGCGAGTCCGGCGCACAGGCGCGACGTCATGAAGAAGCCATTCGACTACTCCGCGTTGCTGATCCCGATCGCGTTCGCCATCCTGATCGCCTATCAGTTGCTGATGGCCCAGCCGGCGACGACATCGATTTCGTACAGCGATTTTCATCGGCTGGTCGACGCGCGGCTCGTCGACGAGCTCGAAATCGGTCAGTCGTCGATCGCGGGTGCGCTGCGCATGCCTGAAGCCGGCGCGCTGCTGCCGGCTTCCGACGCGGTCGCCGTCAAGCAAGCCGGGCCGCCGTGGCGCTTCACGACGAACCGCGTCGGCGACGATCATCTGGTCGCCGCGCTGACCGCCGCCGGCATCCGCTATCGCGGGATGCCGGATTCGGGCTGGATCGCGACGCTCGCGACGTGGATGTTTCCGATGATCATGTTCTTGCTGGTGTGGAACTTCATGATGCGGCGGCCGGGCGGGATGAGGGACCTGAGCGGCATGGGCAAAAGCCAGGCCCGCGTGTACGTGCAGCAGGAAACCGGCATCACGTTCGACGACATCGCGGGTATCGACGAGGCGAAGGCCGAGTTGCAGCAGATCGTCGCGTTCCTGCGCAGCCCCGAACGTTATCAGCGGCTCGGCGGCAAGATTCCGAAGGGCGTGCTGATCGTCGGCGCGCCGGGCACCGGCAAGACGCTGCTGGCACGTGCCGTTGCCGGCGAGGCGGGCGTGCCGTTCTTCACGATCAGCGGGTCGGCATTCGTCGAGATGTTCGTCGGCGTGGGCGCGGCCCGCGTGCGCGACCTGTTCGGGCAGGCGCAGCAGAAGGCACCGTGCATCGTGTTCATCGACGAACTGGACGCGCTCGGCAAGGCGCGCGGCGTCGGACTGATGTCGGGCAACGACGAGCGCGAACAGACGCTCAACCAGCTGCTCGTCGAGATGGACGGTTTTCAGGCGAATTCGGGCGTCATCATCATGGCCGCGACCAACCGGCCGGAGATCCTGGATCCTGCGCTGCTGCGCCCCGGACGGTTCGACCGCCACATCGCGATCGACCGGCCGGACCTGACCGGACGCAAGCAGATCCTGGCCGTGCATACGAAGCGCGTGAAACTCGCGCCGGAAGTCGATCTGGCCGAGCTGGCGTCGCGCACGCCGGGCTTCGTCGGCGCCGATCTCGCGAACGTCGTCAACGAAGCCGCGCTGCATGCGGCCGAACTCGGCAAGCCAGCGATCGGCATGGCCGACTTCGACGAGGCGATCGATCGCGCGATGACGGGCATGGAGCGCAAGAGCCGCGTGATGAACGAACAGGAGAAGCGGACCATCGCCTACCACGAGGCAGGGCACGCGCTCGTCGCGCAAAGCCGTGCGCACTGCGATCCGGTGAAGAAGGTGTCGATCATCCCGCGCGGCATCGCGGCGCTCGGCTATACGCAGCAAGTGCCGACCGAGGATCGCTACGTGCTGCGCCGGAGCGAACTGCTCGACCGGCTCGACGTGTTGCTGGGCGGCCGGGTGGCCGAGGAAATCGCGTTCGGCGACGTCTCGACCGGCGCGCAGAACGATCTCGAACGCGCGACCGCGCTGGCGCGGCACATGGTCATGCAGTACGGGATGAGCGACGCGATCGGCCTGATGACGCTCGACGACGCGGCATCGCCGGGCGGGGCGCCGGGCGTGTGGACGCCGGGCGACGGTCGCTGCAGCGAGCACACGGCGCAACTGATCGACGGGGAAGTGCGCGCGCTGCTCGAGGACGCGCATGCGCGGGTTGCGGGGACGCTCGGCGCGCGTCGCGATGCGCTCGAACGGATCGCGCAGAGCCTGTTGCAGCACGAATCGATCGATCACGACAGGCTGGTGGCCCTCATGGGGGCGCCGGACGATGGCGACGGGGAGCACCGCCCGGCGCAAGCCGATACGGAAGCCGTCAACGACGTCTCCGCCTGAGCGATCGAGCGCCGGAGCGACGCCGGACGCCTGCCGTCGGCCATGGTGCCGGTCAACAGCTGATGCAGACGGCGTTGTCGCACGGTCGTGCGGCGTCATCCGCGACGACCGACGCAAGCTGCGGATCGGGGCGGAAGACGGTGATGCCCTTGAGCCGGTCGCGCCAGGCCTGGAAGAACAGCGCATCGACCTGGGCGAGCGAACACTGGCCGGGCATCGTGACGGTCTTCGAGATACCTGCGTCGACGCACGGCTGCAATGCGGCGAGCATCGCGACGTGATCGGCCGGTGCGATATCCGCCGCCGTGACGAAGTAGTCCGGTAGCGCGACGTGCTCGCCGTGCCGCTCGCGAAACAGCCGGTAAGCGTGATTCTCCACGCGAAACGGACGGATCCGCCCGTCCGCCGTGCGCACCATGCGGCGCTGCGTCCAGCCGACGGCCGGCTCGATCCCGTTCGAACAGTTGTCGCAGAAGGCGAGGCTCACGCTGCCGGCCGGCGCAAACGACAGCAGATGGCTGTTGCGCAGCCCGTGCCGCGCGATCGCGTGATGGACCTTCAGCGGCAGGCGCATGCGGTACGCGGGGCCGCTCAGATAGGCGGCCGGATCGTAGGCGGGAAATGCGCCGCGCTCGGCGGCAAGCGCAGCGGACGCGGCAAACGCATGCTCGCGCATCGTCCGCGCGATGCCGGCCGCCACCGTACGCGCGTCGATGCTGTCGTAGCGCAACCGCAGCATCGTCAGCGCGTCGCCCAGCCCGGTGACGCCCACGCCGACGCGCCGCATCCGGCGCGCCTCCCGTTCATGCGCCGCGAGCGGCCACGCGGTCAGGTCGAGCACGTTGTCGAGCAGGCGCACCTGGATGCGCACCGCGTCGGCGAGCGCAGCGGCATCGAAGCGCGGTTTGCCGTCGACACCGAACGGGTGAGAGACGAACCGCGACAGGTCGATCGGTCCGAGCACGCAACTGCCGTAGGACGGCAGCGGCTGCTCGCCGCACGGATTCGTCGCGTCGATCCGCTCGTGCGCGCGCATCGGATTCGCCTCGCGGATCGTGTCCAGAAACAGCAACCCGGGTTCGGCGCTGTCGCGTGCGGCATGGACGATCTCGTGCCAGAGCGCGCGGGCCGGCACCGTTGCATGAAGATAGCGCCCATCCAGCCGCCGGATCGATGCACCGGATGCGGCGCGGGGCGGCGCGTGATGAACGAGCGCCCAGGGCAGATCGTGCGCGACCGCTTCCATGAACGCGTCCGTGATGCCGACCGACAGGTTGAACGTCGGCCAGCGCATGCGTGCGCGCTTGGCGGCGACGAACGCGAGGAGATCCGGATGATCGCAGCGCAGCACGCCCATTTGCGCGCCGCGGCGCGGGCCGGTGAACGGCAGGGCGCCGCACATGGCATCGAAGCGGTCGATGGCCGCGCATGCCCCTCGTTCGGCTGACAGGCGCCGTTCGTACGTACCGGCGGGCGGCACCGGCGAGAAGTCGTAGCCGATTCCGCCCCCCATCAACAGCGTGAGCCGCGCGTCGTCGAGCGCTTGCTCGAGCGCGGCGTCGACGGTCTGCACCGGCCGGTCGGGCGACACGGCAAGCGGATGGACGAAGCAGTTGATCATCGTCCCGCCCGTCCGCGCGCCGGCGTTCGCCAGGATGCGGCCGGCGCCGATCGCGCCGTGCTGCAGGTTCCGGAAGAACGCCTGCTCCATCTGCGCACGCAATCGGGTCGGCTCGGCGAGCGACAGCGCATGCGCGACCCGACGGAAGACGGCCGCGCGAGACGTTTCGCCGGGCTGCGCATAACGTTCGGCGAACACGGTGGTGCAAAGCGGCTGCTCATCCATGGCGGGGCTCGGCGACAACGAATGATTCAATGTAGGCGCCTGCCCGGCCGTGCCGTTGATCGAGCGCAACCGGGTGCTTTCGCGGCACCGCTTGATGGCGGTCAACGCCGTCGCCGGCGTCGGACGTAACGTGGAGCCACGCCGACATCCTGCGCGCCTGCCATCGACTACGAGCAACCTGCCATGACCGATATCGTGACCGTCACGCTGAATCCGGCCGTCGATGTCTCGACGTCGGTCGAGCACATCGTCGATACCCACAAGCTGCGCTGCGCACGGCCGCGGCGCGACCCCGGCGGCGGCGGGATCAACGTCGCCCGGACCGTTCACCGGCTCGGCGGCGACTGCGTCGCGTTGTACCTGGCCGGCGGGCCGACCGGCGACGTCTTGACGCTGCTGCTCGAAGCGGAGCGCCTGCCGGCGGTGCGCATCCGGATCGCGGGCGAGACGCGCGAGAACGTGTGCGTGACCGAGACCGCGACCGGACGCGAATACCGCTTCCTGATGCCCGGGCCGCCGGTCACGGAGGCCGAGTGGCGGGACTGCGCGGCCCGCATCGACGCCGTGCATCCCGCGCCGCGCTACCTCGTGCTGAGCGGCAGCCTGCCGCCCGGCGCGCCCGACGACCTGTATGCGACGCTCGCGCGAACGGCCCGGGCACGGGGAAGCAGGGTGGTCGTCGATGCGGCGGGCCGCGCGCTGCAAGCGGCCCTCGAGGCCGGCGTTCATCTCGTGAAACCCAGTCTCGGCGAACTGAGCGCGCTGGCCGGCGAACCGCTCGACGACACGTCGGCGTGCCGCAAGGCGAGCGAACTCGTGGCGCGAGACCAGGCCGACATCGTCGCGTTGACGCTCGGTGCGCGCGGCGCCTGGGTCGTCACGCGCGACCGCACGCTGCGCCTGCCCGCCAGGCCGACGGCGGTATGCAGCACGGTCGGCGCCGGCGACAGTTTCGTCGGCGGCATGGTCTGGGCGCTGGCGCGCGGCGTGCCGTTCGACGACGCGTGCCGCTACGCGCTGGCGGCATCGTCCGCGTCGGTCGAGCATCCGGGGACGGCGCTGTGCACCCGCGACGACATCGAGCGGATTCATGCCGAACTGGTTGCGCAGGCAAGCTGACGGTTAGCCGGCTCGACGCAAGCACGATCGCGTCGATGCGCGATCGATCATTGATCTGGCTCAGCGGTATTCGGGCCGCGATCGCGAAAAATGGGGCAGCCATTCCACGAGGTCCGCCATGGCCGTTCGCCCGATCGCCTGCCTGCTCCTGCTGTCGTGCGTGTCGGCGGTGTCGTCCGCCGACGTCGCAACCGTCGACTCGCCACCGCCGCGCGTGCTGATCCTCGTCTATCACCGGTTCGCCGCCACGCGCCTGGATTCGATGACGGTGCGTACCGAAACCTTTCGCCATCAGTTGCAGGCAATCGACGCGAACGGCTACCGCATCGTGCCGCTTGCCGACGTCGTGCGCTGGCACGGCGGCCAGGCCGATGCCGTGCCGGCGCGTGCGGTCGCGATCACGATCGACGACGGTCATCGCTCCGTCTACGACGTGCTGCGTCCGTTGCTGGCCGCCCGTCCGATGCCGGTCACGCTGTTCATCTATCCGTCCGCCATCTCCAACGCCAGCTACGCGATGACATGGGACCAGCTGCGCACGCTCGGGCAGGCCGGCGGGTTCGACATCGAGTCCCATACGTACTGGCATCCGAATTTCCACACCGAGCACGCCCGGCTCACGCCGGACGACTACCGGCGCGTCGTGTCGTTCCAGTTGATCCGGTCACGAGATCGACTCGAGTCGGAAACCGGTAAGCCGGTGAGGCTGCTGGCCTGGCCGTTCGGCGTCCATGATGCGCAGACCGACCAGTTGGCCGCCCGTGAAGGCTACGTCGCGGCGTTCACGCTCGACGCGCGCCCCGTGCGCGTCACCGACCCGGCAATGGCGTTGCCGCGCTATCTGATGACGGACGACTGCGACACACGGTGCATGAACGGATTGTTGAGAACCGCCGGGGGAAGCCGTGATTGAACGCTTGATCGTCTGCCTGCTCGTATCGCTCGCCGGCTTCGCCGCCCGGGCGGCGCCCGTCACGATCACCGTCGTCGATGCCACGAACGGGCAGCCGCTTGCGGGCGCGATCGGCCATGCGGCGGGCGCGAACCGGACCGCCGATCGCGACGGCGCGTTGTCACTGGAGATCGACGCGGCGGGGACACGCGTGAGCGTGCGGGCGCCCGGCTACGCGCGAACCGAAGTGACGCTCGCGCCCGCCGAGGGCGCGCATACGATCCGGATGACGCCGGTGCGTCCGAAAGCCGTGTATCTGTCCGCCTACGGCGTGGCGGACCACACGCTGCGCGACGCGGTGCTATCCCTGCAGGACAAGACGGCGATCAACGCGCTCGTCGTCGACGTGAAGGGCGACAGCGGCGTGACGCCCTATCGCAGCCAGGCGCGCGACATCTCCGGTGCCGCGAGCAATACCGAAGGTGCCATCGTTCGTCCGCCCGATCTGCCGGACCTGTTGCGGACGTTCCACGCGCGCGGTCTTTACGTGATCGGCCGCATCGTCGTGTTCAAGGACGACCCGCTGGCGCGCGCGCATCCCGAATGGGCCGTGCGCGACGCGGCGGGCGAGATCTGGCAGGACCGCGAGCATCAGCGCTGGATCGACCCGACGTCGCGGGCGGCCTGGCAACACAATTACGATATCGCCGAGGAGGCTGCCCGCATGGGTTTCGACGAAATCCAGTTCGACTACCTGCGTTTCCCCGACGCCAACGGTCTCCGGTTCGCCGAGCCCAATACCGAGGCCAACCGGGTCGCGGCAATCACCGGATTTCTGACCGGCGCGCGCGAACGGCTGCGGCCGTACAACCTCTACGTGTCGGCCGACATCTTCGGGTACGTCTGCTGGAACGCCGACGACACCGCGATCGGGCAGCGGCTCGACGCGCTCGGACCGGTCGTCGACTATGTGTCGCCGATGCTGTATCCGTCCGGCTTCACGTGGGGCCTGCCCGGCTGCCGGAAGCCGACCGAGCATCCCGGCGAGATCGTTGCGCGGTCGCTGGCCGAGGCGAAGCGCCGGACCGGCCTGGGCGGTGTCCGGTTTCGGCCGTGGCTCCAGGCGTTTCGCGACTATGCGTTCGATCGCCGGCCGTTCGATGCCGACGAGATCCGCGCACAGGTCGACGCGGCCGACGCGGCGGGCACGGACGGCTGGATGCTGTGGAACCCGCGCAATCGCTACGATCCTGCCGCGTTGCCGCGCTGAGCGGCACGGGCATGGCGGCGCGAACGTGCGAGAGACGAATCGATCATGCCGTGGAATGACGAACGTTATCCGCCTTCGATGCGGTATCTGCCGCCGCCGGTTCGCCGCAAGGCGATCGAGATGGCCAATGCGCTGCTGCGGCAGGGGCGGACCGAGGGCAGCGCGAGCCGCATCGCGATCGCGCGGGCGAAACGGTGGGGAGATGCGCGTGCCGACTTGCGCGGGCGCTCGCGCGGGTCAGCGTGACGCGTGGCTGCACGACCGCCATGCCGTCAAAACTGGGCCGTACACCGCACCGGACATTCGCGCGCGGTCATCGCCGGATGCCACCGCGCGGCCAGCATGCACGCGGCGAGCATGACGGCGACCGCGATGCCGTGCACCGGGTTGCGCAGGCACGACGCGACCTGCTCGCTTCTCCCCACGCCGAACAGGCACCACAGGCAGAAGTGCTCGCAGTTGTTCGTGAGCAGCCGGTAGCGGCATTCGCCGAGGCGCGATGCCGCGCGGCGCGCTACCTCCGTTCCGTCGTACAGCGTGCGCGCGTGGCGGATGACCGCGAGCCCGAAACCGGCCCGGAAGCCGTCCAGCGTGACGACCTCGACCGGGCCGCCGCTCGCACGGCGCGACCATCCCGCGTAATGAATCACGTTGCCGTCGCCGATGTAGATCCCGTGATGCACGTAACCGGGGCGGCGGGTCGCGAGGTGCGCCCCGACCGGCGGTTCGCCATCCGGCATGGCGTCGTCGGCGCGTGCTGCGGTCGGATCCATCATCGCCAGCTCCTCGGTCCTGCGGCGGCGGGGTGGAAGAACCAGGCGCCGGCCGCGAAAGCATTGCGTCCTGTCACGTTTCCAGTATCGGCAGCGGCGCCGCGCGGAACAATCAGCGTGGCCTGAGCTTGCTGTCCGACGTCGGGCCGCCGTGTCGGAAATTTCCGACGAGCCCTGCAATATCGGCTGACAGCCGTCACGGACGATTGCGCCGTCCGCATGCTGTTTCCCCGAGTTTTCGGGTTTGCCGCGCGTTCGGGGCGGGTCGGGCGCGATGACCGTCTCGCGCGCCCGTCCCGCATCACCCGGCTTCGAGAGACGCGCACTTGACTTGAGTCAACGGGAAATCGACGTTCCGCGCGACGCTGACAGCGTCGTCGGCTCGCCCGAGCGACGTCACCGCACGCGCCCCGTTCCGCGACCGGACGGGCGGCATGGCAGCCCTGCGTGCTCGATCAGGAGAGTGAAGATGTGGACCGGAACCGTGAAGTGGCTGCTGCTGGCAGCCTGCCTGCTGAATCTCGTGGCGAACGCGCTGGCTGAAACATCGCCCGAGCCGATCGTGCGCAACGGCGTCGCTTATGTCACCGGCGGAATCGGTCAGGACGAGGTCGCCGCGTTTCGCGACGTCGCACCGCGATACAACCTGCGGATCACGTTCGCCTCGAAGCGGGGCCATTATCTTTCCGATGTCGACGTCACGCTGTCGTCCGGCAAGTCGACGATGCTCGACGCGCATACGAGCGGGCCGTTCCTGTTCGCCCGCGTGCCGCCGGGGCGATATACGGTGTCCGCACACGACCGGGGCGTTCAGGAGGTGCGGCACGTCGTCGTACCGGCGCGCGGCGCCGTCGACGTGCGCTTCTACTGGCACGACCCCGAACGGCAAGGGGCGATGCGTCTGTGTAGCGGGTGTGCCGGATCGCAGCAGCAACCGGCGCGCTAGCCGTACGTTCGATCGCGACCGGCGAAGCGGCAATGCGCGGCGTGCGCGCCGTCGGCGTCGCGGATTTCGGTGCCGAACGCGGTAGCGCCGATTTCGTCGGCACGAAGAAATGGATGCGGTGAAACCGGCTCGATCGCTACGGTCCCGCTGCGCCGCCGTGCTGACCGGCGCGCTGCTGTTCGCGCTTGCCCCGGCCGATGTGCGGGCGGAATCCGGCACGGCCGCGACGATCGACGAGGCGATCGCCGCCGAGATCGCCGACGGCCGTCTTGCCGGTGCGGTCGTCGTGACGGGCGCCGCCGCGCATCGCCCGGTGCTTGTGCTCGACCGCCCGGACCCGCTGGGCGGCGATACGTTCGGCGGCCCCGTGGCCGATGCCGGGCCGGCCACGTTCACCGGGTACTTCCCGTTGCCGCTTCAGCCCGGCATGACGCTCGGCGAACTGGCGCGGCTGTTCAACGACCGCCTGCATATCGGCGCGGCACTGACCGTGGTGCCGATGGCGAACTACGCCCGTGCGATGCGCTTCGACGACACCGGGCTCGGCCGGGTGCCGCCATCGCCGAACCTGCGCGATGACGCCGCGCTGTCGCTCTACCCGGAGACAGGGCTCGTCGAAGGGGCGGCGGTCAGCGTCGGGCGTGGCACCGCGACACCGTTCGGCGTGGTCGGCGCGCCGTGGATCGATGGGCGCGTTCTCACCGACGATCTTCGCGCGATGCGGCTGGACGCGACGTTCTCGCCAGTACGCTTCGTGCCGACGGAGGGGCCGCATCGCGGCAGGATATGCGAAGGCGTGCGCATCGAACGGCCGCAGGGCCCGGCACGGCCGGGCGTGATCGGGCTGGCACTCGCGCTGGCGCTGCACCGGCGTTACCCGGCGCAGTTCCGGATCGACGCGATCCGCGCATCGATCGGCTCGCGCGAGGTGGCGGACATGCTGGAGACGGGGCGGTCGCTCGACGAGATGGAACGCGTGGTCGAGGCGCAAAACGCCGCTTTCGCGCGCGAGCGGGCGTCGTTCCTGCTGTATTGAGGCAGGAACGCCTGCCGCGGCATGGGCAGGCAAGTCTGCCTGCGATGTCAACCGGAGCTGCGCGGGCGATGGCCGCGCCGAAACGTCAACCGGTGTTCGTTGAAAAGCGCGCGCCAGTCGAGCTTCATCAACACGAACACGAGACCCAGCAACACCAGTTGCGTGACGACGAAGTATCCGCCGAGATAAGTGCCTTCAAGTTCGGATTCCACGTCGAGCCGGGTCGACGCGAAGCGGCCGAGATGCGCCCAGATCGCATAGGTCGTCGCGCGGCCGACGAAGAAGGCCGCCGCGATGATCCTGAGCGGCAACCCGGACAGTCCGTACGCAATGAACAGATAGTTCGACGGAAGCGGGCTCAACGCATAGAAGAAGAACGCGCCGGTGGTGAGCGTTCGGTGCGTTCTCAGCCAGCGTGCGGCGACGTCGATATTCTCGCGATCCGATTCCCGCATCCAGCGGGAGCGGACGAGCGATCGTGCGAAGGTCGCCAGAATCACGCGGCCGGTCGTTGCCGCGCCGGCCGCCACGATGGCAAAGATCAACGGATTGCCGTCCGGCAGGTTGAACCCGACCCACGACATCGCCATCCAGGTAGGCGGGGCGAACGCAGGCATGAGATTCAGCAGAAGAATCAGCAGAAAAAGTATAGCCAGCGTCAGCACGATTTCGATTCCAGGCCATCCGGTGTCACGGTTCAATTTTGCTGACGAAAGGGGCCGGCGGCTTGACTCACGTCAAGCAACGCGCCGTGCCGGCATGTCGCAGGACGCGCATCGTGCTGACCCATGTCAACGGTCGAACCGCGGCGCTCCCTAGACTGATGTCACGCCGTCTGCAACCGGAACAGGATGCAGTGAACGCCTCCATGCACGGCGATCGGAACAATCGTCATGTCGCGCATTCCCTGGTCGATCGATCTTGCGTTGCTGATTCTGGCGGCCGTCACGCTCGCTGCAGGAGGCGCGTGCATCGCGTTCGGCCTGACTTCGCTCGCGCGCGTCGTCTGGCTGCTGGGTGCGCTGCCGGTCTTGTTCGCGTTGACGGTATCCGTCGCCAGGGCCGTGGCGAGGCGGCAAGCCGGCATCGATGTGCTCGCGTGGCTCGCGATCGGTCTGGCGATCGCGCTCGACGAGACCCTGACTGCCGCGGTCATTGCCTTGATGCTGGCAAGCGGCCGGACGCTGGAGCGGTATGCGCAAGACCGCGCGCAACGCGAGATGACCGCGCTGCTCGCCCGCGCGCCTCGGCAGGCAACCCGGTTCGAGAACGGCGAATGGCGTTCCGTTGCCGTCGAGACCCTCGTTCCCGGTGACAGGTTGCTCGTACGAAGCGGCGAATGCGTGCCAGTCGACGGCACGTTGACGGATGACGCGGAACTCGACGAATCCATGCTGACGGGCGAGTCGTCCATCCAGCGGCGGCGCTCGGGGGAAAACGCATGCAGCGGCGCGGTCAACGCCGGTGCGCCGTTCGACATGGTTGCCCGCACGACGGCGGGCGACAGCACGTTTGCCGGTATCGTCCGCATGGTCGCCCGCGCGCAGCGCGAGCGCAGTCCGTCCGTGCGCCTCGCGGATCGATATGCCGCCTTCTTCGTGCTCGCGTCGCTGCTCGTCGCCGGCATCGCCTGGGTGCTGACCGGGGACGTCGCCCGTGCGCTCGCCGTGCTCGTCGTGGCCACGCCTTGTCCGTTGATCCTCGCCGTCCCGGTCGCCATCGTGTCGGGCATGTCGCGTTGTTCGAAGCGCGGCATCCTGGTCAAGGGCGGGGGCGCGCTGGAACGCCTTGCGCAAGCGACGATCCTGTTCTTCGACAAGACCGGGACGCTGACGGGAGGGCGGGCCCGCATCGTGGCGATCGAATGCGAGACGGACGTCGGGGCGGTCGAGGTGCTGCGTTTCGCGGCGTCGTTGGGCCAGGCTTCGGGGCACGTGATTTCGGATGCGCTGACGGTTGCCGCACGGGAACGCCGGATCGATCTGTCGCCGCCGTCGGTCGTCGTGGAAACGGCGGGCGAGGGCGTGACGGGCCGGGTCGGCAACCGGACCGTCGCGATCGGCAAGTTCGGGTACGTGTCCGCCTGTTCGACGATCGCCCCGTGGAGCGACGCATTCCTCAAGCGGGTCGGCAACGAGGGCGGGGCTGCCGTGTTCGTCGGCGTCGACGGCATCATGATCGGCGCGATCCAGATGGCCGACCAGGTGCGGCTGGAAACGCCGCGGGCGTTGCGGCTGTTGAAACGAGAAGGCGTCGAGCGCCTCGTCATGCTCACCGGCGACCGGCGGGACATCGCCCAGGCCGTCGGCGAGTTGCTGGGTGTCACCGACGTGCGTGCCGAGCAGACGCCGACGGACAAGCTCGTCGCGATTCAGGCCGCGCGCAAGGAGGGCGTGACGATCATGGTCGGCGACGGCGTGAACGACGCACCGGCGCTGGCGGCCGCCGACGTCGGTATCGCGATGGGGGCGCGGGGGGCGGCCGCGTCATCCGAAGCGGCCGACGTGGTACTGCTGGTCGATCGGCTGGACCGACTCGTGGATGCGATCCGTATCGCACGACGGTCGCGCCGAATCGCACTCGAGAGCGTGGTGGCCGGCATGTCGCTGTCGGTCGTCGCGATGACGGTTGCGGCGGCCGGATTCCTGCAGCCGATTGCAGGCGCGGTGATTCAGGAAGTCATCGACGTCGTCGTCATCGTCAATGCGTTGCGCGTGTCGCTGGTTCGCCCGAGGCCGACGAACGCCCGGCTCGACGATGCCGACGTCGAGCGGCTCAGGCGCGAGCACACGGCATTGTCACCGTTGCTGGACCAGATCAGGGATCTCGCGGATCGCTTGCCGCGACTATCCGGGGCCGCCATCGCCAGCGAGCTGGTCCAGATGATCGGCTCGCTCGACGAACGGCTGCTGCCGCACGAACGCGCCGACGATCGGGACGTCTACGCGCGCCTCGCCCCGCTTCTCGGCGGCGAGGACCCGCTGGCTGCGATGAGCGGCGCGCACCGGGAAATCTTCAAGATGGTCCGATCGCTCCGGCAGATGGTCGCGGACCTGCCGCGCGACGGCACGAACGCCATGCAGGTGCAGGCGATACAGCGCCTGTTGTACGGACTGGAAGCGATCGTGCGCCTGCATTGCGCCCAGGAGGAGGAGCTGTTCCACGCCGTCGGAGCGGATGCGTGACGGCGAAACGCATCACGCATGCGGCGCACTCACCAGAAGAACCGGCGTTTTCGCGATGCGTGCAACGCGTCCGGCCACGCTGCCGACGAGCCAGCCCGTGACGCCGCGCCGCCCATGGGTGCCCAGGACGATCAGGTCCGCATGCCATTCGAGCGCGTCTTGCACGATCAGGTGAGGCACGTCCGCACCGGTGCGATCCGTTCGAATCAGTTGCGACTGCGCGCGCCCGGCGGGTGGGCCGTCGAGCAGGGTCATGGCCTTTTTCAGTACGTGATTGCCTTCGCTGATCAACGCGCCTTCCAGCGTCTCGACGGGGACGAAATCGCCCAGCGATGTCGGGCGATCGAGCACGTAGATTGCCCGGCATTCGGTGTCGGGTCGCGAGAATTTCAACCCCGTTCGCAATGCGTGGAACGCAATCGCGCTTCCGTCGACGGCGAACACCATCCGCCGCGGCAGGTGTTCGGCAACCGACGCGAAACCGTCCGGAACGATCAGCAGCGGGCAGCCGACGAGCTTGCCGAGCGGGCCGGAAACCGTGCCTTCGATCCAGCCGAGCAGGCCGTGATGCTGACGTGTGCCGACGATCAGGAGGTCGGCCTGCCAGGCTTGTGCGCTGTCGGCCAACGCATCCACGACATCCCCGCCACGCGTGGCGAGGTCGATGACTTCCGTGTCGACGACGAGGTCGCCGCGATCCATGGCGGCTTTGGCGCGCGACACCGTATCAGATGCATCCCCCAGCAACTCGGCGCGCGCGGATTCGAGGAACGCCATGGTTTTCGATCCGAGCGGGACGAGCGTTCTCGGATTTTCCGCAACGCTAATGATGTGCACCGCTGCATTCGACGGGAGGAACGCTTTGGCATACGCGAGCGCGTGAGCGGATGCCGTCGAACCGTCGACGGCGATCAGCACCCGCTGGAGAGCGGGTGCCGCGTGGAAGGGGGAAGTGCTGGTGCTCATGAATGTCTCCCGCGGGCAACCGGCGATCGTGCATATGCAATTTTTCGCACGGGCGGTCTTCACGGGTTTGACCTTCGTCAAGCCAAGGTTTTGCGGGCAGAAGGAAACATGAATCACATCGTTTTCGACCGCACGTATTTTTGTTCCTCGGCAAGTCATGTTCCGAAAACGGAATGGCTCGCTGTATCAACAGGCGGCCCGGTCTGATGCCGTGTTCGCTGTCGTCCGCTATATAGCGATCCGGGTCGAAGGAAAAACCTGTTTGAGCACCATGAAAGTCCGAATCTGACACAGGCCGGGAAGATAAAGAAGCTGCTCGGCATGGAGTCGGTTGAAGCGTTCGCTACCGCGGGGTGCACAGCACCATGAAGTAGTCGAACTCGCCGGTCACCACGTGGCATTCCACGCATCCGGATACGTTCTGGGCCGCTTTTTCAAACGCGGAAAAGGATTCGGGAGTCGACCGATCCAGCACGACGCCGATGAGGACGACCATGCCTGTGTCGAGGGCAGGAGCGTTGAGCAACGCGACGATTCCTCGGATCAGACCCAGACTCTTGAGCCGTTCCACGCGGCGCAGACAGGCCGGCGCGCTCAAATTCACCTTCGCCGCCAGCGCAACGGTCGAGATCGATGCGTCCTTCTGAAGGGCTCGCAGGATCGCTTTGTCCGTACGGTCAAGCGCGACGCGGCTCGCGTCATCGGGTGAGATTTGTCGAGAAATTTTGTTGTCTATTTCATCGATTCAAAAAAATAAACATTCGTACGGATGGCGGAAATTGCATTTCAAGGCACGACAACTAGCGAATGTTTGCAAGCACGTTTCGTGGTCAATTAACTAGAATTTCATCGTGCCCGGTCGCCCTGACGACATCAGGCGTCGGAACCCACCGACCCATCTTTCGGAGAACTTCCGTGAACCTCGATCGCTTTCCTCGCCACAAGCTGACCTTCGGCCCCACCCCCATCCATGAGTTGCGCCGTCTCAGCACCGAGCTGGGTGGCAAGGTTCATCTCTATGCGAAACGCGAAGACTGCAACAGCGGTCTGGCGTTCGGCGGCAACAAGACGCGGAAGCTCGAGTACATCGTTCCGGACGTTCTGGCGAGCGGAGCCGACACGCTGGTATCGATCGGCGGCATCCAGTCGAACCAGACGCGTCAGGTCGCAGCAGTCGCGGCTCATCTTGGGCTGAAATGCGTGCTGGTTCAGGAAAATTGGGTCAACTACTCGGACGCCGTGTATGACCGCGTCGGCAATATTCAGATGTCTCGCATGATGGGCGCTGACGTTCGGCTGGTCAGCGACGGTTTTGACATCGGCATTCGTCCCAGCTGGGAAGACGCAATGGAGAGCGTTCGCAAGGCGGGAGGGAAGCCGTATCCGATCCCCGCCGGTTGTTCCGAGCATCGGCTCGGCGGCCTGGGGTTTGTCGGTTTCGCGGAGGAAGTTCGCGCCCAGGAAGCTGAACTCGGATTCAAGTTCGATTACATCGTCGTTTGTTCGGTGACCGGCAGTACGCAGGCTGGCATGGTCGTCGGGTTCGCGGCGGACGGACGCGCGGATCGCGTGATCGGGATCGATGCGTCGGCCAAACCCGAGCAGACGCGCGAGCAGATTCTTCGCATCGCACGCCAAACCGCCGACCTCGTGGAACTCGATCGGCCGATCAAGGACGCGGATGTGGTGCTGGACACGCGCTACGGGGGCCCCGAATACGGCCTCCCGTCGGAAGGTACGCTCGAAGCGATTCGACTGAGCGCGAAGACCGAGGGGATGTTGACCGACCCGGTTTATGAAGGCAAGTCGATGCACGGGATGATCGATAAGGTGCGCCGGGGCGAGTTTCCGGAAGGGTCCCGGGTTTTGTATGCGCACCTCGGCGGCGTCCCCGCACTGAACGCCTACAGCTTCTTGTTCAAGAACGGTTAAGGCTTGGCTGCGTTCCGGCTGCAAGATGGAGTCGGAAGCGATGGACATACAGACAATTCGGTCTACCGACTGACGGTCTATTCGCGTCGCCCCTACGCGGGGCGGCGGTCACTTTTCCTTGTCTTCCGAGGAAAGGTAACCAAAGGAAAGGCGCGTCCCTGGGCAGACGCCAACGGGGCCTGCCCAGGTTCGTGTTCTCTTGATCGGCCGCGGTTCGTGACATGCCGGCACTGGGTGGCGACGAGCCGGTACGAAGCCGCCGCGTATCTACTCGGCCGTATGCAACTGCTTGATCAATTCGCCAACGAAGTCCGCCAATACGGTGGACAACACGCGTCCGGCCAGCGTCTGGATCTGGATCGCGCGTAACGACATCCCCGGATGATCGATCGGAATTGCTACCAGGCCGTCCGCCGCCAGACGTGCCTGCACCGTCATGCGGCTAGTCAGCGACACCACACCGGACATTTGAGTGAACGCATACAGCGTGCTCGAGTTGTTGCAGGTCAGAACGGGCTCAAAGAGCAGATTCTCGAGGCTGGCGGTCGTATCGAAAAGTTGGCGGATCGTCGTGCCGCGGTCCAGCAGGGCAATCGGGAAATTCCGCAACTCGGCCATCGACACGGTCGCGTGCCCGGCCAGCGCGTGAGTGCGAGGCACGACGGCGCAAATGGGCGCGCTTTGCGTGTACTCGACGTTGATCTCCGGCTCTCGTACGACACCGAAGGTCAGACCGATATCCGCTTCGCCACTCCGTACGTGTGCCGTCACATCGCCAGGCGCAGTCACTGCCACCTCGAAACAGGTACCGGGTGACCTTTCCAGGAATTGCGTGATGGCGCGAGGGAGAACATCCCGGGCAAACGCTTCCGACGCCGAGACGCGGATGGTGCTTCGATCGAATGAGTTCAGCGCCTTGATCTCCTCGATCACCTGCTGACCTTCGAGCAGGGTTCTCCGGACATGCGCGGCCAGCAGCTCCCCGGCCTTGTTGGGGACCATGCCACGCGCCTGACGCTCGAAAAGCGGGCAGCCGATCTCCTCCTCGAGTTTCGTGATCTGGCGGCTGATCGCCGAGATCGAAACGTGCAACTTGTCGGACGCCTCGCTCAGCGAACCGGTGTTTGCAACGGCAAGGAAGTATCGGAGTGCAGCGTTGTGCATGACGGGCCGCCAAGTTTGCGTTATCGGAAAGCGGGGCAGGCGAAAAAGTCAATTGTAGTGCGCATTTTGGTTCCGTACGCTTGACTCATCAGGGTTGAACACACCGCTCTTCCACGATACACGCGAGGATCACGATGACGCGCCGCCAAGCAATCGACTCTGCCACAAACTATTTCGATTCGGGTGGATTCCTGAAAGATCTCACGCGTCGCGTCCACATGATGACGGAAAGTCAGGATTCCGGAAGATTGAACGAGCTTCGAGCATACCTCGTCGACGAGATTGCCCCATCGATTGGCCGTATTGGTTTTGAGTCGCGTATTGTCGAAAACCCCGTTGAAGGGCATGCGCCGTTTTTGATTGCGACGCGTATCGAGGATCCCTCGCTTCCGACGATGCTGATGTACGGGCACGGTGATGTCGTTCGTGGTTATGACGGACAGTGGATGGACCAGATGTCGCCATGGAACATTACGGTTGAAGGAGACCGGTGGTTTGGGCGGGGCACGGCGGACAACAAAGGGCAACACACCATCAACCTGGCCGCGTTGGAGCAAGTCATCGAGGCCAGGAATCGACGTCTGGGTTTCAATGCGACGCTGCTGCTCGAGATGGGGGAAGAGACAGGATCGCCTGGGCTACGCACGGTGTGCGAGCAGCACAAGAACCTTCTCGCGGCCGACCTTCTGGTCGCTTCGGATGGCCCCCGGGCCAGATCGAATGTCCCGTGTGTTTTTCTTGGGTCTCGCGGATTCGTCAACTTCACGCTTTCCGTCCGGCTCCGTTCGGGCGCCCATCATTCCGGAAATTGGGGAGGGGCGCTCAGCAATGCCGGAACCGTACTCGCCAACGCCATTTCATCGCTCGTCGACGGGCGTGGGCGGATCCTCGTCGACGCGCTGTTGCCGAAGCCTATTCCGGTTGCGGTACGAACAGCGCTGAAGAATATTGCCGTCGGCGGCGGTCCCAACGATCCTCAGGTCGACGGTAATTGGGGAGAACCTGGCTTGACGGCTCAAGAGCGTGTCTATGCATGGAACGCCCTTGAGGTACTGGCCTTCACCACCGGTAACCCGACCAGCCCGATCGGGGCGATTCCTCCCGTTGCGCATGCGCATTGCCAACTCCGATACGTCGTCGGTACGGATTGCGAGCGTATCGAAGAAGTTCTACGGCGTCGCCTCGACGCGTGCGGCTTCGACAGGGTCGAGGTTGCGATCGGCGAGCGGATGGGCGCCACGCGTCTGCCGCCGGAAGATCCGTGGGTCGCATGGGCGCTCGATTCAATCGAGCAGACGACGGGAAAGCATCCCGACTTGCTTCCCAATCTTGGCGGGTCTCTGCCAAACGACGTCTTTTCCGAGGTTCTGGGCCTTCCAACGATCTGGATTCCGCACTCGTACGGAGCCTGCTCCCAGCATGCCCCGAACGAACACCTGCTTGGAAGCGTCGCTCGTGAGGCGCTGCAGATCATGGCCGGCATATTCTGGGATCTCGGGGAGTCGGCATCCGCCGTCCGAGATCGACGCAGGGAAGGAGCACGTGTCGACCGGGCATAAGACGCCCATTTTTAATGCACTTGTTATCGTAAGTTAACGGAGAATGAGATGCGTACGATGGAAATGGTGGATGCCGCGCCGGCAAGGGAACGAGCGCCAAACGTTTTTCGACTGGTGTCTGCCGCAACCGTCGGCAATGCGTTGGAGTGGTTCGACATACTGATTTACGGATTCTTCGCCATCTCGATTTCAAAGGCTTTCTTTCCGGCGTCGAGCAGTGGGGTATCCCTGCTTCTGACCTTCGGGACATTCGCGATCTCGTATTTGGCCAGGCCGATCGGCGCGCTCGTGCTGGGTTCGTATGCGGATCGTCGCGGTCGCAAGGCATCGATGATGGTTTCGATTGTTACGATGATGGTCGGCACGACGACGATCGCACTGACGCCGAGTTACGAGTCGATCGGGGTGACCGCACCGATCCTGGTGATCTGCGCTCGATTGCTTCAGGGTTTTTCCGCGGGCGGCGAATTTGGCAGTACAACGGCCTTTCTGGTGGAGCAGTGTCCCGAACGCAAGGGATTGTTCGCCAGCTTCCAGTTCGCGAGTCAGGGATTGAGCTACATGCTCGCGGCCGGTTTTGGTGTTCTCCTCACCTTGATCCTGGATGGAGACGCGATCGACTCATGGGGTTGGCGCGTGCCGTTTCTCTTTGGCGTGCTGATCGGTCCCGTCGGCCTGTACTTGCGAAAGCACGTGCATGAGAGCGATGGCGCAAGGCATGAAAGGCCCGAATCGTTCCCGGTAAGGGAGGTGTTCGTCAATCAGAAAACCAGAATGTTGTTGGCGATCGGTACGCTCGTCCTTTCCACTGGCGCCAGTTACGTCATTCTTTATATTCCGACCTACGCGGTACGCGAGCTTCATCTGCCTGCCAGTTTCGGCTTCATCGCAACGATGTTGACCGGCGGCATCCTGACGTTCGTCACGCCGTTCGTTGGCTATCTTTCGGACAAGATCGGCCGCGTTAGACTGATGACCTGGGCCGGGACAGCATTTATCTTGACCATTTATCCGGTCTTCAAATTGCTTGGGGCGCATCCCGATCTGGGAAGGCTCATTGCGATGATGGCCTGGATCGGGACGCTGAAGGCGGTCTATTTTGGCGCACTACCCGCGTTGATGTCGGAAGTATTTCCGACAGGAACCCGGGCGACCGGTATGGCTATCAGCTACAACATCGGCGTCACGCTGTTTGGCGGCTTCGCGCCGCTGATCGTCGCATCGTTGATACATCAGACAGGCAATTTGGCATCGCCGGCGTTTTACCTGATGCTGCTCGGCGTGCTGAGTTTGAGTGCATTGCGGGGATGCCGATCGATGTTGAATCTTCGATAGGCAGCGCATCGAGCGATTGCTTCACCGGATGCGGTCCGAGACTGTTTCGATGAAATGCGAGGCGAGGTCGGAATGAGTGCAAGGAAACTGGACGCGGTATCGTTGGAGGCCTCGATGTGGAATTGGCTATTACCGCCTTCGGAGCGGGCCCGCGTGTGTGTCGTCGTTGATCCAAGCCCTGGCGTGGCCGCGGTTTCAGCGACCGTAGCCTCCTTGACGGCGGTGCCGGAGGTGGCGCTTCTCCAGATTGACGATCCCGCTGATGCACACCGTGCATGGAGCGAGTCGCTGATGTCGGGCAGCATGTCCAATGCGTCGAAGACGAGCGGGGATGACCGGTTGAGTCAATTGCCGCGAGGCGTGCCGTTGCTATTGTGGTCGACACGTCCGCAAGACCTCGACTGGCTCGGCAGCATCGAAGGAAACAGGGTGAGTGCTCTCGTTACCGTCGAGGGCGACGGGGTCGAAATGCAAGTATCTCGTCTTCTCACGCTTGTTTTGAAGGAGTTGAAGCAGGCGATCGCCGAGCACGTATTAATTTACTGATGCGATAAAAATGGTCTTGCTTCGGAGTGTGGTTTTCCGGATTTATTCGAGTCATTTCAATGACGGAGAACGGGCCCGGTCTCTACGGGATTCCCGCGTGTATGCAGGAACGACATGCGCGACCAGGTATCCCGCTACACGCGATGTCGGCTTGTTTTCGCATGACAGGCAGCGGACTCGATGCAACGCCTCGAATAGCCGAGTTGGCTTGAAAGATATTCGACGATTCTCGTTCCGAGGCGAGATCGGTTCAGTCGACACCTTGTACTCTGCATGACGATGCGCGCGAAGTGCCGGGCACGCGCCCGCGCTTCGCGGGCAGAACATATGTCCGCCTGGAGTGGCGCTACGGGAAAGCGCGGACCTCGCCCAGAACGGCATCTTTCCTCAAGTTTATTCGATGAGTGACGATAATAAAAATACTCAGTAAACCGAATTAATCACGTGTCTTGAATTCATCAATTTTTCATCAACATGAACGAGTGAAAGGTATGTTGACCGTTATTTCGAAGTTGAACATCGGCAAGCGGCTCGGGCTCGGTTTTACCTTGGTATTGGCGATGTCGTTGATCGGGATCGTCATCGGACTGATGCGTTTGTCTTCCGTTGCCCAGGCAACCCGAGACCTGGTCGCCAAGCCGTTGCAGACCGAACGGCTGGTCAATGACTGGTCCCGGCAAATCAGCGTCGCGGTTACGCGTACTACCGCGATTGCCAAGAGTGCCGATCCGGGGCTGGCCAGCTATTTCAACGACGAAGCCATTGCTGCATCGAAAGTGTCTGCGGCGAAGCAAACGGCCATCGAGGCGCTGATGACGTCGGGCACGGAAAAGCGCTTGTTCGCTGCCATCGGCGAACAACGCAAGCTTTTCCTCGCTATCCGGGATCGGATCTATGCGTTGAAGAAAGAAGGAAAAGCGGAACAGGCCGACCAGTTGCTCGAACAGCAGTTCATACCGACCGCGCGGCAATTGGTCGACAAAGTCGACGCGTTGGTGAAGTACCAGCGCGTGGAAATCGACGGACTCGCGGCCGAGATCGACGCAAATTATCAATTCGGGCGCACGTTGATGATCGCGTTCGGCGTGGTCGGCATGCTGCTGAGCGTGGTATGTGGATGGCTGATCACCAGCAGTATTACCCGGCCGCTCATGCGCGCGACGGACGTCGCGCATCGAGTGGCCAGAGGCGACCTTAGCGTTCGTGTCGATGTTCATGGCACGGACGAACTCGGCCAATTGCTCGGCAGCTTGCGTGACATGCAAGCTGCACTTCTTCGCGTGGTTTCCAATGTGCGCCGCGGCTCGGATAACCTGGCGGCGGCGAGTGCCGAAATCGCACAGGGCAACGACGATCTCAGCTCTCGCACGGAGAGCCAGGCCAGTGCGCTCGAGCAAACCGCCGCGTCCATGGAAGAACTGAGTTCCACGGTGGCCCGGAATGCCGATAATGCTCACGAAGCGAATCAATTGGCCGTGAACGCGTCCACGGTTACCGCGCAATGCGGCGAAGTGATCAACCAGGTTGTGGCGACCATGAAGGGCATCCACGACAGTTCCCATCGAATCTCGGATATCACGGGTGTCATCGACAGCATTGCCTTTCAGACGAACATCCTGGCCTTGAATGCCGCGGTCGAGGCTGCGCGTGCCGGCGAGCAGGGCAGAGGTTTCGCGGTCGTTGCCAGCGAGGTGCGCAGCCTGGCCGGACGTTCGGCCGATGCGGCCAAGGAGATCAAGAAGCTGATCGGCTCGAGCGCGGGGCGCGTCGCTCAAGGCTCGGCGGAAGTCGAGCGCGCGTGGGTGGCGATGACCGAAGTCGTGAACTCGATCCGTCGCGTCACCGAGACGATGAGCGAAATCAGCGCCGCCAGCACCGAGCAATCGCTCGGCGTGGCCCAGATCGGCGAAGCCGTCGGCCAGATGGAGCGTACGACGCAGCAAAACGCCGCGTTGGTCGAGCAAACGGCGGCAGCGGCCATCAGTCTGCGTCAGCAGTCCCGGGAACTCGTGGAGGTCGTGTCGGTGTTTCAGCTTGGACGAGGTGAGGGGCTGTAGAGCCGAGCGTATTGTCGAATGGAAGGGGCGGTGCGCTCGCGAGCACGGCCTGCGGGCGCACCGTCGGGCGGAATCGCGGTCAAGCGAACGCGGACGAATGGCCCGGTCCCTTGATGCCGGATGTTGCCCGACAGCGCGTCGGGCAATGCGACGATCGAATCGTAGCGCGCGGAAAGGCGGTCTGCCTGCGCACCCGCGTGACTCAGTGTTTCCCGCTCCGCAGTCGTGGCTTCCCATTGTCGACGCACGAATTGCTCGTGTCGAATCGGCAACGGGTTCCGCAGCCCGATGTCGTCGTGTCAGCCTCGATCGAGCATCGCACGGTCCGGCATGCGTCCGTCCATGGAGTGTCGGGTCAACGCGTCCTGGATCGCCCGGGCTTCTCCCATTGAACGCCGACCAGATAGAACCGGCTCATCCGCGCGCTTGCAGATGCAGGTCACGGCGGACGATAGGCGTGGCATGCCGTTCTCCCTGTCCGGCGCATGATCGGCAGATGGAAGCCGCGAGCCGCCGCCGAGGCGCTGCTCGGCGATGCCCGGCCGGCATCGGGCAGGGCACCGGTTGCCGGTGCCCCGTTTACTTGTCGTACCAGGTGTGGATTTTCGACGCGCCCTGTTGCTGCAGGTATTGCTGAAGCTCCTGCTCACTGCGGACCGACGTCGTCTGGTTGATTTGACGATCGGTGATATCGAGGCGGTCGCCGACACGTTTCGCGGACACCAGGTGGCCGATGCCCGAATCGCGCTGCATGCCGAGCGCGAACTGGTGACCTTCCGGGAATTGAGCCAGCCCCTTGACGAGATCGTCGGCGGTGCCCTGGCGATGCTCGACGTTGCCGTTGTTGATGTGCTTGAACGCGGCGGTCACCGTATCGGGCTGCATGCCGTGCGCACTGATGTCGTTCACGTCCTGCTCCGACAGCCCGAGCTTCTGCACCACCGTGGGTTCGGACCAGCCGGTCAGGGACGCGATGGTATGCAGGCCGCAATCGTTCTGCGTGCCGGCATGAAACGGCGTGGTGCCATTGTCCGCACCCATCGCGGGGCCCGTTGCACCTGCACCCCGCTTCGGGCGAGCCATCGCTGACAAATCGGAAAGCTATCCTAACGATGCGGCAGGCGCCCGCGGTTTTCCTGCGGGATGCCCGGCCGGGCTGTCCTGCGTGTGTTCGGAAACGGCGCCGCTGCGGGTGGACGAAATTTTCATGATGGACGTGCTCCAGGAAGAATCGGGAGGGTGCCGGCGGCCCCGGGCCGGACAACGGCTTCCAGGGGAAGGTGCGACGGTCGCCGAACCTGTCGGACCGAGTGTGGTGGATGCATCGATCTTGCCCTTGCGTGAGCGATCGCCTTACCTTAAAGTAAGGAATATAGGAGGTACCATCATGACAGCAGCAACCATCACATCAAAGGGTCAGGTCACGATTCCCGTGGACGTGCGCAATCAGCTTGGTTTGCAGGCCGGCGACCGGATCGAGTTCAGCTTTAACGAGGGAACTGGCAGGTATGAGGTCTATCCGGCCACGCGGTCGCTTGCGTCGCTCAAGGGCATCGTGAAAAAGCCCGCGAAACCGGTGTCGATCGAGGAAATGAATCGAGCCATCGCGGACCAAGGAGCATCCGCGAAATGATCGGATTGGATACGAACGTGCTGGTCCGCTACTTCGCCCAGGACGACGACGTACAGTCGAGGAAGGCGACGGCGCTGATGGAGTCTCTGTCGACCGAGCGGCCGGGATACGTTTCGCAGGTCGCCTTGGTCGAAGTTGTGTGGGTGCTCGGGCGGTGCTACGGCGTTGAGCGCGAGCAGATGAAGGACATCATCGACTCGATGATCGGCACCAAGGAACTGGCAGTTGAAGGTGCGGACACGGTGCGAAAGGCACTTCGCGTGTACGCGGCATCTTCAAAGGCGGATTTCGCAGACTGCCTGATCGAGCGTTCCGGCCATGCAGCCGATTGTGAGTACACGGCTACCTTTGATGTCGGGGCCGCCAAGGTCGCAGGGATGCAGTTGATCAAGTAATCGCCGTGCAAGCCGATAAACAGGAAACCAACCTGGCGCGCTAGCCAGTGCTCCGCACGGCCGGCAGCCGAAGCAGGTGTACAAGCTGAAAAAGCTTTCTTCATGGCGTGCAGTGTTGCGAGCGTGGCAATTGGCGCCGCCTCGGCAGTAAACGCAATGGATGGAAGCTACGAAGTTCGTTGGGAGTCTCCTACGCTGGAAAAATCGGACCGGCCGGGCCAGCAGCCCGATACCGGGCGACCAGCCGTTCAATCTGCCGTCGACTGATCCCGAGCCGCTCCGCGGCCCGCCAAGGCATCAGACGCTGCTCGACCACAGCTTCCACGACCTTCAGACGATCCAGCTCCCGCATGCTCATGGTGATCAGTCCAGGAGTGCTCCGGAGGAAAAGTGTGAGTGTGTGGATCTCGCAGCGACAAGGGTTTGCGGGTAGGAGGAAACCTAAACCACATGGTTTTTTACCGCACATATTTTTGCTCCGCGGCACGTTTGACTCGGCACGACGAGAAAGACTATGCGGTTGAGATGTACGTCTTTTTTCCGTCGAACAAAAGTATGCGGTTGGGATGTAGACGGGCTTTGGGGTTGAAAATCTATGCGGTTGGAGTGTGGAACAGGTCTTGGATGGTCGGCAGAGGCTCGTTTTGCTCCGCGACTTCCTCTTCGAGGCATCTCGCCGAGTAGTTTGCCGACTTGACAGAGCAACCTCAACATTACACTTTGCAAACTTCGAGCAGCTTTGCGTTGACCTGCTGAGCGCATCGAGTGCCTCAGCAGGTGTACTGGCTACGACCCTCGTGGAATTGCATCAGCAGGAGTGGCAACCCGTTTTGCCATTGCTTCCAGGACTACCTATACGACGAAGCGAGGTACCCCTTTTGCACTCGGGCATCTTGGGCTTCAAAAGCCACCATATTTTAATCATCTCATGCGCTTTTCTGCCTCATAATTCATCAACTTACGGGGTACGCGGCAACGTGCGCTGCCTATTTTCGGAGTTCGGCGAGGGCTGCGAGCCGCGGGTCGGTTTCTGACGTCTCGGGAATGGAAACCCACGTTTCGGTCCCGTGTGGCCGGTATTCAAAGCCGAGACTCGCAAACAAGGCCGAGCAGCACGGGAAAAGTGCTTTAAGCTCGAGAATCGATTGCCAGTCGGGGCGCCGTGCGTCCAGGTCCAGCAGCGTCACGTAGCATTGTTCCCAGGCATCAAGCATCCCGTATTTCTTGAGCAAGGCATGCTCGAGCGGGGCCTCTTCGAGGAGCGTCGTGTGCTGTGCAGCCAGTACCCCAGCCGCGTACCCAAAGCACTGGGCCAGAAATTTCATTTTCGGTACTGCGAACGCGAGCAGGTCATCAAGTCTGTGATGACCTCGGTAGCGCCGAATTTCAGTTATCAGTTGCGGCCGCACGTCGTTGACGGAGTCCCGGAGCAGGTCGAGAAAGAGCCGGGGTTCGGACCAACTGCCGAATGAATAACGGTTCGCGTAGAACTCATCCCACATGGTGAGAGCGGGACCGTAGAAGTTGTTCTCGAAGCGTGTGAGCGTGCTTTGCTCGGGATAAAGGTCTAGAAGTTGCTTCTTGAATATGAAATCGTCGACGTGGCACAGCTCGTGCCGAATAGTCTGTTCGGCCCACGCGTTGCCAGGTTCGTCATAGGCGGCCAATGCCAGCGCAACTGATTCATCAAGCACAAGCTCCGGGCCGGCCGCGGTGACGACCATCATTCCGATGCTCAAACCACTGGCTTCGCGAGTGGGCTTTGGGACGCCGGTTGCGTTGCCGACCGCGTCACGCAGCCCTTGCTCATAATCGTGGTGGAACGTTATACCCTTGAGGCCCTTGAAGGAAACGCCCTTGCGCTCATCACGCATCATTTGCGCGAACACCCGCACGCGCATGCTCGCTGCGTTAGCGAGGTCGGAATTACCGTGCCAGTTAAACGTAATAGGACAGTTAATGGCTGGGTCCTTTTCGAGGCCACGTATCAAGTCCTGCACGCGCTGCTCAACCTCGGGAGAGGTTTTCATATTGTGGGTTCCGTCGTTTATCGTAGAGGTCAAGGAATGAGATTCCGTTCAAGGTTGGTGTCCGTGCACGCGAATTGTGGCACGACCTGGTCCTCATGTCGCCGCTGGGCTTCCGGAAGGGCAGTGCTGTTTTGATTTCTACACGCGAGTGGACGAACGGCTGTTGGATATCAAAAAAGACGTCACAAATTTCCGGCTAACCCGAAGAGCCGCTCACGAGCAGTGACGGCTGGCTGGATTCGTCGATAATCAGCCATGGAGCGATGTTCAACCTAAGCTGCGGGTGGACAGTTAAGCGGTGGTAGAACATCGAAAGCAGTCACTGGAACGGGCAAACTCGCGGATGGTTCATCGACCAAATTGGACAGCGGGAGGTAACTGGGACTGTGCTCTTTGCTAGGAATCAACCATCATCGAACAGCATGCAAAAGGAGTCGCACGAAGAACTCCTTCCGGAATACTCGATCGGGCTTGGTTATCAGAATCTGCAGTCACTCAGCTATCAGTTGGTTTCGTTCAAAGCCGCCCGGCTCAAGCCCGAGAAAGGTTCGCCGGCACCTGTTCATTTGGTAATGATCGAGGAGCCCGAGGCACACCTTCATGTTCAGGTGCAACGCATCTTTCCGGATAAGGCATACAAGCTCATCAATCCCACCGAAAAGGATGCGTCGACCCTGCAGAGTCAGTTGCTTATTAGCACCCATTCGAGTCATCTGGCCCATGCTGAGGATTTTGACAGACTTCGGTACGTTCGCCGCGTCGCAAAGAACGCAACGAGCGGCATGCCAACGACCGAAGTTGTCAACCTTGGACAAGTTTTTGGCGACGACACGAAGACTCGCCAGTTCGCTGAGCGATACTTCCGTGTTCAGCACACTGACCTGCTGTTTGCAAACGCGGCAAGTGGCCTAGTACGTTCGAAGACTCGCTCATCCTGACAAACATCGGTTGGTTCAAGGGCCTGATGGACGAGAAAGATGATGACGATGATACAGAGAACGAGGCCCCCACCGGCGCGCTTGGCTCCGTTGCAAAAACAGTCGCGAAAGCCGGGACGGTTGCCGAACTGTTAGGCGCGCTCCATGTGCTGATGCACGACTCGTTCAAAAAGGGAGACTTCGCCGCGAGCATCTTCGAGAAAGTTTCCGCAAAAGCGCCGGTTACGTGCCCGAAATACATCGCGGACGCCCTAGTATGGCTGACGAAACAGCTTGAACCCAACCAGGAGCTGATGGGATGAACACGGTTCCCATGATCGCTGACAACAATCGCGACGCCGGGGTTGTCGAAGAAATCTGCGGCTATCTCACCGAGGAGCCCGCCCGTAGTTACTTCCTTTTTGCCGGCGCGGGTTCAGGGAAAACACGTACCCTCGTTGAAGTGCTACGCCGGTTGACGGGTGTCGTGGAGCATGAGAAAGGTGGTCAACTTGCGCGGCGCCTGCGGATGTACGGACGGTCCATACGCGTGGTGACATACACTCAGAACGCGGTCTCGGTGATCAACGGACGCTTGGGGGATAACGACCTGGTCAATGTCTCCACCATCCACGCGTTTTGTTGGGAACTCATCGGCGGGTTTAACGAAGACATCCGGGCCGCGCTCATAGCAGTCACGCAAGCCAAACTTGAAAAGGAAACTGAAGAGGCCCTGGCGAAGCCAAGAGGCATCACGAAGGCAAAACAACGGGACCTAGATGAAATAAAAGCAGACATCGAGGAGTTTAGATCCACAGATGTGTTCGTCTATCACCCGGACCGCAATACTTACGGGGCCGGGGCGCTTGCACATAATCACGTGCTCGAGGCGACGGCTTGGCTCCTGCAGAACAAACCCACGCTCAGGACTATCCTCAAAGACAGCCATCCGATCATCCTCATTGACGAGTCCCAGGACACGATGAAGGGCATGCTACATGCATTGATCGATATTGCGGAGCCGCGGGGAAATGGCCTTACCCTCGGTTTGCTTGGCGACCATCGACAACGCATTTACACCGATGGGCACTCAAATCTCCCAAGCTTAGTCCCGCCCAGTTGGGCAACCCCCGAACTGCAAATGAACCATCGCAGTCAGCGCCGAATTGTCACCCTCATCAACAAAATTTGGGAGGCAAAGCTTGAAGGCAGGACGCAACCAGCTAACGGTGTGGCACAACATCCACGAACAGAGAAGGCCGGCGGCGTGGTTCGACTCTATGTAGGCAACACATCGCTTACGCCGGAGGAAAAAGTGCGCGGCGAACGTTGGTGTGCTGACCAGATGCGGCACGCAAGCGGTGCGGCCGCCTGGAGCGATGGAAAATTCCAACTGCTCGCCTTGGAGCACAAGCTCGTGGCAACACGCGGATCGTTTCTCGAGGCGTTTGATGCGATGCTCCTGCTCGACCCGAACACTGCCGCTCCAAGCGGAAGTGGCGAAAACAAGGGACCCGCTGCTGCGCAAGTATTGCTGAACGAGCTTGCTCAACTTGAGGCATGTGTCGGCGCTGACGGTGCGGTGGACGAGTCCAAGGTCACCGAGGTCTTTCGGCGCTACGGTCGCCTCGACGATATGCCCGAGGACGCAGCGTTACGCGCATGCCGTGTCGACGAAATTCGTCAAGCCGTCACCGCTTTCGCCACCGTTTGCACAGACCCGAAATCTACTGTGAGCGATGTGCTCGCAACGGTTTTGAGCGCAAATCTGTTTGAAGTTGACGATCGCCTTTTAGTCGCATACGCCGACAAGTCTCCCCCACCTCCTGCCCCCGGTCGAGGAGAAGAGGAGTCCAAGCAAGATCGAATGCGTCGCGGATGGTGCAAGCTGTTTGCTGCTCCTTGGAATCAGCTCCAGAAGTACCGAAAGTATCTTGAAGGAAATTCGACACTTGCCACTCATCAGGTCGTCAAAGGTTCTGAATTCCGCCATGTCATGGTGGTGATGGACGACAAGGTGGCCAATGGCAACCAAATTTCCTATGACAAGATTTTTGGAGGGTCGAAGCTCAGTAGCAGGGACTGGGAGAATGTTGACAGCGGCAAGGAAACAACTATTGATCGCTCGCTGCGCCTCCTGTACGTGACTTGCAGCCGTGCACAAGAGTCGTTGGCACTGGTACTCTGGTCTTCTGACCCAACTGCAGCTTTGGCACAGATCAAAAATAGTGACTGGTTTGTCAACGGTGAGTTTGAGGTAATTCCGCCACTCACTTGATACCACCGTGGCGCTAATTGCCGTCCCGGCCCGTCCCGTCCCGGCAACATAGGATGCCATTTGTCCACGGCCAATGTCTCGGAATGGAACAGTCATTTCATCGACTGTTCCACGGTTATCGGCCGGCAAGCTCCCTTGCTGGGCACTACGTCATCCGATTTCAATATGTTCCACCATCTCAAGGACATTTGTCGACCGCCTGTTCGTCGTCACTCCAGCTACCGTCGCAGCCCGTCGCTGCGCCGCTCGTGCAACGGTTCTGCAAAACGCTGGCCTCATCTGCACAACCGTCCAATCGATACTGATGCCCTGTCCAATATTCGGCTCCTCCTAACGCGGAATCACATCGCAGTCGTTGCCGGCTGCACGCGCAGCGCTCAGACGAGAGAACCATCCTGCGGGCGATCTGGTGCCGTCAACCATGTGAATGGATCGACCGTATCAACGATGCGGAAATCTATGTGGTTGGAATGTGATATTTTTTGTCCCGAAATGATGTATGTGGTTGAAATGTGAGGTAAAAAATCTATACGCCCGGGATGTAAACCGCTCTAAACCGCACACTTTTACCCCTGAGCACTCCAGGTTGCCCCACGATGCGCTCCGGCAGTTCGAACCGCCGCCAGCACGCGCCGAAACCCCCGAACACGACATTAGGATATAGCTGCTACACACAAAAAAGTTGATCATCAGCATTATGTAAAATTCCTGACCAGGAATGCCTGCGTGCGCTCCGGCAGTCGGAAGCCGGAAGCCTCGCATGCGGCGCTCGCGTTCGCGTGTAGGCTGATGACTGTTCTCGCTCGGTTGTTCACGCGGGCAGCCGCTTTGACGAAAATATGCTCCGCGTTTACGAGTTCCGGAACATCTGCCTTGGCCGCCGGATAGCTGCGCAACTGATCGGTGACGATCTTGTTCGGTGCGGAGCACGAGCGCAGCACTCGCTGAAAGAAGCGTTTGGCTGCGGCCTTGTCGCGTAGATTCTGCAGCAAGATGTCGATTTCGGTGCCCTGCTCGTCGACCGCGCGCCACAGCGAATGCGGCTCGCCACGCAGCGTCACGAAGATTTCGTCGAGGTGCCAGTTGGTTCCAAGGCGGCGCCGGCTGGCCTTGATCCGGTAGGCGAAACCGACGCCGAACTTGTCGCACCAACGGCGGATCGTTTCATAGCTTACGATCACGCCGCGCTCGAACACGTGACAAAGCCGCTTGTCGGGTGGAAATGCGCAATTTTTCGCTTTGGATCTTTCGAATCTGCCGGCGAATCGCGTCGTTATACAGAAACCCATTCGTCGCCGAGCTGTTTCGAGCGAACTTTCGCCGCGAGCACACCGCGCTTGATGCTCGTGGCGACATCGGCCCGCGCGAATGCGGCGAGCGCAGCAGCCGTTGTCCCCCCCTTTGAGGTCACACGTTCGCGCAGCACGCTCACTGGATCGGTCGATTCGAACGCAAGTTGCACCGCGCCTTTGAATGTCGCAAGCGTCAGCGCGCGTGCCTGCGCCGACGAGAATCCGAACTCTTCAGCGGCCGCCTGCATCGCTTCGATGAAATAGAAAACGTAAGCGGGCCCGCTGCCGGAGATCGCCGTCACCGAATCCAGATCGTCCTCGGCGTCGAACCAGCTGACAACGCCCACCGCGCCGAGAATCGTCGATGCGTCTTCGCGATCATCGCCACCGACCTCCGGGGATGCAAAAAGACCCGTAGCGCCCAAACCGATCAACGCGGGCGTGTTCGGCATGGCGCGCACCACGCGTGTGTGCCCGCCCAGCCAGTTCGACAGTTCCCGCACCCGAACGCCCGCAGCAACGCTAATGACGAGCTGTCCCCGCAGCAGTGGCGAGATCGATGCACAGGTTGCCTGCATCTGTTGAGGCTTGACGGCCAGCACGATCACGTCGCTTTCCGACAGCCCCGAATCGATGCGTTCGTGCGCGTCGATGCCGAACGTCGTGCTGCATTTCGCGCGCGCTTCCGCGCCCGGGTCGATCGCGGCGATATCGCCCGGAGCGGCACCACGGCTGATCAATCCGCCGATAAGCGCGCTCGCCATATTTCCTGCGCCGATAAATGCAATCTTCATGAGTGGCTCGCTATCTGGATGAGGTGTTCATTGATTTCGACGCAGCGCGATCGGTGGGCTGCGTCATTACATATTCGGGTAATTCGGCCCGCCGCCGCCTTCGGGCGTGACCCACACGATGTTCTGCGTCGGGTCCTTGATGTCGCAGGTCTTGCAGTGCACGCAGTTCTGCGCATAAGTAGATCTAAGCGAAGGAGCGAGACAAGTACAAAAGTATTCGTCAGACTCGCTTAATCGACTTCCGCCAATGAAGTCCCAATAGGCCGTACACACTCGCGATTCAAGCTCTCGACTCGGGTTCGTCCAAGCAGAGTCATCGTCGTATTCATTTCCGCTTTCATCAGCGCGAGCACATGCGAGACACCGCCCTTGCCTCGCGCGGCCAGCCCGTAGAGCGGTGCGCGTCCGAGCAGCACCGCTGTCGCGCCAAGCGAGACTGCCTTGACGACGTCCGAACCGCGCCGCGCGCCACCATCGACGAAAACGCGCAGATCGCGGCCCACCTGCCGATGAATCTCCGGCAGCACGTCGAGCGGCGCAGGCGCGCTCGCAAGCTGCCTGCCGCCATGATTCGACAGCACGACGCCATCCGCGCCGGCGTCGCGAGCGAGAAGTGCGTCATCGACATCCAGAATGCCTTTAACGACCACGCGCCCGCGCCAATGACGCCGTATCCACGTGACATCGGACCATTGCAACGCCAGGTCCATCTCTCGGCTCAGCAACGCGGCCTGCCGGTCCAGGTTCTCGGCTTCGCCCACGCTCTTCGCGATGTTGCGCAGTTGCGGCACGCCGTGCCACAGCATCTGGCACGACCACCGCGGATGCCGGACGCAGTCCAGCAACAACTTCGCCGACGGCCTCAGCGGCATGCGAAAGCCATTGCGCACATCGTGGTCGCGATTGCCATGAACGGGCGTATCGACCGTCAACACCAGCGTGCTGAACGCCGCATCGCTCGCGCGCCGCATCATGTCCTCGGCGATCGCGCGGTCGCGCTGCACGTACAACTGAAGCCACAGATCCGCATCCGGTGCAGCGGCACGCACGTCCTCCAGCAACGACGTTGCCGCCGTGGACACGACGAACGGCAAACCCGCTTCGGCTGCGGCCGCCGCCAGTATCTCGTCGCCCCTCGGCCAGAACAGACCATTGAGCCCGGTTGGTCCGACGATCATCGGTGCAGCGACTTCGCGGTCCCATATCGAAGTGGCCGGCGAGCACGCGGACACATTCGCCAGGACACGCGGCCTGAACTGCCATCGCCCGTAGCTGTTGCGCGCCGCGCGCATCGAATCGCCATCTTCGGCCGCGCCTTCGAGGTAATCCCATGCAATCCCGGCAAGGCGCGCCCGAGCGGCACGGCGGTAATCGTCAACGCAAGCCAGCATGTCGGTCCCTGAAGTTCCATGAGAAAATAATTGCATTACAATTACACCGATTGAAAATCGATGCGTCGCCACCTGGCCGCCATCCGTCTCCTACGGACTGTCCATGCCGAAAACTACCTCCGAATCCCCGCGCAAAACGGAAAGCGCACGCAAAGCCGAGCGTTCGTCGCTGTTCATCGGCTCGACCGAAAAGACGTTTCGCGTGCTGCACGCCTTCGACGGACCGAGCCGTCACATGACGCTAGGCGACATCGCGCGCGTAGCCGATCTCGATCGCAGCGCCACCCAGCGCGTCGTGCATACGCTGGAGGAACTCGGCTATCTCTATCGCGTGCCGGACACCCGAAATTACGGTCTCACCTCGAAGGTGCTGCAGTTTTCATACAACTACATTCGCGCCAATGAACTCGTCGACAAGGCGTCGCCCTATCTCCTCGAAATCAGCCGACAAATCGGCGAGACCACCAATCTCCAGGAGCTCGACGGCACTGAAATCGTGTTCGTCGCGCGCTTCCCGGGCCGTCACCTCGTCAATGTCGATATCGTCGTGGGTGCGCGCCTGCCAGCCATGTTCACCGCATCCGGTATCGCTATCCTGTCGCGCTTGCCCGAGGCGCAGGTCAAACGCATCCTCGCCCAGACGCGCCTTGAACCGATCACGCCCTACACCGAAATCAATCCCGACAAGCTGCTCGAACGCATCCGGCTCGCGACGCGACGCGGCTATGCCATCGTCGAGAACGAAACCGTGCTGGGCGACATCGCCGTGGCCGCGCCGATCACCGATCATGGTGGCACCGCAGTCGCCGCCATCAACATCGCCGTGCCCACCTCGCGCTGGTCGATCGAGCGCGCCGAAGCCGAACTCGCCAAACACATTCAGGTCGCCGCGACTTCCATTTCGAAGTCACGGCTTTCCACTTTCCGTCGCTGACGTAGCAGCGCCGCTCAGGCGGCAACCCCCGGCTCGAACAGGGCGAGCTGCTTCGCGAGCTCGGAACGCAGCTTCGTGGCCAGCGCGGCATCTGGCTTCACGAGCGGTGCGAGCATATGCGGCGCGTCGACGCCGATCAGATCCATCACTGCCTTCATGGGCCCCGGATTCGTCTCCGCGAACGCGAGATTCATGAGAGGAATCAGCGACCGATGCAATTCGAGCGCTTGCCCGATGCGGCCGTTCTCGACATGCTCCTGAATCTTGCGCCACGCGGTCGGCAACAGCGTCGCGGTCACGACGATGCCGCCGCGCGCGCCTGCCGCGAGGTGCATCGGGAACAGCGTGTCCTCGCCGCTCAGCACGGAGAACGATTCGTCGACGCCCGCCACCGTGCGCAGGAAGTGCCACATGTCCGTGTTGCATGCCTTCATGCCGATGATGCGTTCGTGACGAGACAGCTCGTGCAGCACCTCCGGCGCGATTGCAATGCGCGTGCGGTACGGAATTTCGTAGATCAGGATCGGCACCGGCGACTCGTCCGCATAGCGCAAGAAGTAGTCGCGAATGCCCTGCTGGGTCGGGTTCGTGTAGTACGGCGTTAGCACCAGCAGCCCGTCCGCGCCCGCGGCGGCGAACTCCTTGCCGGCCTGCAATGCGTCGTGATAGCCCGGGTCGAGCACGCCTGCGATCACCGGCACGTCGCCGTTGACTTCCTTGACCGACAACTCGGCCATGCGGATGCGTTCAGCACGCGGGAGCGCGCCGTATTCGCCAGTGCCGCCGAGCGGAACCAGACCGTCGATGCCCTGTTTGAGCAGGTAACGCAGCAGGTGGCGCGCGGCGTCGACGTCGATCGTGTCATCCGCATGGACCGGCGTCGGGATCGCGGGCAGGATGCCGCGCAGATTTTGTGAAGTGATCATTCAATCAATCTCTCAAGGAAAACCAGTCAGGAAGCCAGACTGCGGCGGCGCAGGCGGTCTGCAACCGCGATCAGCACCGAAATGAAGACAAACAAGCACGTCGAGACGGCAGCGATCACGGGCGAGATCTGCATGGTCGTCTCGTCCCAGAACTGCTTGGGGAGCGTCGTGCTCAAACCGCCCGAGGTGAACAGCGCAATCGTGAGTTCATCGAACGACGTGGCAAACGCGAACAGGAACGACGACATCAAACCCGCGCCGAGAATCGGGAACGTCACGCGGCGCAGTGTCGTGAAACGGCGTGCGCCCATGCTCTGCGCGGCGAGATCGAGACGCACGTCGTAGTTGCGCAGCACCGCCATCATCGTGATGACGACGTAGGGCACAGCCACGACCGTATGCGCGAGTATCAGCCCGAACGACGAGCCGACCAGGCCGATGCGGGCGAAGAAGTAGAACACCCCGACCGCCAGAATCATGCGCGGCACCACAATCGGCGCGAGCACGAAGGCCAGCATCGCCGCATTCCACTTGAGGCCGCCGCGCACGAGCAGGAACGCGGCGGGTGTACCGATCACCATCGAAAGCACGCCGGTGCCCACGCCGACCAAGAGCGACCGCGTGACGGCCTGCATCCAGAGCGGCGAATCCGCGACCTGCTGATACCACTGCAACGAGAAGCCGTGGGGCGGCCACGCGAGACCCGAGAGCGAGTCGAACGACAGCGGAATCATGAGGAACGCGGGCGCGCTCAAGAAGATCAGGATCAGCCAGACCACCGTGCGGAGCGAACGCTGCTTGTCGCCGCTCGCGCTGCGGCGCGGCGTCGGCACAATATGCAACACGGCGTCGGTCAGATTTCCGAGCGCGGTCAGCACGACGTCGCCGGCCTTTCGGCTCCAGCGGCGGCCGCTCTGCGGCGTGCCCGTCGTGGAGCTGCCGCCGGCCATCGTCGAAAGGCCCACCATGCGGTCGTAGACCACGAACACCACCAGCACCACCACGAGCAACAGCACCGAGATCGCGCCAGCGAAGCGCCAGTTCAGCGCCTGCATCACCTGGTCGATGATGAGCTGCGTGATCATGGTCTGGCGACGGCCGCCGAGCAGCGCCGGTGTGATGAAGAAGCCGATCGCGGTGACGAACACCATCAGCGCCGACGACGCGACGCCCGGCAGCGAGAGCGGGAAATACACCTTCCAGAACACGGTGCCCGGGCGCGCGCCAAGCGTCGCCGCAGCGGTCGGCAGGCGACGGTCGATATTCTCCATCACTGAAAGCATCGTGAGGATCGCGAGCGGCATCAGCGCATGCACCATGCCGACGATCACGGCGGACAGGTTGTAGAGGAGATCGAGCGGCTGATCGATGATGCCGAGATGCATCAGCGTCCAGTTGATGACGCCGTTGCGCCCGAGCAGCACCACCCATGCGAACGTACGTACGAGAAAGCTGGTCCAGAACGACAGCAGCACCCAGTACAACACTTTGCTCTTGCGCTCGCGCGTGAGCGTCGAAATGAACAGCGCGACGGGATAAGCGGTCAGCACTGAAAAGAACGTCGTGAGCAGCGAGATTTTCATCGTCACCCACAGCACTTCGATGTAGACGGGCGACGCGAACAGCCGTCGGTATTCGGTGAGCGAGAAGCCGCTGTCGTCGCGAATGCTCAGCAGCAGCAATTGCCCGACGGGGTAAATCAGGAACACCGCCAGAAGCACGACGATCGGCGCGACCATCGCGGCGATGCGCAGCGCGCGGCGCCAGCGCAGCCGTTGCAGGCCAGTGCGGTTCGCCTCGGCGGGAACAGTGAGCGCGAAAGGATTCATGACTTACTCCGCAATCGCGACGGCATCGGACGCCGACCAGCGCAGGCGCAGCGCCTGGCCGATCTCGTATTGCTCGCCGAGCCGGTTGGTCGGGAACGCGGCGATCACTTCCGTGCCGCCGTTCACGGGCTCGATGGCCTGCAAATACAGCTTCGTCATGCCGCCGGTCACCATGATGTCGGTGAGCCGCGCCTGCATCGACTCCGCCTGGTTCGGCTGGTCCGCACCGATGTTGCCGGCTTCCACATGCAGGTTCTGCGGACGGATCATGATCCGCGCCTTGCTGCCGGGGCGCAGGCTGCCGTCGTACGCCATCGCGTGACCGCAGTGGCGCCCGCCGATGGCGATACCCACGCGTTCGTCGTCGCGCGACGACACCGTGGCGTCGAGCAGATTCGATTCGCCGAGGAAATCGGCCACAAACACGCTTTTGGGCCGAAAATACAGATCAGCAGGCGTGCCAAGTTGTGCGATCGCGCCGGCGTTCATTAGGCAGATGCGGTCCGACATCGTCATCGCCTCTTCCTGATCGTGTGTCACGTAGACGATCGTGGTGCCGAGGTCGCGGTGAATGCGCTTGATTTCGAGCTGCATGTGATCGCGCAGCTTCTTGTCGAGCGCGCCCAAGGGCTCGTCCATCAGGATGATCGACGGGCGATACACCATGCAACGCGCCAGCGCGATCCGCTGCTGCTGGCCACCGGACAGCTCGCGCGGATAACGCCCGGCCAAGTGCGGAAGATGCACCATCTCCAGTGCTTCGGCGACGCGCTTACGCGTCGCGGCGGCGTCGACCTTGCGCATCTGCAACGGGAACGCGATGTTTTCGCCCACCGTCATGTGCGGGAACAGCGCATAGTTCTGAAACACCATGCCGATGTCACGTTCGTACGGCGCGCCGTAGGTTACGTCGGTCCCGTTGATGTGAATGCTGCCGCTATCGGGATGCGACAGCCCCGCGATCAGGCTGAGCAAAGTGGTCTTGCCCGATCCGCTCGGCCCGAGCAGGGTCAGGAATTCGCCCTGGGCGACGTCGAGATCCGTCGGGGCAAGCGCGACGAAATCGCCGTAGCGTTTGCTGAGTCCGTTGACAGTGAGATTGGTAGCTGACATTGGCGTCGAAATCCGGAAAGTGCTGAAAGATCAGGAAAGAATCCAACGGTTGAATCGTTCCAGCGCAGTACTCTGGTTTTGCAGCCAGTACTTCGCGTCGATATGGACACCAGTCTTCATGTTGTCCGGAAAGGTCGGACAATTTTTCGCGACTTCGGGCTTCACATAATTGAACGCCGCAGGCAGTGTGAGGCCCGCCGGGAAGTAATCGACAAGTTGCGCCTGGCGCTTCGGATCGGTCGCGAACTTGATGAATTCGCGGCAGGCATTCGCGTTCGGCGTGCCTTTCAGGATCGCCCAGCTGTCACATCCCCAGATGTTCTGGTTCCAGACGATGGAAACCGGTGCACCGTTGGCCATCGCCGATTGCGCGCGCGACGCCCAGGTCGCGACCATCGCGACTTCGCCGGAGCCGAGCATCTGCTCAACCTGTGCGCCCGTCGTCCACCAGACATCGACGTGCTTCGAGATCTTGTCGAGGCTCGCGAACGCGCGGTCGAGATTGCAGGGATACACCTGGCCGGGTTGAACGCCCGACGCCATCAGCGCTTCCTCGATGGTGTCGAACGGATATTTGCGCATGGCGCGGCGACCCGGAAACTCGTTCACGTTCCAGAGATCGGCCCACGACGACGGCGCCTTGCGGCCCTTGAACGCATCGGTGCGATACGCCAGTACGGTCGCATACACGTTCGTGCCCACCGCGAACGGCGACATATATTGGCTGGGGACTTTCGATACGGCCGGATCGGCTTCGAGTCCGTGGCGCTCGAGATATTCCTTGCCGCCCGCCGTGAGCATCAGCACGGCCGGCTGGCTGATCTTCGCCATGTCCCAGGTGTAGCTGCCAGCGTCCACCATGCTCTTGATCTGCGCGGTCGGTTCCGCGTTCGCCTGCACGCCGACCACCTCGATGCCGGTCGCCTTGGCGAACGGCTCGTAGTAGACGGCCCGGTACGCCTTCGTATAGATTCCACCGTCGTCTCGAACGACGATGCGCTTGTTCGCTGCACGCGCCGGAGTCCAGACAAATGGAAACGCCGCCGACGCCGCACCGGCGGCCGCCAGTTTCATCACGCTTCGGCGTGCCGGATTTTCGATCGTGCAGTGCTCGGATTTCTTCGACTTCATCGTGAACTCCAAAGATTTGTACTACGTATTAATCATTGAACGCAGTAATCGACCGATTGACGAGCTGGCCTGCGCTCCGATCACATCCGCCAAGCTCAGGGAATGAGACGCCCCGGATTCATGAGATTGTTCGGGTCCAGCGCCTGCTTGATGGCGCGCATCGCGGCCAGTTCGACCGACGACTTGTAGTGCGCCATTTCGACGAGACCGGTTTCGCCGATGCCATGCTCCGCACTGAACGAACCGCCGAGCCGATGCGCCACGTCGTTGACGGCGCGACGCAGCGCACTGCCCATCGACGGCGCATCGGCCAGCGCTTGCCATGCCGAGAAGGAAAACATCGGGATGAAGTGAATATTGCCGTCACCCATGTGCCCGACGATCACCACGTCCAGATCTGGCGCGATCTCATGCACGGCGCGCGTGGCATCGTCGATGAAGGTCGGCACGGCGGAGATCGGCACCGAACAATCTGTCGTCAAGCCCACGCCCGCGCCCTTGTTTGCCTCGGTCACGCTGTGGCGCACTTCCCAGAGATTCGCGCGCTGCGCGTCGCTCATGGCGATGATCGCGTCCTCGATCAGATCCGCTTCTGCGGCTTCCTCGAGCGTGCGCTGCAGGATGGCCTCCATCTCCGCGCCATCGCGCGTATCCGACAATTCGACCAGTACGTGCCACGCATGCGTTTCCGCCAGCGGGTTGCGACGGTCCGACACGCGCTCGACCACGAGCTGCAATTGCCGCGCGTTCATCAATTCATAAGCAGACAGACGCGATCCACAGTTTGTCTGGAACATGCCGAGTACGCGCAGAGCCGCTTCGGGGCTGACCGGTGCAAACCACGCGAGCGCGTGGTGAGTGGGCAGCGGATGCAGCTTGAGCGTCGCGGCGGTGACGATGCCGAGCGTGCCTTCCGCACCAATGAACACCTGTTTGAGATCGATACCGGTATTGTCCTTACGCAGGCTACGCAGCCCGTTCCAGATGCTGCCGTCGGCGAGCACGACTTCCAAGCCGAGCACGTTGTCGCGCGTATTGCCGTAACGCAGCACGCTCGTGCCGCCCGCATTCGTCGACAGCGTGCCGCCTATCTGGCAGGAACCTTCCGCGCCCAGGCTCACGGGATACAGGCAATTGACCGCCGCCGCTTCGTCCTGCACGGTCTTCAGAATGCAACCGGCTTCGACTTCCATCGAGCGATTGGCGGCATCAAGCGCACGGATGCGCCGCATGCGCGCGAGGCTGACGATCACAGGTGCCGGACCCGCGCTGCGCGGCACTGCGCCACCGCACAGACTCGTGTTGCCGCCTTGCGGCAGGACCGACACGCCGTGCGCGGCGCACTGTCTGACGATGAAAGCGACCTGCTCCGTCGACGACGGATGCGCGACACACAGCGCGCGGCCCTTGTAACGCCCTCTAAAGTCCTCGACGAAGCCCGCCATGTCAGTTTCGGCGGTCAGCACCGCATCTGCGCCCAATTTCGCTTGTAGTGCTGCGATCAGTCCGACCTCGACTTCCATGTTCCATTCCTCGCAGGTTGCACCGGTTGCCGTTGCCGCCGGTCAATTCATGTTGCGAAGGATAGGATCATCAAAATTGCAATGGAATACAAATAATCGCATTGCAATTGATTCGAGTGCAAACCCGTAGCGCTTCCCCTTGAATCAAGGGCGTATCCGGTGCAATTTGTCGCAACCCGAGCGTTTGTTCGTTGGTTTGGCCCTTGATGACGCGGGCGGGGTATGCGTCCTTTTCATGCGAAATGTGGCGACTTCAGGGTGCCGAGTTGCCTGCAGCCGGCCCTTGCCGCTATTGGGATTTCACGCAATCGGCCTGTTCGCGAGCCCTCGATCTTTTATCTTTCTTCCGCGCTAACCGGCATTTTCCGGGCGATTCAGTCGGTTACGGTACTGCTAGCCGGCGCGGTGTCGCCCGCCTCGGCCAGCATCGTGAGCACGGCGGAGCGGATCTGCTCTTCGAGGCAGGATCTCGATCGACGATCGCCTCATATGCATGCGGCAGCCTAACCGAGCATGTGCATACCGGAATCGACATAGTGCGTGCCGCCCGTGATCGCCCGTGCGCCGTCGCTGGCAAGAAACGCGCAGAACGCACCGACGTCGTCGATGTCGAGCGCGTGATGCAGCGGTGCCCGGCGCGCGGTGTCGTCAAGCAGCCGGCCGAAGTCCGGCAGGCCCGACGCCGCGCGCGTCGGCAGCACGCCCGGCGAAATCGCGTTGACGCGAATGCCCGCGCCGCCGAGTTCGGCCGCCAGGTACCGCACGCTCGCCTCGAGCGCGGCCTTGACCGGCCCCATCACCCCGTAGTTCGCGACGACCTGCTCCGCGCCGAGATAGCTCATCGCCATCAGGCTCCCGCCGCGCGTCATCAACGGCTCGGCCAGCCTCGCCATCCGGATGAACGAGTGGCACGAGGTATCCATCGCGAGCGCGAACCCTTCCGGCGAACTGTCGACCACGCGGCCCTGCAGATCGGCCTTCGGTGCAAACGCGACCGAATGCAGCACGAAGTCGATCGCGCCCCATTGCGCCGCAAGCGCGTCGAACACCGCCGCCATCTGGTCCGGCCGCCCGACGTCGAGCGGCATCCGGATCGGCGCGTCGAGTTGCGCGAACAGCGGCTCGACGTGCGGCAAGGTCTTGTCCGACTGCCAGGTCACCGCCAGCGTGGCGCCCGCCCGGCAAAACGCGCGCGCGCATCCCCAGGCGATGCTCCGCTCGTTCGCGATGCCGACGACGAGCCCCCGCTTGTGTCGCAATGTCATGTCGCCCCCCCGCCGGCCTAGCGTTGCGCCGCGATCCATCGCGCGATGTCGGGCCACACCGTCTTCAGCGTGCGCGTCCCCATGAACAGGCCGATATGGCCGCCCGGCACGAGCCGGCTCTCGATCCTCGACGCAGGCGTTCCGAGCAGATCGCGCGCGCCGAACACCTGCTCCGGCGTCGTGATGTCGTCGGCCTCGCCGGCGAGCAGATAGGCCGGGCATGCGATGTCCTTCAGGTCGAGCGTGCGCCCGAGCGCGACGAACGAGCCCTTCGCAAGCCGGTTCTCCTTGAAGATCTGCCCGATCGCCTGCAGGTACCAGCGTCCCGGCAGGTCGATCGGGCTTTCGTACCAGTTCGCGAACACCTCGCGCTTGCGCAGGTATTCGGGATCGTCGAGATGCTCGTACAGGTCGACGTGCTCGGCGAGATAGTGCTGGTCGGGATGCATGTTTTTCCAGCCGCGCAGCATGAAGCGTCCGCGCATCAGCCCGCCGCCCATCGCGACGAGTTCCTCGTAGAACGACGTCGGATACGTGTGCGCCATCCGCTTGATCGGGCCGTCGCCCGCGTCGGTGTCGATCGGCGAGCCTGCCAGCACGAGGCTCGCGACCTTGTGCGGGAAACGCGCCGCGTACATCGCGGACATCCAGCCGCCCTGACACAGGCCGACGAGATTCACGCGGCCGCCGAGTTCGTCGACGCACACGTTCAGCTCGGCCAGATACTGGTCGATCTCGAGGTCCTTCATGTCCTCGGTGGCCGAGCGCCAGTCGGTCAGGTACAGACGCGTCACGCCGTGCTCGCGCAGCGTCTGCATCAGGCTCTGCCCCGGCTGGTAGTCGGCGATCATCGCGCTGTGCCCCGCGTACGGCGCATCGACGATCGTCGGCAGCCCATGTGCCGGCGCGGCCGAATAATCGCGGAACGTCATCGTCCGCAGCTCCAGCAACGGCCGGTTCGCCGATGCCAGCGCCGGATGCGCTTCGAAATGGAGCTTCTCCTCTTCCGAGAGGAAGCGGAGATTGCGCGCCGTGATCTCGGAGCCGGCCGCAAACATCGCCGTGGCGGCGGCCATCGGCCAGAAAATCGGCAGCGCGGGGGCGCTGGCGGCAGGGGAAGACGTGTCGCGTGCTGTCATCGGAGGTCTCACGAGGTCGGATACGGCATGGAAGGGATTGCGTCGTCCAGCACGCGGCGCGTGTGCCGCGCGATCATCAGGTTCTCGTCGGTCGGGATCACGCGCACCGTCACGCGCGACGCGTCGCTCGAAATCACCGGCAGGCCGGCGGCGTTCGCCGCGTCGTCGAGCACGATGCCGAGCCACGCCGCGCGGCTGCAGATCCGTTCACGCACGCGCGGCGCGTGCTCGCCGATGCCTGCCGTGAACACGAGCGCGTCGAGGCCGCCGAGCACGCCGGCCAGCGCGGCGAGTTCGCGGGCCGCGCGATAGGCGAACAGCTCGACCGCATGCGCGGCCGACGGTGCGTCGCTCGCGAGCAGCGTGCGCATGTCGCTCGACACGCCGGACACGCCGAGCAAGCCCGATTCGGCATAGATCAGATGCTCGACCTCGTCGAGCGACAGGCCGGCGTGACGCTGCAGGTACAGGATCACGCCCGGGTCCAGCGCGCCCGTGCGCGTGCCCATCGGCAGTCCGTCGACGGCCGTGAACCCCATCGTCGTCGCGACGCTGCGGCCGTTCGCGAGCGCACACAGGCTCGCGCCGTTGCCGAGGTGCGCGACGACCGTCCGTTGCCGCCCCCACGACGGATCGAGGGCCGCGAGCGCCGTCGCGATGTACTCGTACGACAGCCCGTGAAACCCGTAGCGCACGATGCCCTGCTCGGTCAGCGCGCGCGGCAGCGCGAACTCCCGTTCAAGCGCCGGTACCGTCGCATGGAACGCGGTGTCGAAACACGCGACCTGCGGCAGGTTCGGCGCCACGGCGGCAACCGCGCGGATCGCGTCGACGTGATGCGGCTGGTGCAGCGGCGCGAGCGGCGAAAGCGACGCGATCGCATCGAGCACGCGCGCATCGATCCGCACCGGCGCGGTGAAATACGGACCACCATGCACGACCCGGTGCCCGACGCCGTCGAACGCGGCCTCTCGCCCGACGTGAGCGGTGAACCACGTGTGCAGCGCCTCGATCGCGCCTTGATGCCCCGGTCGCGCGACGGCGCTGTCGGCGAGCACCTCGCCGTGCGCATCGGCCACGAACAGATGCGGTGTGCCATGCAGGTTCTCGACCTGCCCGTGCAGGCCCGCATCGAGCGAGCGATCCTCGTGCGTGTCGTAGACCGAGAACTTGAGGCTCGACGAGCCGGCGTTGAGCACCAGGACGGGATGTCGCATCGCGGCGCCGTCAGTGCGTGCCGGCCGCAACCGCCGGCGTGGCCACGGGCGCCGCCGCTGCCGCGACGAGCGCCGCGACCGCGCAGCTCGCCAGGCGCGTGCGTTCGCTGTCGGCGCGACTCGTCAGGATCACCGGCACGCGCGCGCCGAGCACGATGCCGGCCGCATCGGCATTCGCCAGGAACGTCAACTCCTTCGCGAGCATGTTGCCGGCCTCGAGGTCGGGCGCGACGAGGATGTCCGCATCGCCCGCGACCTCGGAACCGAGATGCTTGAGGCGCGCGGCCTCCGGGCTGATCGCGTTGTCGAACGCGAGGGGCCCGTCGAGCAGCGCGCCGGTGATCTGGCCGCGCTCGGCCATCTTGCACAGCGCGGCCGCGTCGAGCGTCGACGGCAGCTTCGAGCTGACCGTCTCGACCGCCGACAGGATCGCCACCTTCGGCCGGGCGATGCCGAGCGCGTGCGCGAGATCGATCGCGTTCTGCGCGATGTCGGCCTTCTGCTCGAGCGTCGGACGGATATTGACGGCCGCGTCGGTGATGAACAGCGGCTTGTGGTAAGTCGGCACGTCCATGATGAACACGTGGCTCAGGCGCCGCCCGGTGCGCAACCCCGTATCGGCGCGCACCACCTCCGCCAGCAACTCGTCGGTGTGCAGGCTGCCCTTCATCAGCGCCTGAGCGTCGCCCTCGCGCACCAGTTCGACGGCGCGTGCCGCCGACGCATGACTGTGCGGCGCATCCACGAGCCGATAGCCGGACAGGTCGACACCGAGCGTCGCGGCGAGCATCGTGATGCGCGCCACCGGGCCGACCAGGACGGGCACGACGATACCGGCCCGAGCGGCCGCGGCCGCCGCATGCAGCGATACCTCGTCGCAAGGATGCGCGACCGCGACCGTCACCGGGCGTAACGCGCGGCAACGCGCAATCAGCGCTTCGTATTTCTGATGCGTGCGCAACTCGGTCATCGACTGCCCCTTTGCAAGGATCACGTGAACGGATTCTGGTGCGGGACCGGGCGACGTCGTTTGATTTCAGTCAATCGTTTCAGGTGAAGTCCCGATAGCATGAAGCCGCACGATGACATCCGGATGGCCCCGACGCCCCTCCCTGACATGCACATACGCGAAATCCGCTCGAAGATCGCCAGTACCTCGTCCACGCGCAAGATCACCAAGGCGATGGAAATGATGGCGCGCACCAAGATGGCGAGCGCGCAGCGACGCGCGCGTGAGTTCCGCCCGTACGCGGCGCGCATCGGCGCGATGGCGGAACGCGTGCTGCGCGACCGTCCCGACTACGTATCGGCGCTGATGGCGCGACGCGATACCGTGCGCCGCGTCGGCCTGATCGTCGTCAGCACCGATCGCGGGCTGTGCGGCCCGCTCAATGCGCGGCTGCTCGTCGAATGCGTGGATGCGCTCGAACGCTGGGACCAGGCCGGCGTCGCATGCGAACTGAGCGTGATCGGCGCGCGCGGCATCGCGCCGCTGCTGCGCCACGGCGCGACCATCACGGCGCGCGCGAGCGGCCTGGCCGCCGAGCCGCACTTCGAGCAGTTGCTCGGTGCGCTGCTCGTGCCGCTGACCGCGTTCGTCAACGGCGAGCTCGACGAAGTGCACGTCGCGTACAACCGGCTGACGAGCCCGCTCGCGTACGAACCGCGCATCGATGCGATGCTGCCGATCGCGGGGCTCGACACCAGCGCGCCGACCGACGGTGCGGCCGCGTCCGATTATCTGTACGAGCCCGCGCCCAAACCCGTCGTCGACACGTTGCTGCTGCGCTACGTCGAGGCGATGCTCTATCAGGCCGTCGTCGAGAACTACGCGTGCGAGCAATGCGCGCGGATGTTCAGCATGCAGACCGCGACGGACAATGCCGACCGCGTGTTGCGCGAACTGAGGCACCTGTACCAGAAGACGCGACAGGCGCAGATCACCACCGAGCTGTGCGAAATCGTCGCCGGCGCGGCGGCGGTCTGAAGGAGTCGCATGAAGACGTCGATGAGGCTCGACATCGTGAGCGTGGAAGCGGTGCTGTATGCCGGCGACGCGCATTTCGTCGTCGTTCCGGGGGAAAGCGGAGAACTGGGGATCTATCCGCATCACGCGCCGCTGCTCACGCGGATCCGGCCCGGCGTCGTGATGCTCGTCGATGCGCCGACCGGCGAGCATCGCCGTCTCCTCGTCGCGGGCGGTGTGCTGGAGGTCAGCCGCGACGGCGTGACGCTGATCGCCGATCACGCATTGCGCACGCCCGAACTCGACGATCTGCGCGCACGCGAAGCGCGGCATGCGGCCGACGACTGGCGCCAGCGCTACGCGCACGAAAACCGGCGCGCGTTCGATTTCGCGTCGGCCCGCACGGAATTGATGGATGAGATCCGGCGCTTCTTCGCGCTGGCACTGCGGCAACCCGCATCGCGGGAGTGAGTTGACCTGACGGCAGTAGTGAGAAGCATGGCATCGCAATTGGATGGGATTTTTCCATCGCCCACCATTATTTTTGTTTTGGACCTTGGTCCGCGAAAGTCTCCCCGCCCTTCCTCGACGTTGGAGCAGCCCGAACAGCCCGAGCGGGTCTGCATGAAGACGCAGCGCGAAAACGCCGTTCGCAGGGGTGTCGATTTCCGCCGAATCCCGGCCCGGAACGGCCGCCGCCCGGCTCACGCGTGCGGCAACGCATCCGCTTCGTCTGCCAGCCTGCCGAGCGGCACGAAAATGTAGCCCTTCCCGCGCACGGTGCGAATGTAGCGATAATCGCCGACCGCCTGCTCGACCAGGTTGCGCAGCCGGAAGATCAGCACGTCGAGCCCGCGCTCGGAGCGCCCGGCCACGCTCAGCCCCAGCAGCGCGAGAATCTCCGCGCGCGACAGGACGCGCATCGGCTGCGAGATGAACAGCGCGAGCAACGCGAATTCGCTGGCACGCAGCCCGAGGTCCTGTCCCGCGCGGGTGGCGCGCCGCGTGACGAAATTCACCTCGATGTCGCCGAATGCGTACGATTCGGGATTCACCGGCGCGCGCACCGACACGGGACGGTTCGGCGCGTAGCGGCGCATCGCGCTGCGCACGCGTGCGATCAGTTCCATCGGGTCGAACGGCTCCACCAGATAGTCGTCCGCGCCGATTTCGAGCGCAACGACCTTGTCGAGCACCTGCGCGTCGCGGCTGATCACGATCACCGGCATGTCGTGACCGGCGCGCCGCAGCGCACCGAGCGCCATGTAGAACGTCGTGGCCGGCCGTTCGACCCGCATTACGATCAGGGTGGGCGGCGTGGCCGTCACGTGCGCCAGCAGCCGCGACGCGTCGTCGAGCGCCGACGTGGCGATCTGGCAGCCGCGCAGGAGCGCGCGGATCCGGTCGCCCATGCGCGGATCGGGCTCTACGACAAGAACGTGGGTGGCCATGGAAAATCGTCCAGCACGACGGCCCGCACGGCGTATCGCGACGTCACGCCGGCCCGCCTTCCGGCCGGAACGGCCGGGCGCGGCCTGCACGAACCCGCGAACGTGCGGCGCAGCCAACTACACATGCATGCAGCAATCGAGACTCGTCAGTAGATAGCTCAGGCTCTTGCGGATCGACGCCTCGACGTCCCGCACGTCGCGGGCGGCGGGCGACTGGCCGAGCAGCGTCGCGACGATGTCGAGCGCTTCCCACGGATGCCGGTCGTCGTAGTCGGCATGCAGTTTGAGCCAGCGCATCGCGCGATGCCGCACGGCCGGGTCGAACTGCCGTTCATACGGCGATGCGCACAGCAACGCGCTCCACTCACCGGTCACGCCTTCGATCGCGTAGTTGGTCGCGGCGATGCTCGGCGCGAGCGCGTCGGCGCTGCTGCTTTTCCAGCACCAGTGGCTCAGCGCGAATCCGTCCAGCGGCGCATCGCCGTGCAGCAGCATGTCGATCGTCACGCCCGATTCCGCAGCCCAGTTGGCCCAGTGATCGACGTGGTTCTGCTCGACGCGGATATTGCGGATCAGATAGCGTCGCGCCTTCTCGTCGCCGCGCGACCGATAGGCCGCGGTCTTCACCAGGTTCATCGCCATGTATTCCGGAAACTGGCTGACCACCGCCCAGCCGGTCACGAAGAACGCGCGCAGTTGCGACGCGCGCAGCGTCCCGCCGCTCATCGCCGCGAACACCGGATGCGCTCGGACACGGGCCTTCAGCTCGTCGGTCGCGCCGACCACGTCGCGCAGCCAGGCCGGATAGCTCGTCAGGTCCATCAGGTCGCCGGTCAGTTCAAATGGAGCACTCATGCGTTCGTTCCTCGCTTGGTTCAATGGAATCCCCCTTCCTGCCAGGGTGCGGGGCGGCTGAAGTAGTAGCCCTGGCAATAGTCGACGCCCAGCGCGCGAAGCATCTCGGCCGTCGCCTCGTCCTCGACGTGCTCGGCGACGGTGCGGTACTGCATCACGTGAGCGATGTCGTTGATGGCGGACGCGATGCCGCGCTTGACGCTGTCGGACGTCATGGTCGCCACGAGGCCGCCGTCGATCTTCAGGTAGTCGATCGGCAACTGGCGCAGATACGAGAACGACGACATGCCGGCGCCGAAGTCGTCGAGCGCGAAGCGGCAGCCGAGGTCGCGCAGCTCGTGCATGAAACGCGACGCGACCTCCAGGTTGCGGACCGCGCTCGTCTCCGTGATTTCGAAGCACAGCAGCGTCGGGTCCAGCCCCGACGCCGACAGCTCGGCGATCGCGAACTCCACGAAGCGCTCGTCGGTGATCGACATCGCCGACAGGTTCACGTTGTATTCGACGTACTGGCGCCGTTCGAGCCGCGCGAGCCGCCGGATCACGTTACGCACGACCCAGCGGTCGATCATCGTCATGTGGCCGTAGCGCTCGGCGGCCGGCAGGAAGACCGGCGAGATCAGCTTGCCGTCGGCGTCCGGGATGCGCAGCAGGATCTCCGCGCGCTCCTGCGCGCCGTGCGCCGGCTGGATCGGCACGATGCGTTGCGCATACAACTGGAACGAATTCGTTTCGAGTGCCGTCTTCACGCGGCGGCTCCACTGCATGTGATACGCCTGACGTCCCGAGTTCATGTCGCGCGAATCCGCGACGTGCACGCGGTTGCGGCCGCGGTCCTTCGCGATGTAGCACGCGATGTCGGCCATCTGCATCGCCTTCTCGACGCTCTCGGGCCGACAGGCGAGATCCAGCACGCCGATGCTCACGCTGATCTTGAACGGCTCGCCCTCCCACAGGAACGTGAAATCCTCGAGACACGCGCGGATGCGCTCGGCCTTGCCGTCGTCCGGCGAGCCGTTGCGGCCGGCCGGCAACAGGATGCCGAATTCGTCGCCACCCAGTCGGCCGAACACGTCGTCGTCCGCGAGACAGCGCGCGAACACCGCGGTCGCGTCGCGCAGCAGCGCATCGCCGGCCGCGTGCCCGCACACGTCGTTGACTTCCTTGAATCCGTCCAGGTCGAGAACCATCAACATGCCGCCGCCGCGGTGGGTCAACGCGTCGCCCAGGCGCTGTTCGAACGCGGTGCGATTGATCAGACCGGTCAGCGCATCGTGCGACGCCTGCCAGGTCAGTTTCTCGATCAACTGGTATTCACGCGTCATGTCGCGCAGGATCAGCACGTAACCGACGCAGCGGCCCGCGGCGTTGTCCATTCTCGACAGCGATGCGCGCACCGACACCGCCGCGCCGCACACGCGGATCAGGTCGAGGTCGCGGGTGAACGTGTGATCGCCGCTGTTGCTGAGCGACGCGAGCAGCTTGATCGACATGCCGGTCGACGTGTCGATCAGGTCGAGTACGTCGTTGATCGGCTTGCCGACACACAGCCGCGACGGCGCGCCGAGCAGCTGCTCGGCCGCCGGATTGACGGTCTCGATGCTGCGCGTGAGGCCGATCGTGACGATCGCATCGGCCACCGAGCGCAGCGCCGCTTCCGCGAACGCCTGGCTACGGTCCAGCTCGGTCTGCATCGACGCCTGCTGGCGCTGCGCGCGGCTCGCCCATCGCACCGACAGCAGGACGATCAGCAGCGAGGCCGCGACGTACGACAGGAACAGCTGGATGACGGCCGAACGGAATTCGGCGCTCAGTTCGTCGGAAAAGCGTTTCGGCAGCGGCTCGATGTGCGAGTTGAAGTCCCAGACCGCGCGGTTCAGGCGGCTCGTGCGTCGAACGTCGTCCGCCTGCACGGACGCGCGCAGCGCGTTCGCGATCGCGCGCAGGTTGACCAGTTGCCGGTCCGCGTCCTCCCAGTATTGCAACGCGGCGTTCAGGCGCGCGAAGCTGCTCAGGATCGGATAGAACCACACCACCGCGACCGCATCGACGGGATTGATGCCCGCGTCGATCAGCGCCTGGCGCGCCACGCGGTGGTCCGGCGGCACGCTGATCATCGCGCGGCGGGCGACGCCGAGAAACGTGAGGGTGCGGTCAACCGCCAGGTAATCGTCGAACAGCTTTTCGTCACCGGTCTGTCCGTAGCGGGTCAGCAGGATGATCTCGTCCTTCTGCGCCTTCGACCAGCTGCTTTCGCCGCCGACGTACACGCGCAGCGACATGATCACGATCAGGCTGACCGCGACGAACCCGGCCAGCGCGACGATCACGACGACGATCGGCAGGACGCCGAGCGCCGGACTCCATGGCCACACGTGAAACGAGCTGCGCTGACTCTGGAGCTTCGAAATGTTTTCCATACCTGATTGACTGCTTTTCTGATTCTTCTCGATACCGCCGGCCAGCCGCGTCGCGACGCGTCTTGCGCCCGAACCTCGCCCCTTCCCTGCGCGCGACGCGCCGGCTCATACGCCGTCGCGGCGGCACGCCGGTGCCGGCCGCGCGGCAGGAGGCTGCGGCCACTAGGTCGTCCGGACGCGTCGCGATAGCCCGACACCGGCCCCGGTACCGGCATCGATCGCGAGAATGCGGCGCGTTTCGTCGCGGATGACCCGATGGCAGTCGCAGCCCTGCCCTTCGAGACGGGCGAGATCCGTCAGCACGATGGCGCCGCGATGCTGATGGATCAGGCCGAGCTCGTGGAGCTGTCGCACGGTATCCGTGATGGTCTCGCGGCGCACGCCCAGCATCTGCCCCAAAGTGCCGTGCGTGACCGGGATTTCGATGCTCCGCGAGCGCTCGTAGGCGATCAGCAGCCAGCGGCCCACCTGATGTCGCATCACGTGATGGCGGCTGCAGAACATGACCTGCGACGCCTGCGCCAGCACCAGCTGCATCCGCACGAAGACCTGCCGCCTGATCGCCGCCGATGCATCGCACGCGTCGACGAAGCGGCGCGCATGCAGCCGATACGCGAATCCGCCGTGATAGACGACGACGCGGCGCTGCATCGTGCTGCCGATCACGTCGTCGCACACGATGCCTTCGCGGCCGATCTCCGTCACGCCGAGCGTCGTCTTGCCGCCTGTCGTGTATTGAAGCGAAATACCCGCCGTCACCGGGAAATAGACGGCCTCCAGATTCTCGCCGGCGTCGCACAGCAGCTGGCCGGTCTTGAGATTCGAAAGCATCAAATGAGGCGCCAATTCCGCGCGGCTAATTCCGTCGAGCGCAGACAGGAATTGATTGGCACCAAGCGCATGCGGCAACTCGATGACATTGTCGGCCTGATGTATCACGGTGCACCTCGTACGTTGTATTGCTGCCCCTCGGCCACCGAATCTTCATGCAGCGTTAAAACGAACCGGTTTTCCGGTTTTGCCGTTTTCCTTACGGTCTAATTAAACAAAAAGGTATCACGCAGCCCTGTCGTTCGCGCCACTCCGGCTTTGTTACATGAAGTAATTTGACAGTTTCAGGTATTGCCAGAAGATATTTGCATGGTCAATCAATTATCGGCGATTTAAATGCCGCCCTTGAAAAGACACCTTCCCGGAGAATCATTGAAAATTCCGAATAGTGGCCAATGCAACGGAATGCAGTTAATTCTGAAAATAAAAATCATTCCTCCATCGAAATAATGCGGACTGAGTGACATATCCCACACTTCTCCAATGGAGAACGTGGAAGATCCATGACGGCGCCTGCCCGGGATGCCGGCGCCGGGCGGCTATCGCGCGTGCTGGCGAGCGGTGATGTCCGCGCTGCCCGCGTCCAGCGACGCGGCGCGCAGTGCGTCCGCCGGATCCGGAAAATCGCGCTGCAGCAATTGCGCGAGCTGGGCATCGCGCGCATCGGGCCCAAGCTGCTGCGCGGCGAGCCGCTCACGTTCGGCCGCATGGTCGCGATAGCGCGCCTGCCACGCATCGTCGTCCTGCCGCAGCCGTACGACGCGTGCGGCGACGTCGGCGCCGAGCTGCGCACGCAGCGCATCGGGCGTCGCGCGCTGCGCGTCGAGCCGTGCAACCGTCGCGACCGCCTCGCGCTGCCGCGCGAGCCGCTCGCGCGCGTCGCGCATGTCCGACGGCAACGACTGGTCGAGCGCCGCAATGCGTTCGCGCTTCTGCGCGTCGCTCAATGCCGGGTCGCGCGCAATCCGGATCCGGTCGAGGTCGTCATGCTGCTGCCGGAACTCGTCGGCGAAGAACGGCGCGCTCCAGTCGCCGAGCCAGCGGCTCGCGAGTGCCGCCCGTCGCTCGAGCTGGCCCGCGAGCCCGTCCGGATCGATACGCATGCCGGGCTGCACGGCGCCCGGCTGCGCATCGAGCGCGGCGAGACACGCGCGATAGCGCGGCCACAGGTCGAGCGCTTCGCGCTGTGCCTGCCCGCCGATCGGCTGCGCGGCGACCTCCCGCGCAACCAGCGCGTCGAGCGCGTCCGGCGTCAGGTCGTGCTGCGCGAGCAGGAAGTAATCGAAGAATTCCCGCACCGCACGCCGTTTCGCGAGACGCCCGTCCGGCCCGAGCGGCAGGCGCGGCGCGCGCGAACCCGCCAGCGACGCGGGCGGCGCGACGTCGGACGCGGCAGGCACGGGCCGCGGCACCGCCGCGTCGGGCACCACGACGCGCGCGGCAGGCAGCGCAGCGGCTTGCGGCGACGCCGCCGGCCGGTCGAGCGCATGCCATACCGCCGCGGCCGCGAGCACGCCGACGGCGCCATGGAGCACGGTGCGAGACAGCATCGTCCGGACCGTCATCGCTCAAACGCCCTGCAGCTTCAGCCGGTTCGCATGCACGCGCAGCGCGGCGACCGGATCTTCCGCATACGCGCCGCGGATGCCGAGCAACTGATTGATCGCGTCGAAGTGATTCCAGTGGTAGCGCGTCGAGATCACCGTGCCGAACAACGAACTGCAGGTCGACGTGAAGCCGTCGTTCGGCCCCGCGCCGGCCAGCGCCATCACGTTGCCGGCCGTCAGGAACACGAGCGTCGACGGATCCAGCAGATTCGCCGGATCGATCACCGGAATCACGCTGGTATCGACGGCGCCCGTCACGATGCCGAGCAGCGACACCGGCTGATATGCGGCGCCGCTCCATGAATACAGCAGGTGTACGTTGCCGCCGATCGTCTCGGTCGGCGCGCCGGTGCGACAGGCACCGGCGCCGAGGCCGGGGCTCGGGAACAGCTGGTTGAACCGCGTGGTTCGCGCCGTGCCGAGTGCGTCGAGCGCGGCGATCGCATCCTGGTTCGTGTTGTGCGTGTCGCTGGTCAGGATGCCGAACAGGTTCAGCAGCGCACCGAACACCGGCGTCGAGATGCCCGTCGGGTCGAGCTTCAGCGCGGCGAGCACGAAGTCGGCGAACTGCGAGCCGCGGTGCGGCGTCGCGATCGTCGTGACCGACGCGACGAGCGCGGGCGCGACCGACGCCACGTAGCGCGACGTCAGCCCGCCCTGGCTGTGTCCGATCAGGTTCACCTTGGCCGCGCCCGTGACCGCCAGCACCTGCTTCACATAGGCGAGCAGTTGCTCGCCGCGCCCGTTCGGGCCGAGGTCGCTCTGGAACCCCGACAGGTCGGCGACGTAGACCGTCGCGCCATGCCGCTGCAGGTCCGCCTGCATCCCGTACCAGTACGGCACCACGCCGAAATAGTCGTCGGTGCCGGTCAGGCCGTGCACGAGAATGATCGGATAGCGGGTCGCCGCATAGTCGTCGAGCGCGGCGCCGGCCGCTGTCTGCGCACGCGCCGCGGGTGCGGCCAGGCCAACGCCGGCGAGCAGCGCGGCAGCGGCCAGGAACCGCGCGCACGCGCGCGCAAGGCGTCGCAGCGGCACGGCGCGTCGAGCAATATCGATGTCGATGTCATGCATGCGCGTTCCCCAAGGTTGCGTGAGCGGCCACGCGCCGCTGCCACGCGATGAACAACGGCGCGCCGACGACTTCGAGCACCGTGAAGCCGACGAACGGCGGCCACGGCAGCCCGAGCGTCGCGAGCGAAATCAGCCGTCCGATGCCGCCGAGGAAGATCATCGTCCACAGCGTCGCGAACAGCCGCCCCTGGCGCTCGATCCCCGGGATCACCGAGAACGCCGCGAGGCCGAGCCCGAGCCAGACGCCCGCGTAGAAGCGCAGGTTGCCGTCCAGCGTCGCGTCGGCCGGCAGCGCGAGGCCGAGAGACGCGTACAGCGGATCGTGGATGCCCATCATGCCGAGCACCCCGGTGATCGACGGGACCAGCGCAAGCACGGCGGTCGCCGTCTGAAGCGCGCGTTTGCTCATTCGAAACCTCCTTGCGTCATCGATAGAAAATGCCCAGCACCTGCACGCTGGTCGACTCCGGCATCGCACCGAAGCGGCTCCACGACGGCCCGCCCTGATGCAGCCACTGCAGCGCGACGTCGAACCGGTCGAAGCGCCGCCGCAGCTCGACCCAGTATTGCCGGCCGCCGCCGAGATCGGCCTGCATGAAGCCCGACAGATCCAGACGGCGCACGCCGATATTGCGCCATGCCGCCATCAGGAACACGCCGTGACGGGTTTGCAGCTCCTGCGCGGCGATCGACGTCTGCACCGCACTGCCCCAGGCGGCCGGGTTCGCGCGCTGCAGCGCGCGCCATTGCGCGGCTTCCGCGCCGCCGCCGTTGCTCTGGAACTCGGCACTCAGCGACAGGTCGATCGGCAGCGTCCAGGTCGCGCCCACCGACGAGCTGGTGCGGAACGCGCTGTCGCCGGCCGCACCGGTCGCGCGCGCGATCAGCGAGCGCCGGTAGCCGCCCGCCCATTCGACGTAGGCGACCACCGAGTTGCCGAGCAGCACGCTCAGGTTCTGGCCGAACTGCGGCGCCTGCCCGCTTTCGCCGTAGACGATCCATTGCGGCTGGATCGCCGTGCTGAGCCGCTGGCTCGCGACCAGCATCCAGCGATCGACGCCGTTGGTACGCTGCAGGTCGGACGACGCGGCCGGGTCGCCCGGCAGGCTGCGGCGCTCAAGCCGCGGCGACAGCAGCGCCGCGAGCGAGCCCGTGTCCCACACCTGCTGCGCGCGCAGCGCGACCGTACCGAGCCGGTTCGTGTGGCGGCTGTCCGGATCGGGCGGCACGTCGAGGCTCACCGCGCCCGCGCGAAAGAAGTCGGTCGGGTTGTAGCCGATCGCCGCACCGAGCCGCTCGTTGACGCGCCCCGCGTCGACGACGAACGTCGGCGCCGCGCGCCAGCTCGCGTACGCCTCCTTCACGAGCGTCACGTCGCGCGACGACGTGCGCGAGGTCCCGAGCGGATCGAACCGGTCGAAGCGCATCGAGAAGTGCGCAGCGAACGTCGGCGTCAGCCACTGACCGTACTCGAATTCGACCGACAGCTGGTTGCGCCCGGCGTGCGCGCCGTCGCGATAGCGGCTCGCACGCAACGCGTCCTGCACGTCGAGCTTCCACGGCTTCGCGGTATCGGCCGGCGCGGTGGCGGACCGGTCGGCGAGATCGAGCGCCGCGGCATCGGCCGCATCCACGCCGCCCGCCCCGCTCGTCGCCTCCGCGCCGGCCGGCGCCGCACGCGCGAGCGCCGGCAGCAGCACGAACGCGAGCGCGGCGACCCGGCATCGACGCCGCGCCGTCATTGCGCCTGGAAGCGGGACAGGTAGTCGCGCTGCAGCCATGCATCGGGAATGTCGCGCCATGCGTAGTCGGAGAAACGCATGACCGTGACCCAGTTGCTGTCGAGCCCGTCGATGATGACCGTCTCCGTCGGCCGCTCGACGCCGAGCTGCATCGTGTAGCGCCGGTAGAACGCGGTCTTCAGCAGCCGGTCGCTTTCCGAATAGAAGCGCGCCTTCAGCGGCCGGTTGTTCGCCGCGTCGATCCAGATCTCGATGCGGCGGTACGTGAGCCCGTCGCCGTGGCCGGTGAGCGCGAGCCGGTAGGCGCGGCGGGTCTGCCGGTCGCCGTCGGCGATGTCCTCGACGCCCTTCAGCTCGGCCGTGTAGTCGTGCGCGAGATTGACCGTCACGACGTCGCCGTTCGCGGCCTGCCCGAGCAGCCGCTGGTCGGGCGAGATCCGCACGCTCGCCTGGTTCGCGGGATCGTAGAACCACAGGTCGTTGCCGTTCTTCAGCATCAGCTTGCCCGTGTCGCGCGCCGGCGCGACGAAGCGCACCAGCGTGCGGAACGCGCCACCCGGCGCGTCGGGCTTCGAATAGATCGACAGCGTATTGCCGTCCACCTGCTTGCCCGACCGATACTCGATCAGCGTCGCGGTCAGCACGAACGATTTCGCCGGCGCGCGGATCGCGTCGCTCGCCGCGAGCACCTTCTGCGGATCGGGCGCCGGCTGCGCGTGCGCGGCGCCGGCCAGGAACGAAAGACTCAGACAGCATGAAACGAACAGGCGACGCACGTGCGCTCTCCCGAAAGTGAAATGAACGAAAATGACCGCATCCGCACGGCGTCACACATGCCGCAGCGCATCGACGATCGACAGCCGCGCCGCGTGCCGCGACGGCAGCCACGCGGACAGCCCGGCCACGCATGCGAGCCCCGCGAACGTGACCGCGATGGTTCGCCACTCGCCCCACACGCGCACCGTGAGCGCGACCGCGTCGATGCGCGCGGGCGGCGTCCAGGCCAGCCCGCTGTGATTGACGGCCGCGGCAATCGCGAGCGCCGCCAGCACGCCGAGCGATGCGCCGGCCACGCCGAGCAGCGCGCCCTCGCAGACGAACAGCGCCTGAATGCCGCCGCGCCGCATGCCCATCGCGCGCAGCGTGCCGATTTCGACCGTGCGCTCGATGATCGCGGTGCTCATCGTGTTGCTGATCACGAACAGCACGATCGCGCTGATCAGCACGAACACGAAGCCGAAGATCACCGAGAACATCCGGTTGGTCTGGTCGTAGAACGGGTTCAGCGTCGCGAAATCGACGACGTCGAGCGGCTGGCCGTCGAAGCCGCCGCGCAGCAGCTGCTCGATGCGCGCGCGCGCCGCCGGCAGATCGGCCGTGCGCGCGAGCTGGATCTCGAGCGCGGTCGCGCGCGGCTCGGCGCCGCCGTATACGAGCCGCTGCGCCTGCGGCAGGCGCACCGCGAGATACACGTCGTCGAGCTCCTTCACGCCCTGCTGCTCGGCCTTCACGACCGAGAAGCGGCCGACGTTCGGCGCGCCGCCCGCGCTCGCGGTCAGCACCTCGATGTGGGTTGCGCCGTCGCCGGCCGGCTGCGAGCCGGCCTCGCCCTGCGCGAGCGCGAGCACGTCGGCCGGCGCACTCGCGTCCGGGCCGGCGGCGGCGGGCGCGGCCGGCCCCGGCGGCGCATCGCGGCAGTCCGCCACGTGCAGCGGCCCGCACAGATGCAGCACGCGCGCGACGCCGAGACCGACCATTGCCGCATCGTCGGCACTGCCGCGCAACGCGAACGCGCGCGGGCGCAGCGGAAAACCGTAGGCGTTCCACTGCTGCATCCGGTACTGGTCGTCGGGAATCGCGCCGAATCCCATCACGGTGCGCGACACGCCGGCCGCGAAATTGCCGGCGATGCCGCCGAACTGCAGCGTCGGCGTGACGACCTGCAGCAGCGGCGCGAGCTGCGGGTCGCGCCGCAGGAGGTCGATCAGCGCCGCATAGCGGCGGATCCCGTACGCGGCCGGATCGCCCGTGCCGTACAGGTAATAGCCCTGCCGCTGGATCTGCAGATGGCCGCTGCGCTGCACGAAGTCGGTTTGCAGCCCGAGCGTGATGTCGCGGCTGAAACCGCCGAACAGCAGGATCGCACTGACGCCGACGATCATCGCGAGCAGCGTGGTCAGCGAGCGCCGGCGGTTGCGCTGCAGGTTGCGCAGCGCGAGCATCAGCGTATGGATCATCGGCACACCTCCTGCGCCGCCGTGCCGTCGCCGGCCCGTTCCCGGCCGACGATGCGGCCGTCGAGAATCCGGATCACCTCGTCGGCGACGCTCACCACCTGCGGATCGTGCGACGACACGATGAACGACACGTCGCGCTCGCGCTGGATCGTGCGCATCAGCGCGATGATCGCGTGGCCGGTGGCGCTGTCGAGGTTCGCGGTGGGTTCGTCCGCCAGCACCATCGCGGGCTCGGCGGCCAGCGCCCGCGCGATCGCGACGCGCTGGCGCTGGCCGCCCGACAGCTGGCTCGGCCGGTGCCGTCCCTTGTCGGCCAGCCCGACCGCGTCGAGCAGGTCGCGCACGCGCGCCGCGCGCCGCACCGGCGCCCAGCCCGCCATCAGCAGCGGGTACTCGACGTTCTCGTACGCGGACAGCACCGGCAGCAGGTTGAAGGTCTGGAACACGTGGCCGACATGGCGCGCGCGGAAATCGGACAACGCATCGTCGGACAACGACGCGGTATCGTGGCCCGCGATCGTCACGCGCCCGCTGTCGGGGCGGTCGATGCAGCCGATCATGTTCAGCAGCGTCGTCTTGCCGCTGCCTGACGGGCCGCTCAACACGGTGAAGCGCCCGGCCTCGAGCGTCGCCGACACGTCGGCGAGCCCGGTCACGCGCACGCTGTCGAGCAGGTAGGTCTTCGACAGGTGTTCGACGTTCACGAGGCTCATGACGCACCTCCTGCGTGCACGGGCGCCGCCGGCGCGGCGCGCGCATCGGTGCCGGCTGTGCTCGGCACGGCCGGCAGGCCGCGTATCAGCCGCCGCAACTGCAGCCGGTAGGCGAAATGCTCGACCTCGATCACGTGCCGCGGCGTGCGATGGAACGCGATGCCGCCGCTCCAGTCGGACCGTCCGCGCCGGATCAGCCGGTCGACGTGCGCGGCCTTGCGCGGCGCCGCGTCGCGCGCATGCAGATAGCGTGCGAGCAGCTGCGCCTGGTAGTCCATCAGCGGCCAGTTGCCGGTCGACGTCTGGAACAGACCGATGAAGAACAGGTCGCGATGCTGCGCGTCGAACATGTTGAGGTACAGCGACGGCTGCTGCTTGTGCCATTGCAGATGCGCCTGGTCGATGAACGGAAAGCTCGGTTGATAGCCGGTCGCGTAGACGATCACGTCGACCGGCTCCTCGCGGCCGTCGGCGAATACGACGCGATCGCCCTTCAGTTCGCGCACGTCGGGCCGCGCATCGAGATCGCCGTGGCCGAGGTGGTAGAACAGCGTCGAATTGATGATGAAATGCGATTCGAACAGCTTGTGGTCGGGCTTGCGCAGCCCGTAGTCCTCCGGCTGTCCGGCCGTCGTCAGCCGCAGCAGCCGCTCACCGAAGAAGCGGCGCGCCCACAAAGGCATGCGCAGCCGCAGCGGCCATTCGGCCCACTGGTCCGCCGGTATCCCGAACAGGAATTTCGGCCAGTAGAAGTAACCGCGCCGCGTGCTGTGGAACACCGCGCGCGCATGATGGGACGCCTCGACCGCGATGTCGCAGCCCGAATTGCCCGCGCCGACCACGAGCACGCGCCGGTCGCGAAAGATCTCCGGCGTACGGTATTGCGACGAATGCAGCTGCAGCCCGTCGAAGCGGCCCGGATAGTCCGGCAGTTGCGGATGCGACAGATGCCCGTTGCAGACGATCACGCCGCGATAGGTGCGCACTTCGCCGCGATCCAGCTCGACGCGCCACCCCGAGCCGCCGTCGACCGGCGCGATCTCGAGCACCGAGCGGCCGAACTCGATCCGCTCGTACACGCCGAAGCGCCGCGCATACGCACGCAGGTACGCGAGCGCCTGGTCGCCGCGCGCATACGTCGGGTAGTCGTCGGGGATCGGAAAATCGGTGTATTCCGAAAACCGCTTCGAGCTGATCATGTGAATCGAGCGATACACCGCGCCGCTCGGCCGGCCGTAGTACCAGTTGCCGCCGACGTCGTCCTCGCGCTCGATCACGTCGAAGCCGATCCCGGCCGCGAGCAGGTTCTTCGCGGCGGTGATTCCCGCCGCGCCCGCGCCGATGATGCAGTACCGCGCGCCGTCGTTGCGCTCCGTCATGGTGGATCTCCCCTTTCCGTTCAAAGAACCGGCGCGGCCGCGGCCTGCGTGCCGGTCGCGCCGGCCAGCCGCGCATCGCGCAGATCGGCGATCGATGCGCCGCCGCGATCGGCGATCGCGAAGCGGCCGTCCGGATAGCGCAGCAGCAATTCGGCGTCGGCGGCGCACGCGGCGCCGAATGCGATGCCGCCGATGCGCCACGTGCGCGGCGGCTCGCCGTCTGCGGGCCACGCGCCGAGCAGCACGCGCAACACGTTCTCCAGATGATTGACCGGCAGCCATACCTGCGGGGACGGCGCCGCGTCGCGCGCGTCGCCGTCGCCCGGCGCGCGCCACAACGCATCGGCGTCGGCGGCCCTGACCTGCGCGATGCCGCCGCGCCAGTCCGCGTCGGGCAGCAGGTCGCCGCGCCAGATCGCGCACACGGCCGGCCGGACCGCATCGTCCTGCCCGTCGTGCGGCAGCGGCACCGTCGTCCCCGCGGGCGGATGACCGCGGTACACGAACGTCGCATCGAGCAGCACGCGGCCGGCGAGCGTCGCGCACCGCACCGTCACGTGCCAGCCGTCGCCGGCCGTGCGGCCGGTCACGTCGGTGTCGAGCGCGAGATCGCCGTGCGCATCGAGCGCGTCGGCGAGCGCATCGAGCGCGATCGTCACGTCGACGGCTTCATGCAGGTAGGCGCGCTCGCCATCGGGCGGCGCAACCCAGTCGGCCACGACGCGCGCGTGTTCGAGCAGCAGCGACGCGGGCACCGCCGCGCGGCCGCCGAAGCGGAATGCGCGCGTATAGGGCGCGCCGGCCGCGCGATAGCGCGTCGAGAAAAACGCGAACGGCCGGAATCGCCGCGGCTCGCCCGCGTGGTGCCGGCGTGTCGCCAGCTCGCCGAGATTCGGCAAGCCGTCGACCGCATCGAAGCCGCGAAGCTGGATCGGCGTCAACGCACGGCCGACGGCGCCCATGTACATCGGTTCGCCGTCGCCGGGGGCCGCGGGCAGCGTGGGCGGCGCGAGCTCCGCCAGCCAGTGCCGGACGCCGTCGGCGATGCGCATCGGCGTCACATAGCGCCGCGTGACGGCGAGGTTCGTGATCATGCCGACGCCGTCCCACGTCGGCCACACGAGCGTTTTCACCGCGCGCCCGGGCGCATCGCGGCGCGCCCACCAGCCGAGCCGCGCGAGCGCCTCGTTCGCGGCCGCGTAGTCGGTCTCGCCCGTCATGCCGCCCCAGCGGCCGGTCAGCGAGCCGACGTTGACGAAGCAGTCGACACGCGGCCGCTCGCGCACGGCCGCGTACAGATTCATGAAGCCGAGCACCTTCACGCGCGCGGTACCGACGAATTCGTCCGCAGACTTGCGCGGCAACCGCACCGGCTGGTCGATGCCGGCGTTGTGGATCACGCCGCGCAGCCGCGCGCCGAATGCGTCGCACAACGCGCGCACGGCGTTCGCATCGGTCACGTCGCATACCGCGTAGCGTACCGGCAGGCCGAGCGCGGCCGCGGCGTCGAGCGACGCCTTCAGCTCGCGGCGCCGTTCGAGTTGCTGCAGCGTGTGCCGGATCGCCTTGGGCGGCCGCTCCGGCGTCGCCTGGCGCAGCAGGTCGAGCCCGTAGCGCCTGAAGCCCGCGTCGTCGAGCGCGAGCCACGGTTCGTCGCCGGCCGGCGGCGCGTCGCGGCCGGTGACGATGACCGTGCAGCGATGCCGCTTCGCGATCTCGCAGGCGGCCAGGAACCCGATGCCGCGTGCGCCGCCCGAGAACAGCACGACGTCGTCGGGGCCCCAGTCCGGCGCCGCTTGCGCCGGCAGGTCGTCGCGGGTCGCGACGAGCGTGTGGCGGCGCCCGTCGCGATGACCGACCTCGAAGCGCCCCCAGCGATACAGCTCGCGTGCGATCAACCCGTCGACGCGGCCAGTTTCGTCCGGCGCGATGTCCAGCACGCGCACGTTGCAGTTCGGCAATTCCTGCGGCAGCGTCTTCGCGAGCCCCGCCCACAATCCGCCGAGCGGCTGGACGAGCGTGTCGTCGCCGTATCCCATCAGTCCATCCAGCCAGGTCACGGCGAGATAGAACAGCCGCGACGTCGCTTCTTCCTGCACCCAGTCGCCGTAGCACGCCTGCAGCAACGCGACCGTGCGGCGCAGCGGCGCTTCCCACTGATCGCGCACGTCGAGCGAGAACGGTGCCTCGACGCCGAGATCGACGATCCCGTCGAACGGACCCGACTGGGCGACGAACGCGTTCGCGGCCGCCGCCGGATCGACGCCGTCGGCGGGGGCGAACACCGCGGGCTTCGCGCAGGCGCGCGCGAGCGCCGCCACCACGCGCTCGGCCGTGCGGCCGAGGCCGTTGACGATCGCGATCCGCTTGCCGCTCAGTTCGGCCGCCGGCCGTTCCGGCAGCGGTTCGATCTCGACCGGCCGCCACGTGAAGCGGTGGGTCGGTGCGTCGTCCACGCCGGCGTCGCCCTGTGCTTCCGATGCCGTCGCGTCGCGTTGCAGAAACGCCAGCACGCCGGGCGCCAGCGCCGGCCCGGCAGCAGGCGCAGGCCCGCGCGTGACCGGCGCCGCCACGCTTGCCGCCCGCTCGCCGCCGGCCGTCGTTGCCGGCGCACCGGTGAACGGACACGCCGTGCCGCGCGAAGCCGGCACCTGCACGTCGCGCCCGGCAGGCGCCGCGCTCGTGTGTTCGCGCGATCTCGGCCGGGCGACCAGCTGAATGCCGTCACGCGGGCGCAGCGAAATCGTCGCGCCCGTGTCGAGCGAACGACCGGGCACCGCGCTCAGATCGACGTGCTGCGCGACCACCGCGATCAGCACGCGGATCTGCAGCAGCGCGGTCTGATAACCGATGCACTTGCGCATCCCGCCGCCGAACGGAAAGTACGCGTACTTGTGCCGCGTCGGTGCGTGCGATCCGAAGTTCTCCGGATCGAATGCGTCCGGGTTGGCCCACAGTGCCGGATGACGATGCGTGACGTACGGCGACATGAATACCGACGAGCCAGCCGGCACGTGATAGCCGCCGATCTCGTCGTCGTCGACCAGATCGCGCGTGAAGCCCCAGATCGGCGGATAGAGCCGCAGGATCTCGTCGACGGTCTGCACCAGATACGGCAGGCGCGCGATGTCGTCTGCCGTGGGCGCGCGACCGCCGAGCACCGCATCGAGCTCCTCGCGCAGCCGCCGCAGCACGTCCGGATGCTGTGCGAGCGCATAGAGCCCCCACGCCATCCCGCTGCCGGTCGTTTCGTGGCCGGCCAGGAACACCGTCATCACCTCGTCGTGCACCTCGCGCTCGGTCAGCGGCGCGCCCGTGTCGGGGTCGCGCGCGGCGAGCAGCAGCGCGATCACGTCGCTCGTGTCGCAGCGTCCCGCGCGATGCTCCGCGACGATCGCATCGACGATCGTGTCGATCCCGCGGCGCGCGCGTGCGATCCGGCGGTTGAACGGCGTCGGCATCCAGCGCGGCACGAAATCGTTCATGTTGCCCTGCGGCATCATCGCCTCGATGCCGAAGCGCACCGCCGGCCCGACCTCGTCCGCGTGCCGCGAGATGTCCGCGTTGAACAGCATCAACCCGAGCATGCGCAGGCTCACGCGCATCATCTCCTCGACGGCGTCGAACGGCGCGTGCGCGGGCCGCTTCAGCCAGCGCTCGACGAGCGCGAGCGCCGCGTCGCCGACGGCGGCCGTATGCGCTTCCACCTGCTTGCGGTGAAAGAGCGGCTGCACGACGCGCCGGTGACGCCGCCAGAACTCGCCGTCCGTCGTCAGCAGTCCGTCGCCGAAGAACATCTTGAAGTTGTCGTAGAAGCGGCCGCGCACGTAGTTGCGGTGATTGTCCTGCAGCACGTGCTGGACGCCGTCCGGATGCGCGAGCGCATGCGTGAGAAACGGGCCCAGCCGGTTGCGGGCGATGTCGCCGTACTGCTGCTGCAGCTTCAGCAGCATCGTGACGGGATTGCGCTTGTATTCCGCGAGATTGCCCATCACGACGCTGCCGCGCGGGCCGGGCGCGAGACGCTTCGTGCTCATGCCGACACCTGTTCGGAAGCCGCGGGCGCGGCGAGCCGCGCATCGATCTCGCCGCGCGTGGCGAACGCGCCGGTCACGCGGTGCACGTAGCCGGTCACGATGCCCGTCACGTCGCGCATCTGCATCACGATGCGGCCGTCCGGGCGCACCGCGACGAACCGGTTGCCGCTGCTCGCCGGCCCTTCGAGCGCGAAGGCGCGCGGCGTCACGCGCAGCGCGATCGACGCATGGCGCGCCGCCAGCTCGCAGTCGTTGCCGGCTTCGTACAGGTCGATGCGGCCGATCGACATCGGCGCCGCGAGCGGGATGTAGTCGCCGGCGACATGATCGAGCGCCGCCACGCGTGCAAGACCGTCGAGCAGGATGCTCGGCACCACGAAGCGCGAGAACACCGGATCGCCGTCCGGCACGTTCAGCCGGAAGCGCGCCTGCTTGCCCGTTTCGCTCATGCCGGTGTCGGTCGTCGACACGAACATGCCGGTCAGTCTCACCGGCGCCGCGTCGAAGTGATACGGATCGGCGACGGGCACAAACGTCCCGCCCGGCGGTTCGCTCCACACCGGTGCCGGCGCGTAGGCCGCGGCCAGGCGCACGGTGATCTCGAAGTGCGGCTTGTCGCGCACGAGCACCTGGCCGCCGGGCGCCAGCACGTCGCCGGAGATCCGCACGTGCACGAGCACGGCGTCGCCATCGCGCGCGGCGATGCGCGCGTGGATGCGCTTCGCGCTCGGCCGCTTCGCATCGTAGACGCGCAGGAAGTGCAGGAACGCCGCGTCCGCGAATCCGACGACCTTGAGCCCCGGCACGAGCCGCAGCGCGGCCTCGGCGGCCACTTCGGGCACGAACGTGCCCGGCAGCGTCGGAAAACCGTTGACGACGTGATGCTGCAGATACGCATCGCGCTCGAGATCGAACACGCGCTCGAAGCTCACGCTGTCGCCGGTGCGCGCCAGCTCGCGGCCGAGATAGAAATCCGGCTCGCGCGGCGTGGCGACGTGCGGCGCCGCTTCCGCTTCGTCGAGTTCGAAGTAGCCGGGCAGGTGCGTCTCGATCGCCCGTCGCTCGGCCTCGCCCAGATGCACGGACATCGCCGCGCGCTCGCCGAGACCGAGTTCGCGCATGAAATGATGCTGCCCTTCCGCGGTGCGCATGCTCGTGAACAGGCCGCTCTTCTCGAGAAACGCGCGCGTGACCGGATTCGAGCCGAGCCCCACCGAGCGCCACAGCGTCCAGCCAATCGTGAATTCGTCGTGGCCGAGCGCCGCGCGGTGATACGACGCCTGCGTGTTCAGGAAGTCGTTGCCGGACGCGTAGTCGGTTTCGCCGGCCTGGCCCGTCAGGCCGATGAACGACCCGAAGTTGCACCACAGGCGAGGCTGCCGGGCGCCGAACGCGCCGCGCAGGTTCCAGTAGCCGCGCACCTTGATGTCGCGCACCGCGACGAAATCGTCCAGCGACTTCACGAGCACCGATGCGGAACGGTTCAGTCCGGCCGCGTTGACCAGCAGGTCGACGCGCGGTTCGCGCGCGAGAATCGTGTCGACGGCCGTGCGCACGCTGCCGGGGTCCATCACGTCGGCGCGCAGGTACGTCACGCGATGCGCGCCGCAGAAGGCGCGCATCGCCTCGATGTTCATGCACGCCGTGCGCGCGTCGGCACGCCGCTCGAACGCGCGGATAATCGCCGGCAGCGGCTGCTCCGGATGCCGTGCCTTCTGCTGGCGGATGTAATCGGGGCGGGTCTTCGCGAACGCTTCGTCGTCCATCGCGAGCAGGTCCGCGTCGACCTCGTCGAGCGCGCTGCTGCCGATCAGGTACAGCGTCGGGCGCACGTGCGCGGCCAGCGTCTTCATCAGCTCGCCGGTGATCCCGCGTGCGCCGCCGACCGCGACGACGACCGCGTCGGGCCCGAGCGCCAGGCGCTCGTCCGCGCGCAGCTCGCCCGCGTCCTCGATCACGCGCGGCGTGCGGCGACGCCCGCCGCCCAGCGCGACGACCGGCAGCCAGTGACGCGCGCCGCTTTCACGCTCGGCGTCGCGCAGCGCATCGGGCAGCGAGCGGGCATCGGTCAGCACGGCCACCGGGCGCGCTTCCGGCATCTCGATCGCCAGTGCCTTCACGAGACCGGTGTAGAGCCCGGCATCCGGATGCGGCACCTCGCCCGCGAGCGCATCGAGCAGCAGCGCGACGAAGCTGCCGTCGCGCTTGAGTGCCGCATGGCAACGCTTGATCGCGAGGAACGCGAGATCGTGCAGCGCGAGCCGCGCGGGCGCGGCCGGCGCCGCGGTGCCCGAGGCGAGCGTGCCGGCATCGAGCGACGTCAGCACGCGCACGTGGCCGATGTCGTCGGGCAGCCCGTCGAGCACGGTTTCGTCGATTCGCTCGATCCAGTGCCAGCCCGGCCGGCTCGCGGCGAACGGACGCGTCGACAACACCACGCAGCCGGGGCCCGGATCGGCCTGTGCCGCGAGCGCTTCCGGCAGGTCGGTGACGATCACGCAACGCGGCGCGATGAACGGCGTCGATCGTCCCGCGGGCCGCCACGGCGCATCGCGCCATTCGATCCGGTATCGTGCGACGCCGAGCGGCTCGCCGTCGGCCGCGACGCCGGTCCGGCGCAACGTGCCGGGCAGCAACGTCCCGGGCCCGACGGGTGCGGCAGCCGGCGCCGGCTGCACGGCCTGCACCGGCGCGGCTACAACCGCGGCTTGCGGTTCATGCGGGGCGGCCGCCTGCGCGGCGGCCGGCTCGCAGGCGACGTGCAGCGCATAGCGCGGCCGGTCGCCGCCGCTGTCGCGTGCCAGCGTCACGTCGGGGGTACGCGCAACGATCGCGCGCAGCACGTCGATCGCCGCATCCGCGCCCGCGTACGTGACCGCGCGGCCCGTCGCGTCGCAAGGCGCGGCTGGCTCGACCGCGGCCCGCGCGTCGCCGCCGCCGACCACCGCGAGCACCGGCAGCCCTTCGGCCTGCGCGTGTCGCACGGTCGTCACCGCGAACAGCACGATACCCTCCGCGAGCGGCAGCCCGAATGCCGGACCCACCTCCTCCGCGGCGTTGCCGTTGATCCCGCCGACGATCGCCATGTCGAGCTCGCCGCTGCACAGGAACCGCTCGGCCGCCTCGAACGCGGCGAGCGTCGATGCGTGGCCCGCGTCCACCGTCATGTTCATCCCGTGCAGATCGTGGTAATTGGCGACGCGCGCCGGGATCACGTTCGGCATCATCCCGGGAAACGAGTTTTCGGTGGTCGGCGCGACGAGCCGCTGCGTCGCGTCGCGCAAGCCGTCCAGCAGGCGCTCGGTCGTCGCGCGCTCGTCCGGCCGCGTCGCATCGAGCACCGCCGCCGCGATGTCGTCGAGATAGCAGCGGCTCGCATACAGCGCCGCGTTACGTGTGGGCCCCATATGTCCCATCACGAGCCCGATCGTGTCCGCATGCTCCTGCCAGAACGTGCCGAGACGTTCGCGCAGATCGTGCGCGGCATCGAGCGCCATCAGCTGGCAGCGATCGAGCGCGCGCAACACGGCCGGCGGCATCTTCACGCGCGCGAAGCTCGGCAGCGGATAGCCGATCCCGAAGCTCGCGTCCGGCGCGCGGCCTTCGCCACGCAGCCAGGCCGCGACCTCGGCGTCGCCGTCGAGACCGGGAAACTTCGCGGACCAACCGACGATCGCCAGCGGTTCGCGCTTGAAGCGGCCGCTCGCGCCGCCGGCGGGCAGATCGGCGCGGTACTCCGACACGATCAGGTGGCCGTTCGTGCCGCCGAAGCCGAAACCGGACACCGCCGCGACGCGCGCCGAACCGCGCCGGACCGGCCACGCCACCGGCGCCACCGGGATCCGCAGGCTCGTACCGCCGAGTTCGAATTCCGGCGGCGGTTCGCTGAAGCGATGCTGGGGCGGGATGACCTCGTGGCGCAAGCCGAGCAGCACCTGGATCACCGATACGACGCCCGCCGCCCAGCCCGTATGCCCGACCAGCGACTTGTTGGAGGTCACCTGCACCGGGCGAGCGCGCCGGATCGCGTCGCGCAGGCTCTGGAATTCGGCGAGATCGCCGGCCGGCGTACCGGTGGCATGCGCCACGACCCAGTCGACGTCGGCGGGCACCGTCGCGGTGCGCGCATACGCGCGGTCGATCGCGATGCGCTGGCCGGCCGAATTCGGCGCGTAGATCGCCTTGCCTTTCCCGTCCGACGACGAGCCGAACGACTTCAGCACGCCGAGAATGCGGTCGCCGTCCGCGCGCGCCCGCGCCAGGCGCTTCAGGATCACGACGCCCGCGCCGTCCGCGAACAGCACGCCGTCGCAGTTGCGATCGAGCGGCCGCACCTCGCCGCTGCGCGACAGCCCGTGCAGCTTCGAAAACAGGATCGAGCCGCGCGGTGCGAGCGCGAACGCACCGCCGCACGCGACCACGTCCTGCTTGCCGAGCAGCAGCGCCTTGATCCCGAGATCGATCGAATACAGCGACGACGAACACGCGGTGTCGACCATCATGTATTCCGCATCGTCCGGCAGCACGCCCTTCATCGCGTTCAGACCGACACGGTGCGGGAAGAACGACGCAAGATCGCCCGCGCCGCGCGCATAGCGCGCGCTCAGCACCGCATCGATCGCGGCCACGCGGCGCGCGCGCTCGGCCGCGTCGACGCCGGCGTCGGCCAGCACCGCGTTCAGGCGCTCGCGCGCGGCGGCCAGCACCATGCCTTCCTCGAGATGCTGGCTGCCGTCCGCCGTGTAGCCGACCAGAAACGCGACACGATCGGCGTCGCGCAGCGTCACGCCGTCGAGCGCCTGGCACAGTGCATGGCGCAGCCACAGCGTCGTGAGTTCGCGCGGCGCGGTGCCGGCGTCGAGCTCGGCGCGCACCGTCGAGCACGGCTCGAACTGTTCGATGAAGACCGAGCGCGACTGGTAGCTCTTGTCTTCCGCCGACGTATCCGGCGAGTAGAACGAGCGGTAGTCCCACCGATCCGGGGGCACGTTGCCGAACAGCTCGGGGCCGTCCAGCAGCGCCCGCCAGAATGCGTCCGGATCGCTTGCGCCGGGCAATGCGAGACCCATGCCGACCACGGCGATGTCGTCGCTGTCCGGTGCGTCGTCGGCAGCGGCGGCCGCACGGGCAGCCGGTTGCGCGACGGCAGCGGCCGCGGCCGCATCCTGCCCGGCGGTCGGCCAGTCCGCGCGCGGCGACAATCCCTCGCTGCACAGCGACAACCCGCCATCCGCGACGACCACCTGTCCGGTAATCCAACGCGCGGCATCCGACGCGAGAAACACGACGAGATCGGCGAGATCCTCCGCGCGCGCGAGCCGCTTCAGCGGGGTCGCCGCGATGCTCGATCGCTTCGTGTTCTCCGGGTCCGGAAACTGCGCGGCGACGTCGCCGTCGATCAGCGTCGACGATGCGCCGTTCACCCGGATCTGGCGCCCCGCGTACTCGACCGCGAGATAGCGCGTCAGCGATTCGAGCGCCGCCTTCGCGGTGCCGACGACGAGATAGTTCGCGGGCACGAGCGTCGCGCCCACCGACGACACGTTGACGATCGCGCCGCCGCCCGAGCGCGCCATCAGCGCCGCGGCACGGCGCGCGCACCAGAACGCGCCCTTCAGGTTGGTGTCGAGCGCGCGATCGAAATGCTCGGCGCCGATCTCGTCGACGCCGAGCAGCGCGCCGGACGCCGCATTGTTGACGAGCACGTCGAGGCGGCCGTAGCGCCGTTCGATCTCGTCGAACATCCGGTCGACCTGCGCCTGCTGCGCGACCGACGCTCGGATCACGTCGACGGTCGCGCCGAGCGCGCGCAGTTCCTCGGCCGTCTCCTTCGACGCGTCGAGCGAATGGAAGAAATTCAGGATCACGTGCGCGCCCTGCTCGGCGAAACGCCTGCAGATCGCCTTGCCCACGTTTTTCGCACCGCCCGTCACGAGAACGAGCTTGCCGCGCATGCTGGTATTCGACATGGATCGCCTGCCTATCGAGAACTTGTGATTACGGGCAGGGCCCCCCCTGCCGACCAACGTTTCGGCCCACGGCCGTCAGGCGAGCGCCTTTCCCTGGTTTTCGTAGACGAAATCGACGATCTGCCCCATCGCCTTGAAGTCGCCGCTGCGGAAATTCGCGGGCAGCGGCGGCAACGCATAGCGCGCGGTAATGCGCTGGATGATCTCGGTCTGCTTGACCGAGTCGATACCGAGTTCGGCTTCGAGCTCGATCGATTCGGAGAACACCTCGGCCGGATATTCCATCGCCTGCGCGTAGATATCGACGAGCTCCGAGAACAGCCGCTCGCGCGGCACGTGCGCGGGCCGCGCCGCGGCAACCGCCGCGGGCGCCCCCTCACTCGGCGGCGCCGGAACCGGCGCCAGCGCCGCTCCACCCACTGCCGCGAGGCGCGGCGCGGGCGCGAGAATCGGGTCCGGCTGCGGCGCGAGTGGCGTCGCCGTCGGTGCGGTGCCTGCCGGCACCGTGCCCGCCGCGTCGAACGCGTGACGCAGTTCGCCCTTGAGCCAGTCGACGATGTGCGGTCCGCGCGCTTGCCAGAACGCGTCGAAGCCGGAGCCGGCGTTGCCGATGCGAATATCGTCCTTCATGATGCTGTCCTCCTGGAAATAACGGGTGATCGTCGTGACGACGCTCGATTCCTCTGCCACGCTCGTCGGGCCGCCGAACGTCCTGACCGCGCCCGGCCCCGCGATGCGCACGACGATGCGCGCCAGCGCATTGAGCGCGCCGCACTCGACGTAGCGGGCGATGCCGTCCGCGCGCGCGGCGCGAATCGCGTCCGCGAAGCGCACCGGCATCACGAAATGCGACGCGAGCCGCATGCCGGGATCGTCGGCGCCGCTATAGCGGCGGCCGAGGATCGGCGAATACACCGGAATCGCGAGTGCGCCGGGTCGATAGGCGGCAAGCCGCGCGGCGAACTGCGCGCGCGCGCCGGCCAGGTCGGGGTGATGAAAGCCATACGGAGACCGGAGCGTCTGTGCGGTCACGCCGCGCGCCGCGCAGGCCGCGACGAAACCTTCCAGCGCGTCGCGCGGGCCGGACACGACGGTCTGCGACGCGTGGTTCTCGACCGCGATGCAGACGTTGCGCACCCCGTGCGTGATCGCGCTCGCGTCGATCAGCGCGAGTGTCGCGTCGGCGCCGGCCGAAATCGCGGCCATCATGCCGTCGGCCGGCGCCGCGGCCTGCAACGACGCAATCCGGTCGCACACGATGCGCGCGCCCTGCTCGATCGAATAGACGCCGCCGCACACCAGCGCCGCGATTTCGCCGAAGCTGTGTCCGATCAGCAGGTCGGGGACGACGCCGCGTTCGCGCAGCACGCCGAACATCCCGACCGATGCGCCGAAGATCCCGATCTGCAACAAGTCGGGCGCCTCGCGCAGCCACGTATCGAGCCCCGCATCGTCGCGCCACAGCGCGCCGGTCAGCGGCTGGCCGAGCCGCTCGCTCGCGACCGCGTCGATCGCGTCGAGCGTCTGCCGCACGCCGCGGTGTTCTCGCCCGAGTTGCCGCAACGCGCCCGCATAGAACGCCCCTTGTCCCGGGAACAGGAACGCGCAGCCGCGCGCTTGCGCGTCGCCCACGTTCGGCCCGGTACCGTTCAACTCGCGTCGTTCCATAATCCCAACCTCCCAAGGCTCTCGGCCAGCTTCAGTCTCGCGGTCCGCCACCTCGACACCGCGAGCACGCGCTGCCGGCGCGCATCCGCGAGCGCCGACTGCGCATTCAGCAGTTCCGTGAACGTGCCGACCCCGGCCTTGTAGCGGCCGCGGGCGATGTCGAGCGAATGCAGCGCGGTGTCGAGCAGATGCTGCGAGTTGTCGAGGTTCGTCGTGTCGGTTTGCAAGCTCTGGTAGCTCTTCCACACGTCGAGCGACACCTTGAGTTCGGTACTGCGCACATCGGCTTCCTGCGCATCGGCCTGCGCCTTCGCCTGCGCGATGCGATACCCGGATGCGAATCCCTCGAACAGCGGAATCGAAACCTGGATGCCGATCGAGTTGCTGTGACTGCTCTGCAACTGGAACAGCGACGGCTGCTGCTGGTACGACGGGTTGTTGCGCGAGAGGCTGCCCATCAGCGAAATCGTCGGCAGCGACTGGGCGCGCACCGCGCGGATCTGGTCGCGCGCCGCTTCGAGCCGCTCGCGGGCGGCGATCAGTTTCGGGTGATCGCGCTTCGCTTCGGCGATCAGGTTCGCGACGCCGCGCGTGAAATCGTCGCGATCGGGCGACGGTTCCGCGTCGGCGATCCGCAGCGGCGTGTCGGCGTCCGCGCCGAGCGTCGTCGCGAGCGTGCCGATCGCGTTCTGCAGGTCGCCCTCCGCGCTCACACGGTCGAGCAGCGCCTTGCGATAGGTCGTCTGCGCCTGCAACGCGTCGCCGAGCGTGCCGGCGCCGCCGTCATGCCGCGCGCTTGCTTCGGCCAGGCTCTCCTGCGCCGCATGTTCGACCGCCTGGGCGGCCTCGAGCGCCGCCTGCGCATCGCGCAGCGCATAAAACGCCTGCGCCGCGTCGAAGAAGACGCTCTGCAACGCGTCGTCGTGCGCCGCGTTGGCCGCGCGCAGCAACGCACGCGCACGGTCGAGGTTCGCGCCGCGCTTGCCGAAATCGAACAGCACCCAGCTCAGGTTGAGCATGCCGTAACGGCTGGTGCTGCGCTGATCGCCGGAGAATCCGCCCGTATAGGTCGTGTTCACGTTGTCGCGCTGGATCCCGGCCGTCGCGTTCAGCGTCGGCAGGTACGCGGCCTTCGACACGCCGACCTCGGCCGTCGCCGCGCGTGCATCCGCCCACGTGCGGCTCAGTTGCGGATGGGAGCAGATCGCGAGCAGGATCGCGTCCTCCAGCGCGAGCGGCCGGTCGTCGAGGCGCCGTGCGCCGCACGCGGTGGCCGATGCCATCGACCCGGCCTGCGTCGCCGCGACGTCGTCGCGCGTGCGATAGACGTCGAGCATCTGCGCGCTCGCGGGCAGCGCGGCGGCCAGCGCAACGGCGGTCAGCACGACGGCGAATGATCGCTTCATCATCTAGCGCCCCGCCACCGGCTCTACCGGCCCGGCATCGTGCGGTGCCGGCCGGGACGCGGCCGGCACGCCGGCATGCGACTTCGCCGCGACCGCCGCGCGCATCGCCGCGGTCGACTGATCGAGCACGACCTTCCCGCCTTGCAGCATGATGACGCGCTGCGCGGACGCGATCGTCTCCGGCCGGTGCGCGACGATGAGCCGCGTCATCGCGAGCTGCGTGACGGCCGCATTGACCTGCATCTCGCGCTGAATGTCGAGATGGCTTGTCGCTTCGTCGAGCACCAGGATGCGCGGCCGCTTGTACAGCGCGCGCGCCAGCAGCACGCGCTGCTTCTGGCCGCCGGACAGCACGGTGCCCATGTCGCCGACGAGCGTGTTGTAGCCCATCGGCATCGCCGCGATGTCGTCGTGCACGGCCGCGATGCGCGCGCACTCGGCGACCCAGTCCGGGTCCGCTTCCGGATCGAAGAAGCTGATGTTCTCCGCGATCGACCCCGCGAACAGCACGTCGTCCTGCAGCACCGTGCCGACCAGCGCGCGCAGCCGCTCGATGCCGAGCCTGGCCACGTCGAGCCCGCCGATGCGCACGGCGCCGCCCGTCGGCTCGTGAATCCCGAGCAGCACGCTGATCAGCGTCGTCTTCCCGCAACCGGACTGCCCGACGATCGCGACCGATTCGCCGGCCGCGATCGTCGCATTGACGCCGTCCAGCACCAGCGGCTCGCCGTCCGCATAGCGGAACGACAGCCCGTCGATCTCGATGCTCGCGTCGAGCGTGTCCGCCTCTCCCGGCACGCTGCGCAGGCTCGCGTCGGGTTCCGCTTCCGCGAACACGATGTCGGCCAGCCGCTCGCCCTGCAACTGCAGCATCTTGACCTCGAAATACTTGTCGATCAGGCTGCCGACCCGGCTGTCGAACTGACTCTTGTATGCGTTGAACGCCATCAGCACGCCGACCGTGAACTGGCCGTCCATCACCATCCGCGCGCCGAGCCAGATGACCAGCACGTTCTCGATGCCGAACAGCAGCCCGTTGAGTTGCTGATAGAAGATCTGTAGCTTCTGCACGTGCAGGCTCGCGTTCACTTGCTCGACCAGCAGCGTGATCCAGCTCGCGCGCCGCTCCGTCTGGCGGTTGAACAGCTTGATCGTCTTCACGCCGCGCACCGTCTCGAGGAAATGGCTCTGCTGCTTGGCCGCGTGCACGATCTGGTCCTCCGTCGCGCGCCGCAACGGGCCGTACCACATCCATCGGACAAGCGCGTACAGCGCCATCGTCGCCAGCGCGACGAAGCCGAGCGTGCGGCTGTAGACGAACATCATCGCCAGCGTGACGAGCGTCATCAGCCCGTCGATCACCGCGCCGAGAAACGACGTGGTCAGCGTCTGCTGGATCGTGTCGATCGAGCCGAAGCGCGACACGACGTCGCCGAGATGGCGGCGTTCGTAATAGCGCACCGGCAGGCTCAGCAGATGCGTGAACACGTTCGCGCGCCACTGGATGTTGAGCGTCACGCCGACATACATCAGCGCCCACGCGCGAATCGCGCCGGTCGCCTGCTGCATCAGCAGCAACAGGCCGAAGCCGAGCGCGAGCACCGTCAGCAGGTCGCGATCGGCGCTGACGATCACTTCGTCGATCACCCATTGCAGGAAGAACGGCTGCACGAGCATGAAGACTTCGAGCGCGATCGCCAGCACCAGGATCTGCGCGAGCGAGCGCGACAACCCCGACACCGGGCCCAGCAGTTCGCGCAGCCTGACCGCCGGCCGCGCCGCGCGCGGCGCGAAGCCGGCGTTCGGCCACAGCTCCAGCGCGACGCCGGTGAACGCGCGCGAGACATCGGCGAGCGATACCTTGCGAATACCGTGCGACGGATCGTGGATCGTCGCGGTCTTGCCGTTCACTTCCTTCAGCACGACGAAGTGGTTGAAATTCCAGTGCAGCAGGCACGGCAGGCGCAACTGGCCGAGCTGCGCCAGGTCGAGCTTCACCGCGCGCGTGCCGAGCGACAGGCGCTGCGCGATCTCGATCACGCGCCCGAGGCCCGCGCCTTTCAGCGAAACGGGAAACTGCGCGCGCAGCGTCGCGAGATCCACGTGATGGCCGTGATAACCTGCCACCATCGCGAGACATGCGATGCCGCATTCGGCCGCTTCGGTCTGCAGGACCATCGGCAGCTTGCGGCCGAGGCCGAACGAGAGTCGATCGAGTAATCGCATGCGTGCGCCCGTCAGAGTTTGCCGGTCAGGCTGTAAAGCGGCTCGAGCACCCATTCGTACAGGCGCCGGCGTTCCTGCAGGATGTCCGCCTGCAACGTCATGCCGGCCTGCAGCGGCTGCTGCGCGCCGTATGCGGTGACGTGCTGGGCGTCGAGCGCGACGATCACACGGTAGAACGTCGCGTCGCGCCCCTCGCCCGGGGTCGCCGCCGGGCCGCCGTCGTTCGCGAGTTCGGCCGCCGACAGCGCCGTGCGCGCGATCGACACGACCGTGGCCCCGTACTGGCCGAATTTCTGATAGGGGAATGCCTGATAGCGGACCAGCACCGGCTCGCCGGCCCGCACGAAGCCGATCGCCGTGCTCGGCACGAACAGGTGCGCCTGCCAGCGCGCGCCGCCCGGCACGACACTCGCGAGCGGCCGCGACGTATCGACCGACTGGCCGACGTCCGCGATCGCGGCCGTGACGATGCCCGCCTCCGGCGCGGTGACGACGATCCGGCGCTTCGCCTCGCTTTCGATCAGGTTCTGGTCGACGTCGATCACGTTGCGGTCGATCTGCGCGAGCTGGTTCTGCTGCTTGAAGCCGAGCCCCGACAGTTCGTTGCTCGCCTCGGTGAGCGACTGAAGCGTCGATGCACGGTCGCGCAGCAACCCGTTCAGCTTCGACTGCTGGTCGAGCAGGTCGGCCTCGCGCTGCTGCGCCTGGTCCTTCGAGATGTAATCCTGCGCGAGCAGGCGGCGATAGCGCGTGGCGCCGTCGGCCGCGATCGACGTGCGCAGCCGCTGGGCCGCGAGTTGGTCGTCGATTTGCGCGAGCGCGCCTTTCAGGTTGGCGATCTTCGCGCGCAGCGTGTCGCGCTCGTCCTGCTGCAGGCTGCGGGTCTTGTCCATTTCCGCGAGCAGGGATGCCTTGCGCTGCCGCGCCTGCGCGATCAACGCGGCCTGCGTCGCACCTTGCGCCGCGCTTTGCAAGTCGGTCGACACCGTGTAGAGCGTCTGCCCGCGCGTCACGCGCTGCCCTTCCTTCACGTCGCGCTCGACGACGATGCCCGGCTGCAATGCATAGACCTTGACCAGGCCCGCATCCGGCATCACTACACCGGAGACCGTCGTGCGCCGCGTATACGTACCGAACGTGAAGAACAGCACCACGCAGGTGGCCATGACCATCGCGGCGACCGTCAGCAGCGTCATGGACAGAGGGTGCACGAGCACGATGTCGCCCAGCACCCGCATGCGCCGAGCCTGTGCCGCTTCAGAACGAAAAAGACCGAACTCCATTTTCACCAACGTGTCGCCCAATATCGGTATCGGCGTCCATTCCGCTTCCACGCGTCGGAACAGGCAAAAGCGATCCGGTATACATGGAAGACCCGTGCATACCGGATCGTCAGTTCCATCATCGGGAGACGCGGCCGCTACCGCGTCGCCTCAATGCAGGCAACTCAGTACTGCGGGCCGCCGAACAGGCCGTCCAGCAGGTTCACCGCGGCGGTCGTGATCGTCTCGCCGATGTTGTATGCCTGCTTGACCGGTGCGGCGAAGATGCCGAACGTCAGCGCATTGCCGATGCTCTCCGCGGTGCTGCCGCCCCATTCGATGATGTTGCCCAACGCCGACGGGATGCCCGGGCCGCTGTAGTAGCCGCCGGAAACTTGTGCGATTTCCTGTTGATTCAGTTCTTGCATTGCATTTCTCCAGTTTCAAATTGCTAGATAATCCATCTAGCGGGGCATCGAACAACGCCGCGATTGCGACGCAGATCAACACGTTAAATAGATTTAAACTTTCGAACGACGCGACATATCGATCAATCCGAATTAAACCCTTGCATCAATCCTGCTCAAACGGCGCATAAAATCCCGGCGGCCGAGATCAATCGGTCGACCTTTCACCGTAATCGGCAACCGGACGGTAATTCATCGGCGCTATGCGAGCACTCCTCGTCCCGTCCGGCATCCGTCTGAAAGACGTCGAGTAACGGACGTACAGGTGCCCCCGCGCATGGATGCTGCGGCACCCGCACGTCATGGAGTACGAAATTTCAACGAGAACGACTGCCCGACCGAGGATCGACCGAGAATAATCGCGCGCTAAATGCCGCTCACCTAATCAACGAAATGTCATTGAATGGCGCGTCGACATCAGATTTCACCTCAGTTTTTTTTACAGCACTGAATCGGACGGGCCAATGATCCGTCACTTTGCCGGCGCTCTTTGTACGATACCGCACCATCGGGCAAACCCGATATTTTGCGGATATTTGCTCTTTTTTATTGATAATTCCGAGCTTGCCTGCTGCGATTGAATGCCCTCAGTTGATTCTGGAAAGCTCGTGTCTCCACGGTCGATCCGTCGCTCCCTTGCAAGCATCGAGCCGTCGGCCGGATAAACCCGGCCACCCGCGCCCGCGGCGGTGCGCCGCCCGCTTCGACGAAGCAGCCACCGGCAGCGGCTATGTTTGGGCCGGTCCCGGCAAGCCTGTCGCCGGCCTCGATATCCGTCACACGATCAGTCCGGCAGCAGCTTGCACGACCGGGATTACCCGCCATCGGGTCACGATCAACACGGCATCAAAATATCTGACGGCCTCACGTTCAAAATTTCGCTACGTAGCGGGCGTCCTCCCAAATCTCAACGTGGATTCAAAGTCTTCTACATCAAAAAACTGAAATATCTCAATCATTATTCATGCTCGCAAATTCAGTACCAAATGAAAACAATCAAAACCGACGTTTAATAAATCAAGTTTCTGCGGCCGCTTTCAATCCGCTCCACTTCGCTCATTCCTCCCGACCCACGTCGAGCCGCGTCCCGCGCCGCGCTGAGCGTCACGAGACGCCTCGCAGTCATCCACCGCCGATGCAATGCCGGCGAGGCCTCCGATGAAGCCGACAAGATCATTTCAAATCCATCACCAAATCATGACTTGATTAACGATAGCGATATGAAAATTTAATCCAACCGGAAATATCTTGTAATTATAAAAACCACCCTCTAGCATGCCTCTGCTGTTCGCGACATGTCTTGTATGGAAGTCTTCACTTGATTCATTCCTCGAACAAACCCATTCATAATCTGGGGAATTACATGAAGAAACTGTCTCGACTGCTGCCCGTCACCGCGATTACCGTCGCGAGTCTCAGCGCTTTTGCCCAGGCCGGCGACCCGTCGGCCGCGGTCGACAAAGCGCTGCAACTGATCCAGCAGAACCCGTCCGCCTTCAGCCTCGCCACCGGCGGCACGGCACGCACGTTGAAGTTCGCGGGGCCGCAGGCGAACGCGCCGGCGGACGGCGATCAGTTCCAGGTACGCGACGTGATCGTCGATCCCGACGGCACCGAGCACGTGCGCTTCGACCGCTTCCACGCGGGCCTGCCCGTGATAGGCGGCGACGTTGTCGTCCATTCGCGCAACGGGCAGTTGAAGCAAGCGAGCCTGACTCAGCCCGCGCCGATCAATCTCGCCGCCACGATCGGCAAGGTCGGAAACCGCGCGGTGGTACGCAACGCACCCGATGTCGGCGCGTCCAGGGCCACGCGCATCGCGGCCGCGCGTTTCAACTCGGACGTACGCCGTGTCGATGACGCGGAACTCGTCGTGTTCGCGCGCGACGTCGCGCCGGCTCTGGCCTACGCGGTGCGCGTATACGGCAAGGCCACCGAAGCGCACGGCGATGCGGTGCTGTACTACGTCGACGCACGCACCGGCACCGTGCTCGACGCGCAAGACCTGATCAAGACCGCCGCCGCGACCGGCACCGGCCGCTCGCTGTACTACGGCAACCTGACGCTCACCACGGACCAGACCGGCACGAACGCGTACCGGATGCTCGATCCGGGCCGCGGCAGCGGATCGGTCTACGACGGCCGTGGGCTGAGCTCGGACGATGTCGAGCAAGCGACCGACCTGCCGATCTTCACGAGCAGCACGAACGTGTGGGGCAACAACACGACGACCGACCGGCAGACGGTCGCCGCGGACATCGACTACGGGCTCGCGTTGACGTGGGACTACTACAAGACCACGCACAACCGCAACGGCATCTTCAACGACGGCCGCGGCGTGAAAAGCTACGCTCACGTGGTCTTCAACACCGGCAGCGGCACGACCGGCGCGAACGCGGCCTGGCTGTCGTCGCACGTGATGGTGTATGGCGACGGCGATCCGGGCACTCGCCTGCCGAAACCGGTCGTTTCAGTCGACGTCGCCGGGCACGAGATGAGTCACGGCGTGACCGAAGCCACCGCCAACCTGAACTATTCGGGTGACGCGGGCGGCCTGAACGAATCGACGTCCGACATTTTCGGCACGCTCGTGAAGTACTACGCGAACAACCCGAACGATCCCGGCAACTACGTGATCGGCGCGCGCGTGGTGAGCGGCGGCCTGCGCAAGATGTACAAGCAGGATCTCGACGGCCGGTCGTTCAGCTGTTACCCGTCCGGCGGCTTCTCGTGGTCGAATCCGCGCCACGATCCGCACTTCACGTCGGGCGTCGGCAACCGCTTCTTCTACCTGCTGTCGGAAGGCCCGTCGGTGCCGTCGACCGACACCGGCCTGTCGAAGGCGCAACTGGTCTGCAACGGCGACACGACCTTCAGCGGCCTCGGCCGCGAGAAGGCCGGCAAGATCTGGTACCGCACGCTGACCGTGTACCTGAACGCCAACTCGAGCTACCCGAACGCGCGACGGGCGTCGATCCAGGCGGCGAACGACCTGTATGGCGCGAACTCGGCCGAAAGCGCAACGGTCGCGCGGGCCTGGAGCGCGGTCGGGGTGAATTGACGGTGCGTGCGTGAACCCGTCGAACGTCGGGCGATCGCGCAGCCGTCCTTCGGTCCTTCGCATCGAAGGCTGGCCGGACGCGGTCACGCGACGTTCACGCGAACGACGGGGACCGTTGCCGGTCAACCGCCTGCGATTCTCGGGCGGTTGATCGGCGGATCATTGCAGAGGCGTCGACGCGGCACCGTGACCGAAGCATCCGCCCAAGCAGACGACACGTTCGTTCAACCCATTGCGCTGCCCCGCCGGCCCGCCGCCCGGCATCGTCCGGGTTCATGCCATGCTGGCGATACGCCGGCAACGCGCTATATTCTCGTCCGAGCAGGACGACGCGCTCGCCTCCGCGGAAGACGCCCGTCCGGCCATCGCCGCATGCTCCGACGTGCTTCCTCACCCAGCGAGAACGAAAAAATGGACCACGCGCAGTACTTCAGCCAAAGCTCGATCCAGGCCGCGAATCTTCGCCTGCACTATCTGTCGCAGTTGCTGCGCGAGCAGACCGGCTCGATCGTCCAGTACGGCATCCTTCGCGGGTTTCCGATCGGCTTCAGTCACTGGGCGGAAGTCGCGGTCGGCGGCTACCTGCTCGGCACCTATGAAATTGCCGTCTGCGCGATCCTCGAGGCGCTCGGGTCACCCGACAAGGTGCTGGTCGATCTCGGGGCCGCCGACGGGATCTTCGGCATCGGCCTGGTCCGGAACAACGTCTTTGCCCGCAGCCTGTGCTTCGAGATGGACGAGCAGCGCCGCCAGGCCATCCAGCACCGCGCCGCGGAGATGGGGCTGGCGGATCGCGTCGCGGTCTACGGCAAGGCCGATCGCGACCTGCCGGCGATCCTGTCGGAGCACGGCGGCGCGCCGGCCGAACGCGTCATCTTGTGCGATATCGAAGGCGCGGAATTCGACCTGTTCGACGACACGCTGCTGGAACAGCTCTCAGGCAGCCACGTGATCATCGAGATCCACGATTTCCTGCTGTCCGACCCGGAGCAGGCCGCCCGCGCATTCGACGAATTGAGCCAGCGCGCGAGCCAGCATTTCCACGTGTACGAGATCCGCGACGGATTGCGGGACATTCGCAATATCCCGCTGCTGCGCCACTGGTCGGACTGGGACGCCTGGCTGATGTGCGTCGAGGCGCGCTACCGGATGATGCGATGGCTCTGGCTCGAACCGAAAAGCCAGCCGCCGCGCGCTACGCAGGACATCGATCGCCTGATCCTCGACTACCAGCGCCGGATCTTCGCCGCCTGACGCATCCGCGCCGGCACGTATCGGCCTACTGCATGCCTGGCAGCCGCGGCATCACGCGTGTCGCACGACGATATCCCACGCGGTATGGCATGCCTGCCCCGGCAACGTGAGCGCGCTCAACACGATGCGGTCGCCCGGTTGCGTCGAGACGCTGATCTTGTACGGCGCCTGCAGCGAGACGCTTTCGCCGTTGCGCGCCACATGCGCCCGGGGCGCCGACGGCTGGCCGCTCAGGTGCGACAGCCCGATGTCCAGCACCGTCCGTTCGCGCGTCACCTCGAATTCGACCGTGTGCGACGCCCATGCATTGAGCGCACTGCCCTGCGGGTGCCGGAACGACGCTCCCGCGGCGAGACGCGGGACATCCGGCAGCACGTCCTCGTGCGCGGCCACGAGCGCCAGCCCGTTGGCGGCGAGGCGTTCGAGCGGAAGCGCGTCGAGGGCGGCCGGCTGTTCCCGCATGCCGGGTTCGGGCGGCAACGCGAACGCCTGGCCGAGCGCGATCGCCTGCTCGGCATCGCGAGACAGATATCGCCAGTGATTGAGGAAGCGCACGTCGCCCGTCATGTGCAGGCCGCGGATCGGCTTGCCCTGATGCTCGAGCAGGATTTGCACGGCATCGAAATCGTGCCGCTCGTGAAGCCCCCATTTCGTGACGAAATTCTGTTCGCAGCCGACCAGGCGAACCTGCCCCAGCCCGCCCCACAGATGCAGGAACGTCGTATCGAGCCCGTGAATCCCGGCGAAGTCCAGGCCGATGCGTCCAGCCTGCTCGCGGACATACTGCGCAAACCGCGCCCACGGCGCTCGGCCGCCCACGACGAGCCCCGCCTGCAACGGATGCCCGACCCGATCGAGTACGTCCTGGACGCATTGACGAACCAGCGTGTCCCGCCGCTCGCCGATGATCGGCGACATCACGAACGCGCAGAAGTGGGCGTCGGGCGCGACGTGCAGCAGATCGTCATCGGTCGCGACGTCGAAGATATCGAATCGCGGCCCCGGGAACCAGATATCGGCGTCGTAGAGCGCGAGCGTCTGCAGTTCCGGATCGGCGTCGAAGACCGCGGCCGCGGAGATGTAGCGATCCCACGAAAGGTCGCCGACGCCTGCCCCGGCATAGACTTCGATACCGTTGTCGCGCAGCCGCTGCTGCTTGTCGGCGGACAAGCCGTAGCCGATGACGCCGATGCGCCCGCGGTAGTCCGTCGCGCGCAGCGAGACGATGAACGGAATGACCATCTCGTACCAGGCTTGCCGGTTGTCGTCGATCGCGAAGGCGACGAGATGGCGGCGGCTGGTCTCGTTGTTATCGGACGTGTTCATGCGTGTGGTGGCGAAAAGGTGGCGCGTATCGAGTCAGTCCGGCTGCAGGTTCTTGCGCGCGAGACCGGTTGCCGGGCAGCAATCGAATATTCGTTATCGTCATACGATATCGCGGCGAATCCATTTCAGCGGCTTCGTATCGACGCATCCGTTCGCTCGACAAGCGATGTCCGATTGTAATGAAGAACGACGGATTCCTGAAGACGCACGCCGGTGCGTCGCACCCGGCCCGATTGCCCGACGATCACGATCGCGCCGGCGCCCGATGCGGGATGAAAATGCCGCGGCGCCGGGCATTTGTTAAATAGCTTGAATGACCGACAACCGGCCGGCAATTTGCCTTACCATCCGGCCGTCATCCTCGCCGATGCCGCCCACGGTCGACCGGCCGCGAGCGCCGGCCGTGGAGTTTTCACTCGGCAGCTCGACCGCGTTGCCGATTTCATTCGAACGCCAGGACCGATCATGTTCCAGTCCCCGGGAGATTCATTCGTCAGCGGCTCGTTGCTCGGCCTGTGCGTCGAGGTGCCGCTCGCCGCGCTGGTTTCGCTCGCCATGCACGGCGTCGACTGGAACGGGCAGCGCATCGCGATGCTCATCGCCACGCCCGTGCTGATCGCATGCATCGCGCTGCTCACCCGCCCGGTGGCGCTGAGCACGATCTGGAAGCACAAGCGCTCGCCGTTCGTGCTCGACGACAATGTTCGCGCGTCGATTTACGGCCGGCTCAGCGGAATCGCGATCGGGCTGGTATTCGGCATCATGGTCGCGACGACGTTCTCCTGATTCCGCCGGGCCCGTCGCATCGCCCGTTCACATGGGCAGCGCCCGGCGGCGGCGCGTCACCCCGCCGCAACCACCGAATTGAACGACGTATCCCACAACGGTGCGACGTTGGCCGGCCCGTCGAGTACGCCGATCCGGGTAAACACATCGGCGACCTGTTGATGCTGCGCGACCACGTCGGGCGTCACCGGCAGTAGCGCGAAGTCTTCGCTGCGCTGGTCGAACATCGCGACGAGATCGGCAACCGGCACGCGCGTCTCGCGGTTCTGCGCGAGCGCATAGTCGCGGAAGCGCCCGTTCGCCCACGCATACGCGTGCCGGAACCGCAGCAGCAGATCGGCGGTGGCCGCGCGCCGGCGCGCATCGTCGAGCACCCGGGGATTCGCGTACACCGGAAAATTTCCCGACAGATAGCCCTTCCCCGTCTTCAGCACGCGCGCGCCGTAGCGATTGCGCGCGAGCTGGCCGTTGTAGCCGTAGATCGCCCACGCGTCGATGTCGCCGCGATCGTACGCCGACAACCCGTCGGTCGGCGACAGGTTGATCGGCTGGATGTCGTCGAAACCGAGGCCGGCCTCCGTCAGCTGACGATACAGAAAATAGTGCGACGTCGTCGCACGCACATAGCCGACGCGCTTGCCCTTCAGCGCCGCGATGCTGCGGATCGGCGTGTCCTTGCGCGCGAGCGTGACCTGGTTGTTCAGGTCTTCGCGCACCCGCGAAATGAACCGCACATTGGCTTTCTGGCGCGCGGCGAACACCGCGGGGATTTCGCTGCCCGAACCGATATCGAGCGCATCGGCATTGAGCGCCTCGATATGCAGCACGCCGTTGTTCAGCTCGCGCCAGTCGATCCGGTACGGCGTGTCGCCGAGCCCGGCAGCCTGCAGCAGTGCGCGCCAGCCGCCCTTGTAGGTCGCGACGCGCAACGTCGTGCCGGCGAGATCGGTGTTGACGGCCGGCGCCGCGAACACGGACCTCGCGGCCAGGGGTGCCGCCACGGCCGCGGCGCCGGCGAGCAGCAGGCGGCGGCGTGACGCCGAGATTGACGACATCGGGTGCTCCTGTCGATTGATTGGGTTGCCGGAACCGGCGTGTCAATGCAGCGCCGGAAATCCGTGGCGCTCGGCCAGCAGCTCGAGAATGCGGCGCGCGTCGGTGACGAAGCGCACGTCGCCGAGCGTCTGCGCGTCGTCCGGCGCCGGCTGGTCGCGGCCGAGCACGAGGACCGGCAGGCCCTGATGGGCATCGTCGAGCGCGTCGATCACCGCGGCCCGCGGCCGCTCGAACCCGACGCGTTTCACGTCGAGGCGGCCGGCACGATCGGGCGCGCTCGCCAGCAGTCCTTCGATCGACAGTCCATGCGGACAGACGAAGCGTTGGCCCGGATGCTTCGGATCGGCAAAGCCCGGTTCCAGCAGAAACAGTACATCGCGACTCATGTCAATCGGCTCCCATGTTCGTTGATCCACCCGGCCGGGACGCTTGCACCCGTGTGCGCGTCGATTTCCGGCGCATGCCGGCCCGCGACCGGATGCCCGACTCTACCGTCACGCGTCGTGCGGCCCTACCAACGTTTTGCGGAATCGATATGCGGGACCGCATAGCGCATCGGTGCTACGCCGCCTAGCGGGCGTTGCATAAAAACATCGCGGTCGGGGCTGCACATATTGCGGATATCGAACGATTTCATCGATCGATATGACATCACGCACGGGTTGCCGCTGCCCGCCGTATGCGGTCCAGGCGATGTGTTCGCCGCAGCACGCACGCCGGACGCGATCACGACGGACATGCCGGGCCGGCGACCCTGCACATTACAAATCGGCCGCGCGACGATTTACAAACCACGGATCGACCGTTCGTCGGCGCGGCCGTCGTCAATAGCATCGTGATCCTCACGGACGTACCCATAAAAAACAGAGGATAGCGATGATCAAAAAATCGGTAGTACTGGGTTTGGTTTCGATCGGTTCGGTCAGTGCGTACGCGCAGAGCTCGGTGACGTTGTACGGCGTCGTCGACGCCGGCATCGCGTATACGAACAACCAGGGCGGCGCGAGCAACATCCAGCAGACGAGCGGCAAGCTGAGCGGCAGCCGCTGGGGCCTGAAAGGCGCGGAAGATCTCGGCGGCGGCCTGCAGGCGGTCTTCACGCTCGAAAGCGGGTTCCGGCCGAGCGACGGCGGCCTCGGCCAGGGCGGCCGACTGTTCGGCCGCTCCGCGTACGTGGGTCTCGCCAAGTCGGGCCTCGGCACGCTGACGTTCGGCCGCCAGTACGAGCCGATCACCGACCTCGTCGCGCAGTACTCGGGCGCCGGCTTCTGGTCGCCGGCCACCCACGTGGGCGACAACGACAACCTGAACCAGAGCTTCCGGCTGAACAACGCGGTGAAGTTCCGCAGCGACACGATCGCCGGCTTCACGGCCGACCTGCTCTATGCATTCAGCAACCAGGCGAACGGCGGAGCAGGCACGGGTTTCTCGAACAACAACGCCTGGGGTGCATCGGCGAACTACGTGAACGGCCCGCTGTCGGTCGGCGGCGGCTACGTGCGGTTCAATCACCCGAACGCGACGTCGAACACAAGCGGCGCGGTGGGCGGCGCGACCTCGACCACCGGCAACGACTACAGCGGTGCATTCTTCTACGGGCTGAACGGCGGTGTGCTCAAGCAGCAGATCGGGGCGCTGGGCGCGAACTACGCGCTCGGCCGCGCGACGGTCGGCTTCGCCTGGAGCCACACGCAACTCGACTATGTCGACGGCTCGTCGCGCAAGTTCAACAACTACGACGTGAACGCGCGCTACCAGATCACGCCGGCCGCCACGCTGATCGGCGTCTATACGTTCACCGACGGGCGCGCGAGCGGCCTGCCGGGCACCGGCGGCCAGACGCTGAAGCCGCGCTGGCACCAGTTCACGCTCGGGTTCGACTATGCGCTGTCGAAGCGCACCGACATCTACGTATCGGGCATCTACCAGCTCGCGGCCGGCGATGCGAGCACGGCCACGTCGGGCGGCTATCGCAAGATCGCCGCGATCTCGAACATCGGCAGCGCGTCGTCGACGAACCGGCAGCTCGCGTTCGTCAGCGGGCTGCGCGTGAAGTTCTGACGGCACGCGTATCGGGGGCGGCGCGATAAGCAAAGCGGGATTCGTTGTTTGCCGCGCCGTGCCCGGTTGCCGAGAATGTGCGTTTCGCCGCGCGAGGCCGCCTGCGTGAACGCCGAACCGGACGGGCGTCGCGCCCGTCGCCGTTGCCCGGCGCGCGCCACCCTCGCCAGGAGCAAGCCATGAGCGACACCTCCCTTGCCGCCCCGCTCGCGCCGTCGCCGTTCGTCGACGTCCGTTCACCGGCGGATTTCCCCGACAGCCCCGTGTCGCGAGCGCTCGCGCAGCCGCTGATGCTCGGGCTGTTCCTGCCGATCCAGGCCGGCGGATGGAGCGCGTCGACCTTGCCGCGTTCCACCGACTGGACCTTCGACTACAACGCCGATCTGGTCGCGCGCGCCGAGGCACTCGGCTTCGATCTGGTGTTCGCGCTGTCGCAGTGGCTGCCGAAAGGCGGCTACGGCGGCGTGTTCGACGGCCAGGCGCTCGACTCGTTCATGACGCTGGCCGCGCTGACCGCGCGCACCGAGCGGATCATCCTCGTCGCGACGAGCCACGTGCTCTACGGGCCGTGGCATCCGCTGCATTTCGCGAAATTCACCGCGACGCTCGATCACATCTCGCGCGGGCGCTGGGGCATCAACGTCGTGACGGGTCATCGCGCGATCGAACACGAGATGTTCGGCTGGAACCGGATCGAGCACGACCGACGCTACGAGATGGCCGCGGAATTCCTCGATGCGGTCCAGCAGTTGTGGGCGCAACCGGACAACTTCAGTTATACGCCGGCACTGTCGAACTGGCGCCTGGGCGGCGCATTCGTGACGCCGAAGCCGCGTTACGGCCGCCCGTTGCTGATCAACGCAACGGGCTCCGACGCCGGCATCGAATTCGCGGCGCGCTATTCGGACATCGTGTTCGTCACGAGCCCGGCCGGCCCCGACGCCGAACGGGCGATCGACGCGCTGCCCGCGCATACTGCCCGCGTGAAGGCGGCCGCTGCCGCACGCGGCCGGACGATCCGCACGCTGCTCAATCCGCTCGTGATCTGCCGCGAGACGGCGGCGCAAGCGCGCGCGTACCGCGACGCGATCGTCGCGCACGCGGACGAAGGCAGCTTTCACCGTTTCGACAGCGACGCGCATGCGTGGCGCGGCGGCTTCGACCAGCGTTCGCAGACGGCCGCGCGTGCGATCGGCGGCAACATCTCGATCACCGGCTCGCCCGACGAAGTCGCCGACACCATCGTGCGGCTGCACCGCGCCGGCATCGACGGTATCCAGCTGAGCTTCTACGACTTCAGGCTCGACCTCGACTTCTTCGGCGAACGCGTGCTGCCGTTGCTGCGCGAAGCCGGCTTGCGGCGCTGACGTCCGGCCGCGGCAACCGGCCTGGTGCGATCAGAACACGCGCCCTTCGGTCAGGTGCGTCGTCACGCCGTTCAGTTCGTAGTCGCCGATCACGCGTGCCTTGTGCAGCAGCGGGTTGTGACTGAAGATCGTGCGCAGGTTGCGCCAGTGCCGGTCGAAGTTGTGCGCGCGCGCCGTCGCCGACGCGCCGCCGACTTCGAACAGCCGCTCGGCCGCATGCAGCGCGAGCTTGCTGACGATCAGCTGCGTGCGCGCGGTCGCGAGCGCGCTGTCGAGCACCTGCGCATGCGCGTCGGCGTCGCCCGCTTCGATCGCGTCGGCGGAGCGATCGAGCGCCCGCGCGTTTTCGCGCACGAGCGCGTCGATCGCGTGGCTGTGCGCGGACAGCTCGCCGACGACCTGCTGGACGAAATGGTCGTCGTGCGCGGTGGGCGCCGGGCTGTGCAGCGCCGGGCGTCCGTGCGCGAGCACGTAGCGACGTGCATCGGCCACCACGTTGCGCACGATGCCTGCCGCCGTCGCGACGAGATGCAGCTGCCGCAGCGCGCCGCAATGGCGGCCGACGAGCGTCGCCCCGTCGCGCGCGGTCACTTCGTCCGCGAACACCTGCACGTTGTCGAGCAGCAGGCTGCCGCTCGCCGTCATGCGCTGCCCCATCCCGTCCCAGTCGTCGAGCACCTGCACGCCGTCGCGCGCGACGGGAATGATCACGGCCAGCGCGTCGCCCTGCTCGTTTTCCACGTTGATGCGCGCGAAATCGGCAAACGCGGTGCCCGTCGAATAGTATTTTCGTCCCGTGACCCGATGGTGATCGCCGTCCCGGCGCAACACGGTCGTGTTTTCGCCCGGCCGCGACGTGCCGAGCTCGGTCGACGCGCCGCCGAAGATCGCGCCGGCCAGCACGCGTTCGAGCTGCACGTCGTTGAACGGTGTGCGCGGCGACAGCCGCAGCGTCTCGGTCTGGTCGTAGTGAATGCGCAAGGCGTGCGCGAGATTCGAATCGGCGGCGGCCAGCGTCGCGATCGTATCGAACAGATCGACCAGCCTGCCGCCAAGGCCGCCGCGCGCCACCGGAATCCGCAGCGCGCCCAGTGCCGAGCGCCGAAAGATCGCGAAGCCCTCGAACGGCAGTTCGCGGCGCGCCTCGCGTTGCGCGGCATCCTGGCCGAGCGCGTTCGCGAGATCGGGCAGCGTGGCGAGCGCGTCGCGCAACGCGTCGCGTGGATCGACGGCATCACGGGCAGTCATCGGGAAAATCCTTGTGGGAGGTGATCGGGTGCGTCGCGGCGAAGTGCGATCGCGGCATCGCAAAGTATAGGGACGCGTCCGGCGCACGTGAAAAGCCGATTTCAGCTTTTGTTATGCGTGCGCCGGGAATGGTCGCGCATGGCTGCCGTGTCGGCGCCGGATGGGCCTGCGACGCACGGTCACGACGATGCCCGCGCACGAAACCATCCGCTCGCGGCGCGCAGAGACAACGCTCAGTCCGCCGCGCCGTTCCGGCAGAACCCGTGCGCCGACTCGCCATCCCGGCCCGGGCCCGAGCGGTTCCCGGCGCTCGCTCCGGCGTCAGCGGCGTGGCGCGAAGGCGTCGACATCCGTCAACGCAGCGGACCACGCCCACAGACGTTCAGCGTCCTCCCGATCGATCGCGTGCGGTCGCACGCCCGACTCCTCGTTGCCGCGCGTCACCACCGCGATGTCGCAATCCTCGCAGTAAACGCCGCCGATTTCGGCGAGGCGCGGCGACGTTGCGGCCCACACCTGCGTCGCCGCGCCCTGCGCCGGCGTTTTGAAAGTCGGGTCGATCGGCACGCCGTGCTCGTCCACCCAGCCCTGCGCCATCATCTCCTCGCGGGTGAGATGACGTTGCAGCGGCGTCGCGATCTTGCCCGGATGCAACGAGTAGGCGCGGACGCCAAACCGGGCGCCGAGCGCGTCGAGTTGCACCGCGAACAGCGCATTGGCGGTCTTCGACTGCGCGTACGCGAGCCATTTGTCGTAGCCGTGCGCAAACTGAACGTCATCCCAGCGAATCGGCGAAAGCCGGTGCCCGAGCGACGACACCGCGACCACGCGGGCGCCGTGCCCATGCGCGAGCGCGGGCCACAGCCGGTTGACCAGCGCATAGTGGCCGAGATGATTGACGGCGATCTGCGCTTCCCAGGCGTCGCCGACGCGCGTCTCGGGGCACGCCATCACGCCCGCGCTGTTGATGACGATATGCACGTCGCGCCGCGCGTCGACGAACCGCGCGGCGAATGCGGCCACGCTCGCGAGATCGGCGAGGTCGAGTGCCGCGCTCTCGACGCCGGCCATCCCGCGCGTCGCGTCGCGCGCGGCATCGGCGCTCCGCGCGCCGACGATGACCTGCGCGCCGGCCTGCGCCAGTGCGCGCGTGGTCTCGAGGCCGAGACCCGAATGGCCGCCTGTGACGATGGCGGTTTTGCCTCGAAGGTCGAGACCGGCCAATACATCGCTCGCCGTCGACGCGGCGCCGAATCCGGAATGAAGGGGGTGTTGCCTGCTCGTCATTGAAGGCTCCAGGAATGATACGCACGGCACGCGGCCGCCCGCCGGTCACGTCACCGCACGAGCCCATTCTCGGGGCACGCACCCGGACTGTGAATGCAATAGAATCCGTTTTTTCGTCGAGATCGTCCGGGAGTTGCGCATGGATCCGCTGTCGGAAGTGCTGTCGCTACTGGAAACGCGCGATTCGTTTTTCACCGGCCTGCGCGCCGGCGGTGCGTGGGCAGTCGCGATTCCGCCGCCCGACGGGGTCAAGTTCAACGCGGTGGTCGAAGGAAGCTGCTGGCTGACCGTCGACGGAGCGGGGCCGCCTGTCCGGCTGCGCCCGGGGGACTGTTTCCTGCTCGCTTCGCCGCGCGCGTTTTCGCTGGCGAGCGATCTCGCGCTCGCCCCGGTGCCGGCCGCCGACGTCTATCGGAATGTCGAACGCGGTATCGCGCACTTTGGCGAGCCGGCGGATTGCTTTCTGATCGGTGGCCGCTTCGTGTACGAAGAAGGCATGCCGCTGCTGCTCGGCAGCCTGCCGCCCGTCGTCGTCGTGAACGGCGGCTCCGAACAGGCGGCGGTGCTGCGCTGGGCGCTGCAGCAACTCGCGCAGGAATTCGGTGCGTCGTCGCCAGGCGGGTCGCTGATGGTCCGGCATCTCGGACACATGATGCTGGTGCAGATCCTGCGGCGCTATGTGGACGACGGTGCGAACGGCGATGTCGGGTGGCTTGCGGGGTTCGCGGATTCGCGGGTGAGCGCGGCGCTGGCCGCCATTCACGCAGAGCCGGCGCGACGCTGGAGCGTCGACGCACTCGCGGCCTGCTGCCACGTGTCGCGCTCGACGTTCGCGCTGCACTTCAAGCGACGGCTGGGATTCGGGCCGCTCGAATACGTGCTGCGCTGGCGGATACAACTTGCGATGCGGGAGCTGCGACGTTCGAACGTCTCGATATCGGCGATCGCGCAGCGGCTCGGCTACGACTCGGACAGCGCGTTCGGACACGCATTCAAGCGCATCGTGGGTTGTTCGCCGCGCGCGTATCGGCATGGCCTGGCCGACGGGTCGGGCCACTAGCGCCGGTCGCCTCTGCGTCTGTTGGCGCCCGCGAATGGCCTCGGCGGCACAGCCGAAGCGGCACTTCCGCCAACGGGATTCATTTACATCAACGGCGTCAGGATAAGTTTTCTTATCACAACACCATGATTAGATAACCAAACTCGCATTTACGAGAACGCCCCGCATGCCGCGAGGCGCCCCGCTCAACGTCCGATCGGCAATCCGGTCGGCTCGATCCAGCCGAGCTTGTACGCGATCAGCAGCGACAGAAACAGCGTGACCGACAGCCCGACGCGGGCCGCGAGCGACCACGCCATCCGCTTGGATTTGCCGCGATCGTGATTCATGAAATACAGCGCGAAGATCAAGCTCGCGATGATCATCGCGAATGCCACAGAAACCAGCAGGGTTTTCATTGCTGTTGCCTTTGAAGATCCGAATCGGCCTGAATCAGTTCGGCCAGTTTATTCCGTTCGTCGGCGATGCCGCCGACGCCTGACGCGGGCCAGTCCAGCGCGACGCCGTTGCCCAGCGAATCGCGCACGAGCGCCTGGTAGCGCCGGTCGTTGAGCCGGCCGTGATCCATGGCTTCCGAGATCTCGCGCCGGAACGGCAGCGGGAAACTCGCGTAGGCGCGCGACAGCGCCGCATATTGTCTCGCATCGATCTCTTTCGACGATGGTATTACAGTCCAGAGCACCACGGCCACGATGGCCGTGAACGGGATCGCCGTGTAGCGAAGGATGAACTTGATCGGGGTCATGAAGCGGTGGGTCGAAGGAATCGCAAACGCGGGCCGCGCGGCAGCGAAGCCACAGGCCGGTCGTACCGGGCATATTGTACTGAAAGCCCCATCCGGCTAACAGAGTATGATAATGACATTATCATGTTCATCACATGATTCGACAGACCCGGTCTCCGGCGCAGGCAGCGTGCCCACCCTGCCGCCCGGCGCCGGCTTTCCCGTCCGTGCCCGCGATCCGCGGCGATTGAGCGAAACCCTTATGCCAGCGCAGTACTTTCGCAACCTGACCGGAAAACACCGCAGCGCGACCGCGAACCGTCAGCTCGGGTTTTCGCTGGCCTTCGTCGCCGGCGCGGCCAATGCCGGCGGCTTTCTCGCGGTCAAGCAGTACACGTCGCACATGAGCGGCATCGTGTCCGCGATCGCCGACCAGACGGCGCTCGGCGACGTCCGGCTGGCCCTGGCCGGCATCAGTTCGCTGGGGTCGTTCCTGTTCGGCGCCAGTTGCTCGGCAATCCTCGTCAACTGGGGGCGCCGCCGCGGGCTGCATAGCCAGTTCGTGCTGCCGCTGCTGGTCGAGGCCGCGTTGCTGCTCCTGTTCGGGCTGCTCGGCAGCCACCTCGCGCTGTGGGAAACCTTCTTCGTGCCCGTGACCGTGACGTTGCTGTGCTTCATCATGGGGCTGCAGAACGCGACGATCACGAAGCTCTCGGGCGCGGAGATCCGCACGACGCACATGACGGGCATCGTGACCGATCTCGGCATCGAGCTCGGGAAGCTGTTCTACTGGAACCGGTCGGCCATCGACGTCGACGCGCATGCGGTGATCGCCAACCGTTCGAAACTGAGGATTCACGCGATGATGCTCACGTCGTTCTTCGTCGGCGGGCTGGCCGGCGCGATCGGCTTCAAGCATGTCGGCTACGTATCGACGGTGCCGCTCGCCGCGGTGCTCGTGATGCTCGCGATCGTTCCCGTGATCGACGATCTGCTCGCGCTGCTCCGCGGCAGCCGCTGATCGGCCCCGAGGCCCTCGTTCCGGCGGCGGCACCGAAGTCGGATCGATTATAATTTGATTAACATACCGACCACGCTCGACCCGTCATGGAAACGAAAACCGCCCGCCTGACCGTCCTGATCGACCCCGCGAAGAAGGAAGCCTTCGAAATGCTCTGCGCGGAGCAGGATCTCACGCCGTCGCAAGTCGTGCGGCAACTGATCCGCGACTATCTCGACCGGCACGGCGTCACGTACAAGACCAAGAGCGCGCTCGGCAAGCGCGTGAAGTAAGCGCGGCCACACCGGCCGCGCCCGCGACGGCGGTCACACGCCGGTCATGCGTCGATTTCCCATCGCCCGCGCGCTTGCGCGCGCCGCGCCAGCCGCCGCGGATCGACGTTCTCCCCTGCCTTCATGCGCCTCGCCGTGGCCGCCAGCTTCAGCGTGCCGGCCTGCTCGCACGCGAGCGCGCGTTCGAGCAGGATCCGCAACGACGGCAGCCGGGTGTCGTGCTTCCATGCGAACGCGACGAAGTTGTTGTCGTCGCCGCACGGCACCAGCGTATACGACGCGCCGAACACCGTTCGCAGGTGCTCGAGATGCCGGGGCAGCGCCGGATCGTCGTCCATCAGGTTGATCGCCAGCACGCCGGTGTCGCCCAGGCGCGCGCGGCACGCGTCGAGGAAGGCCGCGCCGGTACACCGGCCCGGCGTGCCGTCGGCGACGAACGCGTCGTGCAGGATCACGTCCGTCCGGACGTCCGCCCGGTTCACATGATCCGCGCCGTCGGCGCATATCACCGAGAACCGTGCATCATCGGCGGGAATCCTGAATATGTCGCGCAGCGCGATCACGTCCGGATTGATCTCGACCGCGTCGATCGCCGTACCGGGGAGGTGCCGGTAGCAATATTTCGCGAGCGAGCCGCCGCCGAGCCCGAGCATGCAGATGTGCGCAGGCTCGGGCTGCAGCAGCAGAAAACCCATCATCACGCGCGTATAACCGAGCTCGAGCCGCACGGGATCGCGCAGCGACATGAAGCTCTGCGTCGCGAAATGATCGAAGTGCAGCGACAGCGCATGCCGTGTCTCCAGCACGAACGGCCGGCCGTCGTTCAGCGGCGTCGCCAGGAATTTGACGAACGCGTCGTAGGAAGCTGGATCGTCGATCATGGGCGGGCAATCGGGCGAAAACGGCCGGGCGCGACGTGCGCTCAGACCTTCTTCAGGTAGCAGGCCTTCAGCATGAAGCCGCCCATGTCGGTCTTGCAATCGACTTCGTGATCGCCGCCGACGAGCCTGATACTCTTCACCTTGGTACCCATCTTCAGCGTGATCGACGAGCCCTTCACGCGCAAATCCTTGATCAGCACGACCGAATCGCCGTCCGACAGCACGTTGCCGTTCGCATCCTTGACGACGTCACCCGCCGGTTCGTCGACCACTTCGGCACCCGCCGACCATTCATGGCCGCAGTCGGCGCAGACGGTCAGCGTGCCGTCCGGGTAAGTGTTTTCCATCGCGCATTGCGGGCAGGCGGGGGCGGCGTTCATTGCAGCTTCCATTCGGGAGGAGTTGGATCGGTCAGGAAAATGCCGGGCGGGCAGGTTGCGCACCCGGGCGGTCATGCAACCGGGACACGCCTGCCAGGACGCGGCAGGCCGCCATCGGCGCACACGACATTATAATGCAATACACATATCCTGACCGATGCATTATAATCCTCGACTTCACGATATTCAGCGAACTTGAAGGCAGCTTTACTGAGGATGTCTGCAAGTTCGCACCGGATCGCGCGCCGCGCTCCCGCGGAAAACCGCGAAAGCCCGGCCCGACGGTGCACGCCGCACATCGATCCCGCCCCCGTCCGGAGGATTTCCAGCATCGTGGCAACCGTTGTGTACGTTCAGATCGGCTCGGCGTGGAACCGCAACCGCGGTGCCGCCGCCCGCGACGCAACCGCCGACGCAGCGCGCCGCTTCGAAAGCGACATCCTGCTGATCGCGAACGGGCTCAGCGGGAACGCTAAGGACAGCGCGGCCATCGCGTCGCTGCAGGTACACGGCGGCACGTCGGCCCAGGTGCTGGCCACCGGGCCCGATGAAGAAGCCGCGCTGCACGCGCTGCTGCCGCTGCTCCAGGCGCGCTGATGCTTGCGCCACCCGTCTCGCGGCATTGCGCCGCGCCCCCCGAATCTCCACTCCCCGAGGAAGCGATGAGCGATACCGACATGTCCAACACCCCCAACCTGTCCGCCTCCGCCATCTGGGCGCTGGAACGCCTCGCCGATGTCCGCTACGGACGCGATGCGCCGGCACTCGGCTGGTCGATCGCGCGGGAGCTCGTCAGCGCCGGCTTCGTCAGTCATCCGGTGCACGGCCGCTCCGGCGCGTCGATCACGGCCGAAGGGCGGACCTTCCTGAAAAGCCGGAAATAGGCCGCCGCCCGCGAGCGACCTTGCCTTGCACGGGAGGAGCCCGATTGCCGGTTGCGGCCGCACGGGGTTCCACGGCGGGGATGCCCGCGGCCATGCGGATTGCCCGTTGCATCGGGCAACAGCGGCTGCGCGACGCCGCCACCGCCGCGCAGGGGTTTTGATATGATTTCGGCGCCTTGATGGCCAGGTTGTTCTGTCCAACCCTGTTCCGGAAACCTCGATGCCGCCGGTCTCTTCCCCGCCCGTTCTCGACACGCCCCGCCTCGTCCTCGAAGGCCATCCGCTCGGCGACTTCGACGCGCTTGCGGCGATGTGGGCCGAGCCGGCGGTCGTCTCGCACATCTTCAACGGCCAGCCGTCCGCGCCGCGCGATTCGTGGATGCGCATGCTCGCGTATCGCGGGCTGTGGCCGCTGCTCGGCTACGGCTACTGGGCGATTCGCGAGAAGGCGTCAGGGCGCTATGTCGGCGATCTCGGCTTCGCGGATTTCCACCGGAACATCGAGCCGTCGGTGCGCGGCGTGCCGGAAGCCGGCTGGGCGCTCGCGAGCTGGGCGCACGGCAAGGGCTACGCGACCGAGGCGCTCGCGGCCGCGCTGGCGTGGCTCGACGGGCAGCAGCGCTTCGAGCGCAGCGTGTGCCTGATCGCGCCGACCAACGTCGCGTCGATCCGCGTGGCGGAGAAGGCCGGGTATGGCGAACCGGAACGCATCCGCTTCAACGACGCCGATTCGTTGCTGTTCTCGCGCAGGCGTCGATAGGCGCGAATACCGCGTTAATCCGGCGGCCGCCTCACTCCGCTGCCGGTTCGTAGAAATGCCTGAAAAGACTGTCGTCCATCGGCCAGCAGTTTCCGCATTCATCGAGCAGGATCCAGTCGCCCGGCTTCACCGTGCGCCAGCCTTCCGGCGTCGCGATGGCCCAAACGCCGTGACGGCTCTTCACCCGGTCATGATCGCCGTCGGCGAACCACCGTGTTGCATCGACATAACTGGTGCGTTTTCTGAATCTCATGCCATTCCCAAAGGAAGCGAATATCCGCTTCGTGTTGCCGGACGGGAAACGGATCGGGTGCCCGCGCGGAAAGCGCGGCTCGAGGCGGCGGTGCCGCCTTCGGCGCGATGATCCCCGCGTGGATTTCGTGTGGCGACCCGGCTCCCCGCCCCGCGCACCTGCAACGAATCGCGATCCGTCCGGCGCGCGCGACAGGTGCCGAAATTGTAGGGACGGATACTCGGCGACATTGGTAATATTTTGTAATGATATGTCGAGTAACCTTGCCCGGCCTCGGTTTCGCCCATACAGACGACGGTGGGAACAACGGATTTTCCGCAAACGTTTTCGTCTGAAGGATGCCCGATCGCGCATCCTCGCCGGCCCCGCGCCGGCTATCGCGCCGACCGTTTCGGCCAAACGTGCGTCTGCACGCCGACAGCCATTCGCCGCTTCGCCAGGCAGCGGCGGTCCCCCCATCGATACGCTCACCGAACGAATCAGATTTCGTCACATTCCGTCGGAATGTCGCGCAGTACCATGCACGTCGCGTCGGCTACCCCGCGTTCGGACTGGGCCTGACCGCTCGCCACTTTCCCGTTTCCCCCCTCGTTCCGCGATGCCCATCCGAATCCTGCTCGTCGAAGACGACGTCCCCCTGTCCGCGCTGATCGCCGACTATCTGCGCCAGCATCATTACCAGGTGGACACGCTGTCCGACGGCACGGGCGCGGCGACGACGATCATCGCGAGCCGCCCGGACCTGGTGCTGCTCGACATCAACCTGCCGGGCAAGGACGGCTTCGAGATCTGCCGCGCGGCGCGCACGCAATACGACGGCATCCTCATCATGATGACGGCCCGCGACGAACCGTTCGACGAGTTGCTCGGCCTGGAACTGGGCGCCGACGACTTTCTCCGCAAGCCGGTCGAGCCGCGCATCCTGCTCGCGCGGATCAAGGCGCAGTTGCGGCGGGCACGCCCGCAGCCGGCCGACCGCGGGCCGGAATCGCCGCAGCGGTTCACGTTCGGCAAGCTCTCGATCGACCGCACGGATCGCCGCGTCCACCTTCCCGACGGCAGCGTGCCGCGCCTGACGTCGACCGAATTCGACCTGCTGTGGGCCCTTGCGTGCCGCGCCGGCGAAGTGGTCAGCCGCGCCGACCTGACGTTGCTGCTGCGCGGCATCGCGTTCGACGGCCTCGATCGCTCGATCGACGGCCGCATCTCGAAGCTGCGCCGCAAACTGCGCGACGACGCGACCGAGCCTAAACGGATCAAGACCATTCGCTCCAAGGGTTATCAGTTCAGCAAGCACGCGTGGGAGTGACGCGGTGCGTGTGCAAACCTAACGTGTTCGTGCTGCGACGGCTCCAAGCGCCGACTTCATGCAGCGCATCGGCGGCCGTGAACACGGTGCGGCCGAACCGTTCGGTCGGAATGCGCGACAGCGCCGTCAGCAGGACCGCGAGACTCTGCAGCCCGCTTTGCATGCCCGGCGCGTCGGGCGTATCGGTCTCCGCATGCGGAGACGTCGCGTCGGGGGGCTCGCGCGCGGTCGTCGGTACGCCTCCACTCGATGTAACCGCCTTCCACGGTCCGCGCCGCCAGACGGATCGTCCGGCCCCGACGGGGACGAAATGACAAACGCTTGAAAAAGCGGATACCCGACGTCGCCGACGGCAACGCGAGCCTTCGCGCCGGTCACGACTCTTCCGGGCGCGTTTCGGGCCGCCCGCCGGCACCGTCGCGGCCGGCGACCCGCTTCGCCAGTTCGAGATAGTTCCGCGCAAGCTCGCGCAGCTCGTCCTCCGACGCGTCCTCGATTCCGATCAACTGGTCGTTTGCCGCACGCGTCACGGCGACGAGTTCGTCGAGCTTCAGGTGCAGCGCAACGCTGTCGCGGTTCTGGTTGCGTTGCAGCAGGAACACCATCAGGAACGTGATGATCGTCGTCCCGGTATTGATGACGAGCTGCCACGTGTCCGAAAAATGAAACACCGGCCCGCTGGCGAGCCACAGCGCAGTCACGGCGACTGCACTGCCGAACGCGATCGGCGAACCGGCCCACAAGGTCACGTGCGACGCGAAACGTTCGAAGGCACGCGTGACGGGATGTCTGGCCGGTACCACCCGCCGGTCGGCCGCGGCTGCGCCGCCCGCATGCACACTTGCTCGTGATGATTCGTTCGATTCGCGCATGGCGCCTCCCGGACAAGACTGTCGGTCATGGCGCGAGCAGGCACGGGCCGCGAGCGCGCGGCTGCGGTGCGGCCCGCATGCGGGCGCCATCGCCGAGCGAGCATTTCGTGTGCCCGGCAGGTGCCGTCCCGCACGCGACGACGCCGCGCTCAGTCCCGCAACACCGCCACCGCCTTGATCTCGACGATGTAGCCTGGCGAGCCGCCCAGCATGTGCGCGCCGACCGCCGTCCATGCCGGTTTCGGATCGGCGTGCAGATACCGGTCGCGCACCTGCATGAACAGCGGCAGGTCGCGCATGTCGGTATGGAACGTCGTCAGGTCGACCACGTCGCCGAACGATGCGCCGGCCGCCTCGAGCACGAGCCGCAGGTTCTCGAACGCCTGCACGATCTGCGCCTCGCGGCCGTCGACCGGTTGCATCGCCGCGTCGCGGCCGATCTGGCCGGACACGTACAGCGTGTCGCCGACCTGCAGGCCCGGCGCATAGCCGATTTTCTCGTACACCGCTTCCATTCCCGCCGGAACGATGGCTTTGCGATCACGCATGGAGGTCTCCGTGGCCGGCGGCATCGCGCCGGCCGTCTGGTTGTCGATGAAAGCGGTCGATGGGCGAAGTCCAGCGGCACCCCGCTCAACCCGTATCGCCGCCGGCGACCGGCAGCACCGTGCCGGTGATGTAGCTCGCCTCGTCGGACGCGAGGAACAGGATCGGCGCGATCTGCTCGTCGAGGCTGCCATAGCGCTTGAAGTACGTCGACTCGGTCACCTGCCGCACGGCCTCGGCCATCCACGCCTGCTCCTGCGCGCTGTCGCCGGCCGCATTGCGCGGCACGCGACGCGGCGGTGCATGCGTGCCGCCCGGCGCGGTGGCCACGACACGGATGTTGTGCGCCGCGTACTCCATCGCGAGCGCCGACGTCAGCGCATTGACGCCGCCCTTCGCCGCCGAGTACGGCACGCGGCGAATCCCGCGGGTCGCGTTCGACGAGACGTTGACGATCGTGCCGCCGCCGCGCGCGATCAGGTGCGGCAGCACGGCGTGACAGGTATAGAGCGTCGGCATCAGCGAGCGGCGGATTTCCGCGTCGATCTGCGCCGGCTCGAATTCGGCGAACGGACGCATGCGGATCGCGCCGCCGACGCCGTTGATCAGGATGTCGATGCCGCCGAACGTCTGCACCGCGTATGCGATCGCCGCCTGCGCGCCTTCATAGGTTTCGAGATCGGCGACGCAGCCCGCCGTCTCGCCGCCGCTCGCCTCGGCCGCCACCTCGGCGACGAAATCCGCGCGATCGACGAACAGCACCCTGCCGCCCTCGGCCGCCGCGCGCAGCGCGACGCCTCGCCCTATACCCTGCGCCGCGCCGGTGACGACGACGACCTTGCCGGAGAATCGTTGCATGATCATGCCGCCTTTGCCGTGACGTTGGGCGTGAATTTCTCGTAGTGGAAGCTGTTCGGCTTCACGCCTTCGTCGTCGAAATACTGGCGCACCGCGTCGACCATCGGCGGCGGCCCGCACAGATACACGTCGACATCGCCGTCGTTCAGTGCATCGGCCGGAATGTGCTGCGTGACCCAGCCCTTGCGCGGATGGTCCGACGCGGCATCCGCGACGACCGTCGCGAAGCTGAAGTTCGGCAGCTGCGCCGCATAGGCCTCGATCGCGTCGACCAGCACGAGATCGAGATCGCGCGTCACGCCGTAGATCAGGTGCACCTTCTGCCGCGAGCCGCCGCGCGCCAGCACTTCGAGCATCGACAGGAACGGCGCGAGGCCGGTGCCGCCGGCGAGGAACAGCAGCGGCCGCGCGACGTCGCGCAGGTAGAAGCTGCCGAGCGGGCCGTGCAATTGCAGCGTGTCGCCCGGCCGCGCCGATTCGAGCCACGTGCTCATCACGCCGCCGGGAATCTTCTTGATCAGGAAGCTGACCTTCGCATCGGCCGGCGCCGACGAGAACGAATAGGAGCGGTGCTGGCCGCTCGCGGGCACGTCGATGTTCACGTACTGGCCCGGCAGGAACACCGGCGCGGCCGCGCCGACGTCGAGCTCGAGCACGACGGCCGCGTCGTTGTGCTGCTCGACCTTCGTGACCGTCGCGGCAAAGCCGCTCTGGCCGGTCTTGCACGCGACCGACGAGGTCGGCACCGCGATCACGCAATCGCTTTGCGGCACCATCTGGCACGTCAGCACGAGGCCGCCGTCCTTCTCGTCTTCGGTGAGCGCGTCGTCGATGTAATCGTCGCCGAGGTCGTAGCGGCCGCTTTCGGCGCGGCACTTGCAGGTGCCGCACACGCCGTCGGAGCAATCCATCGGCAGGTTGATCTTCGCGCGGAAGGCCGCGTCGAGAACCTTCTCGCCGGCCTTGCAATCGATGAAGCGGGTTACCCCGTCCTCGAAATTCAGTGCAATCGTGTAGCTGGACATGGTGTCGCCTCCACTTCCTTTCATCACAAAACGACGGCGTCAGACGTGATAGACGTCGAGCACCTGCCGGATGTAGTCGTTCTTCAGCACGATCTTCTTGTGCGAGATCAGCAGCGCATCGCCCGCCCGGCGCAACGTGACGAACATCGTGCCGAAGAAGTGGTCGGTCACGCGGTAACGATGGTTCAGCGTGTGAAAGTTGTAACGCACGTCCACTTCGTCATCGCGCTCGGCCAGCACCTCGACGTTCGTCACGTTGTGGCTGGTACGCGGCTCGGGCGTCGATGCGCCGCTGCGCTCGGTCTTGATCCGGAACACGCGGTCCTCGAGGCCGCCGCGGTCCGGGTAGTACATCAGCGAGATCTGGCTCTGCGGGTCGTCGGTCGGCCGGTCGTCGTCGTCCCACGCGGGCATCCAGTACGTGACGTCCTCCGAATAGCAGGTCAGCCACTCGTCCCACTGGCGATCGTCGAGCAGCCGTGCTTCGCGATACAGCGTCGTGCAAATGGTCCGGTAATCGAAGCTCATGCCGCCACCTCCCCGCGTTCCTTCTTCAGCGCATCGCGCATCACGTGCACCCAGTGTTCGTGCTGGCACACGAACAGCCCTTCGTCCTCGCTGCGCTCGCCCGAGATGCGCGGGTTCAGTCCCATCTTCGTCGCGTTCTCGTCCGGCCCGTCGACCCACAGCGGCGCGCCGCGCGACAGGTCGTTCCACATCGCCGTGACGCCCGCATAGCCGGCCTGGCACGCGCGGAACTCCTCGAGATCGTCGGCGGTGCCCATGCCCGTGACGTTGAAGAAATCCTCGTACTGGCGAATGCGGAGCGTGCGATCGGTGTCGCTCTCGCCCTTCGGCGCGAAGCAGAAGATCGTGACTTCGGTCCGGTCGACGCCGAGCGGCCGCACCACGCGGATCTGCGTGCTGAACTGGTCCATCAGGAACACGTTCGGGTACACGCACAGGTTGCGTGTCTGGTTCACGATGAAGTCGGCCTGCACGTCGCCGACGCGCGCGCGGATCTCGTCGCGATGCCGGTACACGGGCCGCACTTCCGGGTTCATCGTCTGCGTCCACAGCAGGATGTGGCCGTTGTCGAAGCCGTACACGCCCGCGACCGACTTGCTCCAGCTGTTCGCGTCGACGGCCTTGGTGCCGTCTTCCTTGCGGCGGCCCATCGTCGCCGCATAGTTCCAGTGCACGGTGCTGACGTGGTAGCCGTCGCAACCGTTCTCCATCTGCATCTTCCAGTTGCCTTCGTAGATGTAGGACGAGTTGCCGCGCAGCACTTCAAGCCCGTTCGGCGCCTGGTCGACGATCTGGTCGATGATCACGCGCGCTTCGCCGAGGTAATCCTCGAGCGGCAGCACGTCGGGGTTGAGGCTGCCGAACAGGAAGCCGCGATAGCTTTCGAAGCGCGCGACCTGCTTCAGGTCGTGCGACCCGTTCGTGTTGAACTGCACCGGATATTCCGTCGTCTTCTCGTCCTTCACCTTCAGCAGCTTGCCGGTGTTCGAGAAGGTCCAGCCATGGAACGGGCACGTGAAGCTGCCCTTGTTGCCGTGCTTGCGGCGGCACAGCATCGCGCCCTTGTGCGCGCAGGCATTGATGACCGCGTGCAGCTCGCCGGTCTTGTCGCGCGTGATCACGATCGGCTGGCGGCCGATCCACGTCGTGTAGTAGTCGTTGTTGGCCGGAATCTGGCTTTCGTGCGCGAGGTACACCCAGTTGCCCTCGAAGATGTGCTTCATCTCGAGCTCGTACAGTTCCGCGTTCGTGAAGATGTCGCGGCGGCAGCGGAATACGCCGGCCTCCTTGTCGTCCTGCACCGCGGTGGCGAGCAGGTGATCCAGTTCGTTGGTGGGGTCGATCGTGGCGGACATGTTGTCTCCTTCCATGCGCGTGCCGCGTCCTGCAAGCACGCTCGCATCGGTTTCGGTTGAATCTCGCGGAAACCCGGCCGGCGGCGGCGCATGCGCGCCGCGCCGCCAGGCGGTTATGCCGTCGCGGCTGCGCGCGGGCGGTGGACGATCTGGTTGTCCTGGCCCTGCACCAGCGGCGTCAGCACGAAGTTGAATTCGATGTCCTGGTAGGCATCGGCCTTCATGCCGAGCGCCGTGCCGCCGGTCTTCCCGACCACGGGCGGGATCAGCTCCTCGCGCGTCGCGTACGCGAAGTCGTCCCAGATCAGCGGATCGCCGTCGATGTTGAACTGCGTCGTCAGCTTGCGGTGATCGGGGCTGTCGACGAAGAAGTGCACGTGCGCCGGGCGGTTGCCGTGGCGGCCAAGGCCGTTCAGCAGTTGCTGCGTCGCGCCTTGGGGCGGGCAGCCGTAGCCGACCGGCATCAGCGTGCGAAATTCGTACTTGCCGTCGGCACCCGTCTTCACCGCGCCGCGCAGGTTGAAGTCGGTCTGCGCGCCGGTCGGGTCGAAGTGCGAATAGAAGCCCTTCGAGTTCGCGTGCCAGCATTCGACCACCGCGCCCGCGACCGGCTTGCCGTCGAGGCCCGTGACCGTGCCGTGGATCACGAGCGGGCCCGCGCCGTCGTCCGCGTCGAGATCAATCTTCGACACGCCGTCGCGAACCGGCGCGCCTGCGACGTACAGCGGCCCTTCGATCGTGCGCGGCGTGCCGCCGTCGAGGCCGGCGGCCTGGTCCGCGGCGTCCATCCGGATGTCCAGGTACTTCTCGAGACCCAGACCGGCCGCGAGCAGCGCTGCCTCGCCATCCTGACCGAGCTTGTTCAGGTAGTTGACGCCGGCCCACACTTCGTCGGGCGTGATGTCGAGATCGTCGATCGCCTTGAACAGGTCGCCGAGCAGGCGCAGCACGACCTGCTGCGTGCGCGCGTGACCGCCGGCGCCGCCCGCGTTCGACGCGGCCTTCAGCAGATCCTGCACTTCCCGGGTTTCGAAAACTTTGACGCTCATGATGGTGTCTCCACGTGTATTTTGGGGGGAATGACGGCTTTGCCTGACCCGGGCTAGCACGCGACTCGCACGAGTCCGTCGCGGGTGAAACGCCTGACCTTGTCTTCGTCGAGCTCGATGCCGAGACCGGGGCCGTCCGGCACGGCCAGTTCGAAGTCGCTGTAGTCGAGCGGCTGCGTCAGGATCTCTTCGGTGATCAGCAGCGGCCCGAACAGCTCGGTGCCCCACTGCAGGTTCGCGAAACTCGCGAACAGGTGCGCGGACGCCACCGTGCCGAATGCGCCTTCGAGCATCGTGCCGCCGTACAGCTCGATGCCGGCGGCATCCGCGATCGCGGCCACGCGCTGCGCGGCGAAGAGGCCGCCGCTCTGCTCGATCTTGATCGCGAACACGTCCGCGCCGTGATGCTTCGCGATATCGAAGGCGCTGTCGGGGCCTTGCAGGATTTCATCGGCCATCAGCGCGACCGGGAAACGGCGCATCAGGCGCGCCAGCGCCGCGGCGGACGCGACCGGCTGTTCGACCAGTTCGCAGCCCGCATCGGCCAGCGCGGGAATCGCGCGCGCGGCCTGCGTTTCGCTCCATGCCATGTTCACGTCCACGCGCACCGACGCACGATCGCCGACGGCCTTCTTGATCTCGGCCACGTGCCGGATATCCGTCTCCGGCGACTTCGCGCCGATCTTCAGCTTGAACACGTTGTGGCGGCGCAGGTCGAGCATCCGCTCGGCTTCGGCGATGTCGGTGGACGTGTCGCCCGACGCGAGCGTCCATGCGACCGGCAGGCGATCGCGCCGGCGGCCGCCGAGCAGCTCGCCGACGGGCACGCCGAGCCGCTTGCCGTGCGCGTCGAGCAGCGCGGTTTCGAGCGCGCTCTTCGCGAAGTGATTGACCTTCGCGAGCTTGCCGAGGAAGGCCATCAGCGTCTGGATGCGTGTTGCGTCGCGGCCGACGATCGCCGGGGCGAGGTACGCATCGATCGCGAGCTTCATCGCCTCGGGGCTTTCCGGGCCGTACGCCATGCCGGCGATCGTCGTGCCTTCGCCGAGGCCCGTCACGCCGTCACTGCAGAACACCTTCACGAGCATCAGCGTCTGGCCGTGCATCGTGGCCACCGACAGCTTGTGCGGGCGGATTGTCGGCAGGTCGACGAGGCGGGTTTCGATGCGTTCGATGGTGGCGGAAGACATGGCGCGTGCGGCTTGGGGGCTGTTCATGGAACGGATTTATACGCGGCGGGGAAATGGGGCGTCCAATACTTTTGGTCGCCGAATTTCATACCTGACAGGTATCGAACCTCGGCAATATGCGCGCATTATTGCGACGCACCATACCTATTTTGGCTAGTTAGCGAGATGCAGAGCCTTGCTGGAACGGGGTGTGCGCGAATGCGCGCTACGGTGGGGGAGGCGGTGCGCTGCGGTCGCCCGCGCACCGGCCATAAGCGAGGAAATCGGCGGTCGATACGGAAAGATCAGGGTTTTCCTGAGGGAAAAAACTGCCGGACCGTGGCGGCACGACGGGCCGCCGCGCCATCGTCGGTCAGCGGCAGGCCGCCGCGATCGTCGCCTGCCATTGCGCGGCAACGCCGGCGTAATCGTCGACCTTGAAAGCCGAGCCGTCCTGGACATGGACCCAGCCGAGCGTGCGCTCGGACAGCGGCTTCTCGTGATCGTCCGTCGCGACCTTGACGATCGCATGCGCACGGACGTGCACGACACCGTTCGGGTAGTCGGATGACGGGTTCGCGAGCGTCACCGTCACGAACGGCCCGAGATCCTGCAGCAACTGCGCGGCCGGCGGATCGTCGGCCAGCAGCAGCGCGCCGCCCTTCACGCGATCGTCCACGCGGATGGCCGTGCCGCCCGGCCGCCGGTGCGCGGCGGTCGGCAGCGACATCCACAGCACGTGCGCCGGGTTGAGATAGACCACGTCGGGGTCGCCCATCGCGTCGCGCGTTTCAATCCGGGGTATCGGCATCGAGCCTCTCCAGTCGAATATCGGGCACCGCATGCGGGTGCGTCGGCACCATGATGATGCCGCACGATGTCGGCTTGCCGCGCGTGTTCCGATGAATGGCGCGACGGCCCGCGAGCGGGGCGCCGCGCCATGCGCACGTCACTGCGTTGCCGGCGCACCGATACCGTCGATATCGGGCGCCCAGCCCGTCGGATTGGAGAACTGCAGCGCGTTGGCGCTTCCTTGCCTGAACGTGCCCGTCACCGTCACCGTCGACACGTTCCCCCATCCGCCCGTCGACGGGAACGACACGGACACGGGCGCCGCGCCGTCGAAACCGACCTGCGCGCTGCGCGGCGTCGAATCGCCGTTCACGTAGGCGATCACGACGCTGTAGGTGCCGTCCGCCGGCACCGAGATGCCGTTGATCGTGAGCGTGCCGTTGCTGGTCCCGTCACCGTTGCCGATATAGCCGACGTCCTGTCCGCGCGAACACGCGCCGCATGACGACACGCGCGCCGCCCCGCCGAGCGTGTTGCCGGCTGCCTCGGCCTCGTAAGCCAGCGGCGGCGGGGGCGGAACCTTCACCGGGCCGGCCACCACGGCGACCGACGTGACGTCCGGTGCCGCCGTTGTACCGCCGAGGCCCGACAAGGTCAACGTGTTCGCCCCGGACTGCAGGTTGACAAAGACCGTCACCGTGCCGACGGTATTGCCGGTGGGCAGAAACGCGAGCGTCGTGCCGTTGCCGCCATTCGCCGCGAGCTGTGCGCTGGCGGTTTCCGTCCCGGTGTTCAGGTAGGCGATCTGGACATAACCGCCCACCGTTTGCGAGGTCACGTTGTTGAACGTCACCGCGCCCAGCCCCGTCACCTTCTTGCCGCTCGCACACGCGGTGCAGTCCGCGACCGTCGCGCCGCCCGACAGCGGGCCCGGCAGGTAGGCGGTCGACGGCAGGTCCGTGCCGCTCAACACGAGCATCACGGTGCCGCCGGCCGGCACGCTCGCGGCCGTGTAGGCACCGGTCGCCGCGCCGAGATCCTTGTGCGCCCAGACATCGCGGACGGTCGCCGACGTACCGGCCGCGAAGCCCAGTTGCTGCCACGTCACCGTGATGTCGCTCGCCGCCGTGCCGTTATTGAACAGCAGCACCGCGCGTTTGCCCGCGCCGGCCAGCAGCTTCGCCCACACCTGCTGCCCGTTGGCATCCGCGACCTTCAACCCCTGGAGGCCCAGCATGTCCTGGTCGATCGCGATCAGCTCGGGATTGGTGAGCAAGCTCGTCGTATCGCTCGACAGCGACTTCGACAGGTCGTTGCCGAGTATCATCGGCGCGCCGGCGATGGCCCACAGATTCACGTGCGCCAGGTCGTTCGCCGCCGTCATGCCCATGCCGGCCACCATCATGTCCGGATCGTTGTAGTAACCGGTGTGCTGGCCTTCGGGGTGATAGTTGCCGTTGAAGTTGCCGAGCACCGAGCCGAACTTCGGCACCCCGCTCCCCGGCCCGTAGATGTCGCCCGTCGTGCGCCACGAAGTCGCGATCCCCGCGCCCCAGTCCCAGGGCCCCAGGTTGTAGTCGGGATAACCGCTCTTGCCGAGCGTGCCCCAGTCGCACATGTTCAGCACCAGCCGCTTCCCGGTCGCGACATAGGCTTTCTGAATCGCCTGCGAGATCGCCGTATAGGCTTGCTGCGGATCGTATCCGGCCGCGCTGCCGCCGCACCAGTCGACCTTGACGAAGTCGTAGCCCCACTGCGCGAACTGCAGGAAGTCGTGATCGTAGTGCGCGTAGTCGCTGCCGACGAAATGCGTGCCGTTCGTGTTTCCGCAGCCCTGCGGCCCGGAGTCGATATAGATGCCGGCCTTCAACCCCTTGCCGTGAATGTAGTCGGCCATCGCCTTCATCCCGCCCGGCCACTGATTGGTGGGATTGCCGTTCATGTCGACGTTGAGGATGAAGTTGCCGTTCGCGTCGCGCTTTCTGGACGTCCACCAGCCTTCGTCGATGTTCACATACTGGTACTTGTTGCCCGTCGCGAGGTTCGCGTTCAGCGCGGCCAGGCCGTCGGCCTGCGCCTTGATCGTATCGAAGCTGACGTTTTCCTCGAGGCTGTTCCACGACGACCAGCCCATCGGCGGCGGATTCACCGCGATCTGCTGCAGTGCGGTCGGCGACGTACCGGTGGGGGTCGTGCCGCCGCCAGTCGTCGACGTCGTGCCGGTGGTCGAGGTCGTCCCCGTCGCCGACGTGTTCGTTCCCGGCGACGAACCGACATCGTCGCCGCCGCATGCCGACAGGCCAATCGCTGCCGCCACGAGGCATATCATCAACATTCCTAAATGATTGACGCCCTTCATCTTCGTCTCCCGATTGTTGTGAACGACGCACGCCAGTCAGCATCGTGCGCGTACGCAGATTAATGACGTTCGTTTCCCCGTTTCAATCTTTGCGGCACGCGGTCACATATTGGGAGATGACGGTGTTCCGGTCGCCCATCGCGTTGACGTCGATGCTTGCCGCGATCGTCCGCGAAAACCCACTCTTTGGACACTTGATCGACCAGGCGGAAACAATCCGCGTCGTTATTGCCGGTTTGAAGTAAAACCGGACAGGCGCGCCGCTACGCTCGCGACGTTGCGTGCGCGAGCTTCGCCACGCGTTCGTCGTACCCCCCCGGATACGCCGTGGCATCGGGCCGCGGCCGATAGACGTGCGGCCTCCACGGTTCCGGTTCGAGGCTCGGCAACAGGCGCACCAGGCGCCCCTGCTGGACGTACGGCCGAACCAGGTACGCCGCGCACCGGGCGAATCCGGCTCCGGCTCATACGGCCTCGATCTCCGCCTCGGTGTCGTCCGTCAGACAGGCCGGCGACAACGGCACGAAGTGTGGTTCTCCACGGAAGATCCATGGCCACGCGCACCCGCTCCCACGATCGATCAGGCACGTCACCGGCATCGCCTCGAGTTAATTGCGGAATGGGGCTGCCAGGCCAAAGCGCATTCTTGAAAATGACTGCAATCGGGGGCGCCAGATATCCTTTGCGGATCGATAACGGCCGATCCGAACACGCGTGACCGAAAGTCTTCGCGCAGGTTTTCACGCCGGGCCTTCAGATCAGGCACCGGTCCCGCCGCACCGGCCACACCTGCAGTGTCATCGAACAGAATGCGGCAACAAAACCCACAGCGACTGTTCAGTTTCCGCACACCGCATCGCGGACACGCCCCAATCCATACGCCTCCCGCGCGTGGGAAGAAACCCGGATAGCCCCGTTTCGCCCTGCCCGCCTACCCTCGCGGGCATGCTGGAGCGGGCCGCGCGTTGCCCGATCCGGCGATCCGAATTTCCACAGGAGCGCACATGGATAGCAGCAACACCGCACTGTTCGACGCCGACATCTGGCGCGGCAAGATCTTCACCGGCCGCTGGGACGCGAGCCCGCACGCGGCCGACGTGATCGAACCGGCGACCGGCAACACGCTCGGCCGCATCGGTCTCGCCGACGGCGCGGCCATCGCGGAAGCCGCCATCGCCGCCCATCGCGCGCAACCCGCATGGTTCGCCCTGCCCTACGACGAGCGCGCGGCGGTGCTGCGCCGCGCGGCGGCCGTCGCCGAAACGTATTTCGATGCGATCGTCGACTGGCTCGTGCGCGAAAGCGGCTCGACGCGCGCGAAGGCGTCGTTCGAAACGTCCGTTACGATCAAGACATTGCACGAGGCCGCCGGGCTGCCGTCGCGCGCAGCCGGTGAAGTGCTGCCGTCGGCGGCCGGCCGGCTGTCGCTCGCGCGCCGCCGCCCGCGCGGCGTGGTCGGCGTGATCTCGCCGTTCAATTTCCCGCTGTACCTCGCGCTGCGCGCGGTCGCACCGGCGCTCGCGCTCGGCAACGCGGTCGTGCTGAAACCCGATCCGCGCACCGCCGTGTGCGGCGGTGTCGCGATCGCGCGCGTGTTCGAGCTTGCCGGCCTGCCCGAGGGCGTGCTGCACGTGCTGCCCGGCGACGGTGCGGCCGGCGCCGCGCTGGTCGCCGATCCGCATGTCGCGATGATCCAGTTCACCGGCTCCACCGCGGCCGGGCGCAAGGTCGGCGAAGCGGCGGGCCGCCATCTGAAGAAGGTATCGTTGGAACTCGGCGGCAAGAACTCGCTGATCGTGCTCGACGACGCCGATCTCGACCGCGCGGTCGCCAACACCGCGTGGGGCGCGTATCTGCATCAAGGCCAGATATGCATGGCGACCGGCCGCGTGCTCGTGCAGCGCGCGATCCACGACCGCTTCGTCGCGAAGCTCGTCGAGAAGGCGCAAAGCCTGCGCGTCGGCGACCCGGCTACCGGCGACGTCGGCCTCGGACCGTTGATCAATGCCGCACAATGCGACCATGCGGCGAGCGTGGTCGATGCAGCCCGCCGCGCGGGCGCACGCGTCGAGACGGGCGGCGGCCATCGCGGCCTGTTCTTCGAGCCGACCGTGCTGAGCGGCGTCACGCCGGGCAATCCGGCGTTCGACGAGGAAATTTTCGGGCCGGTCGCGATCGTCGTGCCGTTCGATACCGACGAAGACGCGATCACCCTCGCCAATCAAACCGAATATGGGCTGTCGATGGCGATCCTGTCCGCCGACGTCGGCCGCGCGCTGAGGATCGGCGAACGCCTGAACACGGGGCTGCTGCACATCAACGACCAGACGGTGAACGACGAAGTGATCAATCCGTTCGGCGGCGTCGGCGCATCGGGCAATGGTGCGAGCATCGGCGGCAGCGCGAACTGGGAAGAATTCACGCAGTGGCAGTGGCTGACGATCAAGGGCGAAGCGCCGTTGTACCCGATTTGACGAGGAGACCGACCATGTACACCGAAAACGATACGCGCGCCGTCACCGCGGCCGTCGCACGCGCCGCCGGCGCGCCCTTCACCATCGAATCCGCCCGGCTCCGCGCGCCGCGCGCCGACGAGGTGCTGGTACGCGTCGTCGCGACGGGCCTGTGCCACACCGACCTGATCGTGCGCGACCAGTACTACCCGGTACCGCTGCCGGCCGTGCTCGGTCACGAAGGCGCCGGCGTGGTCGAGGCGGTCGGCCCGGACGTGAAGACGCTCGCCGCCGGCGATCACGTCGTGCTCACCTACGGCGCGTGCGGCCACTGCGCGTCGTGCGTCGGCGGTCACGGCGCGTATTGCCGGCAGTTCTTCGCGCTGAATTTCGGCGGCGCCGACGCCGACGGGCAGACGGCCATCCGCGACGAAGCCGGACAACCGCTGCACGATCATTTCTTCGCGCAGTCGTCGTTCGCGAGCTACGCGCTCGCACGCGAGAACAACGCGATCAAGGTGCCGAAGCAAGCGCCGCTCGAACTGCTCGGCCCGCTCGGCTGCGGGATCCAGACCGGCGCGGGGGCGGTGATCAACTCGCTCGCGGTGCGCCCCGGCAGCAGCTTCGCGAGCTTCGGCGCGGGGGCGGTCGGCATGAGTGCCGTGATGGCCGCACGCATCGCGGGTGCGACGACGATCATCGCGGTCGACATCGTCCCGTCGCGGCTCGCGCTGGCGCTCGAGCTCGGCGCGACGCACGCGCTCAACAGCCGGGAAGTCGACGTCGTCGCCGCGATCCGCGAGATCACCGGCGGTGGCGTCGACTATGCGCTCGAATCGACCGGGCTGCCGGCGGTGCTGTCGCAAGGGATCGACGCGCTCGGCTCGCGCGGCACGATGGGCGTGGTCGGCGCGCCGAAGCTCGGCACGAAGGCCGAATTCGACGTGAACAGCCTGCTGCTCGGCGGCCACACGATCCGCGGCATCGTCGAAGGCGACAGCGTGCCGCAGACGTTCATTCCGCAACTCGTGCAGTTGTATCTGCAGGGGCGGTTTCCGTTCGACCGGCTGGTGAAGTTCTATCCGCTCGAGCAGATCAACCAGGCGGCGGAAGACAGCAGCACGGGAATCACGCTCAAGCCGATCCTGCGCTTGCCGCATTGAGCGCACGCGGGCGCCGCGCGGGCCGCCGACGCCTCGCGGCGGCACGCAACGACGCCCTCGGGGAAGGAAAATGCCGCATTCCGGGCACCGGGCTATATTACGCATTCGCTCGACACGCCGGCGCGGCACGCGCGCCCGGACCTTCGACCCACATGGAGCGCAGCGTGAACATGGCCCCCGAATCCCCTGCAAGGCCGGTCGACCTCGACCGGCTCCGCGCCCGCTTCGCCGCGGGCGAGCCGCTGCCGGACATGGCGTTGCCGGCCGGCGTCGCGCGCTCGTGGCTGCGCTCGCGCGATGCCGGGCTGCGGCCGTGGCAAACCGCCCGCTATGAAATGCAGCGCGAGCACGACGAATCGCGCGCGGACCGGCGGCTCTATCGCTGCGTCGCGCAGGAGATCGAGCCGCTGTGGGCCGCATTCGGCGGCAGCGAATGGACGATCATGTGCGTCAATCCGCACGGCACGGTCGTCCACGCGCGACGCAGCCCGCAATGCGACGACGCGCTGCTGACGCCGATCGTCGCCGGGCGCCGGATCGTCGAACCGAACATCGGCACGACCGCGCCGAGCTGCGTGATTCACGACGGCGTCGAGACCGTCGTCGCGGGCGCGCAGCATTATCTCGACGCGTTCTCGCGGGTGTTCTGTCTCGCGGTACCGCTGGTCGGCTTCGACGGTGAAGTAATCGGCGCGCTCGACATCACCGGCACCGGCCGGCGCAATGTCGCGCAACTGCTCGAGCCGTTCCGGCATGCGGCGCTGTCCGCCGAGCAGCGGCTTTATGCGATGCTGCGCGACTGCCATCTGCTGCAGGTGCAATACGATCCGCGCTGGCTCGGCACGCCGCTCGCCGGCGTCATTGCGCTCGACGGGTCCGGCCGCGTGCGTGCGGTGAGCCGTCCGGCGCGCCGGATGCTCGACCTCGCGTCCGAAGGGCCGGCCGCACCGGTCGAGCTCCGGCAACTGTTTCCCGGTGCGACGCCCGCGCAGCAGCGTCGCTTGCTGACACCGTCGCGCACGCCGCAGCGGATCGCACGCGACGATGGCAGCCACATCTGGGTGCGCACCGTGCGCGCACCGCTCGATCGGGCGACCGCCGCGCGCCACGCCGACGTGCTCGCCGACGCGGAGGACCTGTGTCACGCGGCGCCGGCCGTCAGCCCACCCGCCAGCGTCAGCCTGCGCGAACAGTCGCTCGACGCGATCCGCCGGGCGCTCGACGAGCATGACGGCAACGTGTCGGCGGCCGCGCGGCAACTCGGCATTTCACGCACGACGCTGTACGCGAAACTGCGGCAGCGCGATGCGGCGGGGCTCCCATACGACGCGCCGCATTGACGACGCGGGACGAAGCGGGCCGCATGACAATGGCGCTTGGGGCCCGTTCATGCCGATAACGGGCTTGCGCGGCCTTTAAGCCACTGCCTGCCGCGCATGAAGCCGCAACGCGAGCCACGCGATCCCGACCGCGAACGCGCCGACCACGCCGCCAAACGTGCCGATCCACGGCAGCCCGTAGTCCCCGGCGATATGGTTGCCGAGCAGTGCACCCGCGCCGATGCCCACGTTGTACAGCCCGGAGTAGATCGACACCGCGAGGTCGGTCGCGTCCGGCGCCAGCTTCAGCACCCACGCCTGCATCGCGAGGCCGAAGCAGACGATCGCGCCGCCCCACACCAGCGTATGCACGGACAGCGTGACGATGTTCAGCGCGCACGGGAACAGGACCAGCAGGCAACCCGACAACGCGACGATCGACGTCAGCAGAAACCGGTCGGGATCGCGCGGGTACGCGCGATTGAAGCAGAGCGCGGCCGGCAGGCCGGCGATGCCGAACAGGATCAGCACGTACGTGATCCGGCTGCTGCTCGCGTGGTTCACGCTCTGGACGAACGGCTCGATGTACGTGTACGACGTGAAATGCGCGGACACGACCAGGACGGTAATCGCGTAGAGCGCCACCAGGGCCGGCTTGCGCAGGAACACGCCGATGCTGCTCAGCGAGCCGGCGCCCTGGCTCGGCAGGACCGGCAACGTGGCGCGCAACACCAGCGCCGCGCCGGCCGCGGCGCCCGCGATGATCAGGAACGTGACGCGCCAGCCGAACGCCTCGCCGATCACGCGGCCGAGCGGAATGCCGGCGACCATCGCGATCGCCGAGCCCATCGCGATCAGGCTCAGCGCGCGGCTTTTGCGGTCGCTCGGCGCGAGCCGCACCGCCAGCGGGACGGAAATCGACCAGAACACCGCATGCGCGCACGCGATGCCGAGCCGGCCGATCATCAGCACCGTGAAATTCCATGCGACGCCGGTCACGATGTGGCTGCCGATGAACACCAGCAACGCGCCGATCAGCAGCTTGCGCCGTTCGACGTGACGCGTGACGAAGGTCAGCGGCAGCGACACGACGGCCACCGCCCATGCGTAGATCGTCAGCATCAGGCCGACGGCGGTCGGCTGCATCTGCAGGCTGTCGCCGATCGCGCTGAGCAGCGCGACCGGCACGAATTCGGTGGTGTTGAAAATGAAGGCGGTGAGTGACAGGGCCAGTACGCCCCACCACGAGTGCCTGGAACTGATGGCGTCCGGTGTTGCCATGCGTGGAATCGACGAGACGAGGGTTGGGGGTGTGTACGGCACGGGCGCGGCGCGGAAAGCGGCACAGAAGGCCCGGCCCGGCGCATCGGGCGATTGTACCAGCGGCGCATGACACGTCGCCGTACCGGCGGCCGGACATGGCGACGACACGGCCATGCGCCGATAATGTCTCCATCGACCACGATTCCCGCGGACGCTTCGCCCGCCTGTCACCGGACCAGGAGATTCACATGCGCATTGAAACGTCGTTTCTGTTCGATCTCGACGGCACGCTCGTCGACAGCGTCTATCAGCACGTGCTCGCGTGGAAGGAAGCGCTCGACGCGGAGGGCATCGAGCTGTCGGTATGGCGCATCCACCGCAAGATCGGGATGAGCGGCGGCCTGTTCCTGAACCAGTTGCTGCGCGAGACGGCGGGCGACATCGACGCCGAGCGTGTCGAACGGCTCGCGCGGCTGCATGCGGCCGCCTACCAGCGGCTGCGCGCGCAGGTGCGTCCGCTGCCGGGCGCGCGCGAACTGCTGGCCGCGCTGTCCGGCGCGGGCATCCGCTGGGCGATCGCCACCAGCGGACGGATGGAAACGGCCGCCATCAATCTCGAGGCGCTCGGCGTCGATCCGGCGAAGCAGGTGGTCGTCACGCGCGACCAGGTCAAGTATGCGAAGCCGGACCCCGACCTGTTCCTGACTGCCGCCGCGCAGCTGAACGTGCCGATCGAGCACACCGTCGTGGTCGGCGACAGCATCTGGGACATGCTGGCCGCCGCCCGCTGCCGCGCGCTCGGCGTCGGGCTGCTGTCGGGCGGCTACGGCAGCGACGAACTGGAGCGCGCCGGCGCGCTGCGCGTGTACGACGACCCGGCCGACCTGCTGTGGCATCTCGACGAGATTGCCGCGCGGCCGTAGGCGCCCGTTCACCGCGCCCGGCTCGTTCGGCGCGAGCGCGCGTTCCCGTCGAGCCTGACGTCATGCGGCCGGCCTCGTCCTGCCAGGCAGCCGCGCACGCGATCGTTCGCGGCGCGGCCGCCCGGCTTCGATTCATCGAATCGAAATAATCCCAATCGCCGTTGACCATTGCGATTTCAATATTTTAATTAGCGCCTGCTTTCCCGGTGTTTTTAAAACAGGCTGGAAGATTCTTGAAAAAACGAATTGCCTCTCATATAACGAATACACTTCGCTTCCGTTTCACAATCGCAGTATCGGAATCGTGAAAACGCAAGCGACATACCGCGCCGAACCGGCTGGCCGGCGCGATCCCGCAATGCCAGAAGGCCCGCACATGGTATGGGGCCGGGGTTGCGATGCTTCGTCTCGGCACCCTTTCCGCCATTTATCCGGGGACCTTTAAATGCGCACGGATCTTTCACCTTCATAACGCTTCGACAGAAGCATTACATCGATTTATTCGATCTCACGTATCGGCGGGCGCATTTTCGTGCCGACGTCTCGTGAAGACCTGCGCTGCCGCTCAATCGGCAGGCATTGTTTCGTCCGGTTTTTTCGGCAATAGACGACGCGAGGATTTCGATGAATCAGCTCAGCGAACGGGCGAGCGCCGAACTGCGCGCGCCTCACCTGGAGCGCGCGCTGCCTATCCGCGTGCTGCATGGCGAGACGGTGAACGATTACGAACGGAAAGTGCAGACGACCTATGCCGGCAGTCCGGACGACTGGCGCAAGGCGATCGGCGAGTACCTGCTGTTCCAGTTCGGTGTTTACGACGATCCGCGCTCCACGCCGCCGATCTCGCTCGACGAATCGGGCATGCGCTACTTCGAACGCCAGCTCCATCTCGCCGGCTTCGACGCCCCGGCTCCCGCGCGCGTCGAGCGCATTCTCGACATCGGCTGCGGCTGGGGCTACATCCTCAAGTATCTGGCCGGCCGCTTCCCCGACTGCCTGTGTCTCGACGGGGTCAACGTCAGTCGCGAGCAGCTCGACTACTGCGCACGTTTTCATGCGCAGCACGGGCTCGCGGGCCGCATCAACCTCTATCAGTGCAACGCCCAGGACGTCGATCGACTACCCGATCCCGCGACGCCGTACGATCTCGTGATCATTCGCGGCGTGATCTCGCATTTCCCGAACGCACTGTACGAAAAGGCGATGCGCGCGCTGCATGCCCGCGTGCGCCCCGGCGGATCGGTGATCATCTCGGATAATCTGTACAACGTCGACCTGAGCGAATACCAGTCCGACACGCCGGACGAGATCGACCGGATCGCGTGCAAACACAGGAAGACACCCGATTATTTCCGGCGGGTGCTGGTCGACGCAGGGTTCGCCATCCGCGACATGCGCGTGCTGCCGTCGAACATCGACGTCGCGCGCTGGCTGATGGACGCCAAGGCCAACATCGATCGCCATTTTCCGCACCACGCCCCGGACACGCTGGAAGAACTGCGCGTGCTCGCCGAAAACTGGTCCGTCGCGCTGATCAAGAACAAGGTGTCGACCTACAGCGTCGTCGCGGTCAAACCGGACGCATGACCGGGAGACTCGCATGCACGCCTCCCAAACGCCACGCACCGCGAGCGCCACGCAGACGCTGGTGCTGCCGCTGCCGCGTCTGTCGCTGCCCGTCGCACGGCACCCGCGGCATGAAGCGATCGAGCGGCAGCTCGCGATCGACGACTACCCGACCATCCTGCAGCACTATCGCAGCGAGGCAGCGGCGCGCCGTTTTCTCGCGCAGCGCGTTCCCGCCTATGGCAGCCTGTGCTACCCGAATGCGCGGCCCGATCGCGTGTATGCGATCCACCGCATGATGCACGTCACGACGCTGATGGACGACGCGTTCACGCATCTCGCGCGCACCGGCGATCAGGCGGGGCTCGACGCGTTGCGCGAGCATTTCCTCGCGGCCGTCGACGGCAAGCTGCCACCGGCCGACGTGCCGTCCGCGCGACTGCTGCACAACACGCTGCACCTGATGCGCACCGCGGGCGACGCGCGCCCGGCCTTCTGGCAGCGGTTCGTCGAATGCATCCGCGACCAGATCCGCACCCAGGCCAATCCGACGGCGACCGACGCGTCGCGCCTGTCGCTCGCCGATTATCTGGCGTTTCGCCGGGTCGAGGGATTCGGGCACTGGATCACCCTGCTCACCGAATACGCGCTCGACATCGACATGGGCGAGCGCCTCGCGAAACACCCGGCACTGGCCGATGCGCGCGACGCGGCGATCGATTCGGTGATCCTCGTCAACGACCTGTTTTCGTTTCGCAAGGAGTGGTCCGCGCATGAGCGGTTCAATGCCGTCTGGATCCTGATACGCGTCGAACAACTGGACGTGCAGGCGGCGCTCGACCGGCTGGCTGCCCTGTGCGCGTCGAACGAGCGCCGCCTGATCGACGCGCGCGACGCGATCGCGACAGGCGTGCTGGCCGGCGACGCCGACACGCAGGCGTACGTGACGGAACTGGGCTACATGAGCGCCGGCAACGCGGAATTCCACGCGTTCAGCACCCGCTACCACGGCGACGATCTCGGCGGCGGGCGCTTCGCCGGCGGCGAAGTCGCGATGACGGCGCTGCCGACGCTCGAGGAAATCGCGGCGGCGGAGCGGCACGATTCGCACCGGTGACCGGAGACGCGCATGCACGCATCGATCCCTCCCGTGTCCGCGCCCGCCGCCTCGCGACATCGCTATCCGGACGGCTGGTTCGCGCTGGCCTACAGCCGCGACGTCAAACCCGGCGCGCTCGTCGTCACGCGTTTCATGGGCGAGGACGTCGTGCTTTATCGAACGGCATCCGGCCTGATTCGCGCGGTCGCGCCGCATTGCCCGCACCTCGGCGCGCATCTCGGGCACGGCGGCGTCGTGCGCGGCGAGGAGATCGTGTGCCCGTTCCATCACCTCGCGTTCGCGCCGGACGGCACCTGCGTGCGCGCCGGGCAAGACGGCAAGCCGCCTGCCGCCACGCTGCGGCACCGCCAGGTGCGCGAATGGAACGGCCTCGTGCTCGCATGGCAGGACCGTGCGGGCGCACCGCCGTCGTGGTCGCTGCCCGACCTCGACCTCGATGGTTATTCGCGGCCGCGCGGCGCGTGCCACACCCTGAACGGCAATCTGCAGAATCCGGCCGAGAACGGCGTCGACGTCAACCATTTCAGTCCGGTGCACGGCTGGTCGAATCCGGTGCTGGAGCCGCCGCAAGCCGACGGCCACCGGATGACGATGCGCTCGACGCTCGTGCTGCTCGGGCAACGGCTGTTGCTGGATATCACGATGCACGGCCTGGGCTGCATGGCCGCGCGCATGGAACTGCCGGACCTCGGGCTGCATGCGCGGGTCGTGCTGTTCCCGACGCAGATCGAACCCGATCGCTGGACGTGCCGTGAATTCGTGGCACTGCGCGTCGAACGCGCGTCGGCGTGGCCGTCGCCGCTGCGCCGGGCCCTGCACGAGGTACTCGCGAGCGCCGCTTACCGGTGGTGGTTCGTGCCCCAGTTCAAGCGCGACCTGCGCATCTGGCATCACCGCGACTACGACGCGCGCCCGACGCTGATGGCCGGCGAGATGCCGATCATGACGTTCCGGCGCTGGGCCGCGCAGTTCTATCCGGCACCCGACGGCGATGCGCCCGACGGGCAGGACGGCGCCGGGCCGGCGGCCGTCGCCTACGTCGATCGGGCATTCGCGCGATGAGTGCCAAGCCGACGCAGGAACACGCGATGAATGCAACCGGCCCCGCCGACGAGACCGCGCCGCTGCCCTATCCGGACGGATGGTTCGCACTGTGTTTCAGCCGCGAGCTGAAGCGCGGCAGCGTGCTCACGACGCCGTTCATGGGACGCGATGTCGTGCTGTACCGGACCGCATCGGGCGTCGCCTGCGCGGTCGACGCGTATTGCCCGCACCAGGGCGCGCATCTCGGCCACGGCGGCACGGTCGACGGCGAGCAGATCGTCTGCCCGTTCCATCACTACGCATACGGCCCCGACGGCCGGCGCGCCACCGCCCGCTGCCCGCACGGCGCCCAAGGGCTGACGCTTCGCACCCGGCACGTGCGCGAATGGAACGGCTTCGTGTTCGTGTGGCAGAACGCCGACGGCCTGGCGCCGACCTGGGAACTGCCCGACGTGAACATGACCGGCTTCTCGGCGCCGGTCGGCCAGGCATTCACGCTGCGCGGCGTGATGCAGAACCTGCCGGAAAACGGCTACGACCTCGAGCATTTCGGCGCGCTGCATCGCTGGAAGGACATGAAACCGCATGCCCCGGTGATCGACGGCCCGCGTATTTCGATGCAGGTGGACATGGCGTGGAAGAACATCAGATGGAGCACGCTGATCGGCGTGCACGGCCTCGGGTGCGTGTCGTCCGACCATGAAATGAAGGCGATCGGCCTCGAAGCGAAGATCTTCGCGTGCGGCGTGCAGATCGCGCCGCTGCGCTGGACCTTCCGGGACGGCATCTCGTTCCGCTTTTCGTGGCTGTCGAGGTGGCCGGCCCCGCTGCAGCGCGTCGTCTACGCCGCGCTCGGCCGGTTGCTGCACCGGCTGTGGCTCGTGCCGGTGTTCAAGGAAGACATCATGGTGTGGAGCAATCGCGACTACACGGGCTACGGTACGCCGGGCGCGGGCGACGGGCCGTACCCGGTGTTTCAGCGATGGGCGCGGCAGTTCTATCCGGCCGGGGATCGGGCCGAAGCACGGCATCGCGCCGCGCATGCCGATGCGTTCGCCGGGAAATAGCAGGAGCCGATGGCCCCGGCAGCGGGGTGTCCTGCGTCACACCGTCCGCCTGGACCAACATTGTTCTGATCTCCCAATCGCCCGGGTCTGAGTCGCCCCCGTCCGGTACGCGTCCGTGCAGTTCACGATCGCCGGCACGCGAACAGCAGGTACGGATCCTCGAGGCTACGGCCGCGACGAACTCGAACGCGCCGGCACGCTGAGCGTGTACGACGTTCCGGCCCATCGCCATGCATTAAAGCGACGTCGAGCTTCGCGGCCGGCGCAAACGGCATGACGCGTACAACGCCAGGACCGACGTTCTCTGCGAGCAACGCTTGCGTATTTTCCCCGTATTTTAAAATTGCCAATCGATAATCCTCACATGGGAGTCTCGGCAGGCGAGCGATTTTCTCGCACAAGATAATCTTAATTATCAATTCGCGAATAGAAGTTACTATTTAATTCATCGATAGATTATAAGGTCGTCCTCCCGGACAGCTACAGCCGCACTTCTGCATCCCGGTAGACTAGACGGGTTTCGATAAACAAATAGAGGTGACCAACACGATGGCAGGAGCCACCTGGCCTATCAGTACGTTAATGTCGAACGCCGAGGCCGCAGGAATGCGCTGCCGTCGCTGACGATGTCGACATCGTATCGGGCGGAGTACGCCAATCGTCGCGAGTTGCTGTACGCCTCCGATGGCGAGCCACCCATATCTTTACGATCTCAAATGCAAGGAAAATTCTGACAGTTGTTTTCATTGTTGCCGTTCTATTTTTCCAGATCATTGATTAAATCATTGCCACTCCATTTCAAAAAATCCTATATCGAACACCCTATGCCGGAAGTCAAAAAATTACCTTATTACGAAATCAAAACATCATCGGTTCCATTCTCATTGCCGAAGTGGAAGGAATACGCTGGCGTCAACGGGTGTGTCCCCCTGAATACCCCGCACGGAGTTTGCATGGACAAGCTCGCTCCGGGCGAACCCGAACCCGCCAAGTCTCCGGGGCCCAAACCCGCCCAGCCCGAGACGATGAAAGCACCTGAGCCGGCAAAGACTCCTCCACCCAAGCAAGCCCCGCCACCCAAGTCGCCCGAGCCAGCCGATGCGGAGCATTGCGAAAATCCGCCTCCGTTTGACCTGCTGGAAGTCCCTGAGGCGATGAAACGAATGAAATGGCCTGTTGCCGCCAAGCTCGCCAGGCGATGGTTCAGCGGCCCCAAGCACGTATGGGACAACAGCTTCAAAACAGATCAGCCGTTTGACAATACCGCAGTCACCCTTGATTGGGCCCTGAAATTCGGGAAGGTCAAAGAGCGATATGAAGAACTTATCTCGAAAAATATCTACAACGAAAATGCCACGGCTAGGTTGAGAGATCTGCTACGGCATGTGGTGAAAGAAAAATTCGCATCTTCGGTAGCTCTCGATTTTCAGACGGTCGGCGACAAAGGCAATCCCGTCGAGTTTTGCAGGAAGTGGCAATTTCAACTTGTCAATGTGTCCAGCTTTGATACAACGGGAGGCCTCCCATATGCGCCGACGGATTTGACTGCTGCTCTGGCGAATTTCAACATCTATGCCGCCATTGGGCGTGTGGAGTTTTCTGGAGACAGATATTACAAATACAACAATCATGAAAAATCCAAATCATACTGCGTCGATCTGGCCGCATCCATAACACATATCTATGTATATATAAAAGATAGCTATTCCTTCAACGACGGGAAATCGCAATCGAGCAGCCAGTATTTGGGACACTGGAACAAAAATGGCATGATTATCACGAACGGAGGGAGAATCAGGGAGCTTCTATATCGAAGTGGCGTCAATTCGAATCTCGGAACCTCCCTCGAGGTTGACTCGAGGATTAAGTGGAAGTATCTGATCGATGACTTTCTCGATAATCCGATCGACACACGAAAAGGTCTGCTCAAGAAATTCAGGGCATGTGATGTGTACTATCCCATTTTCAACAAAACCTACAACGACTGGAGAATCAAACATAATCGCGGGGAAGATTTTGTGATATATTCACCATTTCGATACCTCAAGTTAACAAATTCCATTAAATTGAGTCTGGGCGAAATATGCAGGTCACCCGAAAAAATTTAATCGTGCTCTCGCTCGTTTCGGCGTTGGCGATTTCGTCGCTTACGTTGCGAAAATCATATGAGGGTTGCAAAAGCTATACTCAGGCTCTTAACGGAGGAACAAAAGAGTTCAGTGGCGAAAAATACAAAATCGAGCTGTGTGGGGCACGTCGCTCTTTTGGTGACGGTGACGAAATTCGGCTCCAAGTGATAGGACCGGCGGGGGATGTGCTGGCGGAGCGGTATTTTGCAGTACGCACGATCAACGATGCCGTTCCTCGGGAACTGGAGTACGGCGACGACAATATTTTCTACTACGACCAATCGAAATCGTCTCCATTGCGCTTCATCGCCATGCCGCCTTCCAGGATGGACAGATGGACGGCGCGAATACCTTTTCTGCAACGACTGATCGCATTATTTTCATGAGTTCGAACGCAAGCATTCAGACGTCGCGCGTCACACCGTCCGCCTGACCGGCATCGTCCGGATCTCCGAAATCGCCCGGGTCGGATTCAGCCCCTTCGGGCATACGTCCGTACAGTTCATGATCGCCCGGCAGCGGAACGGCCGGTATGGATCCTCGAGGTTGTCGAACCGGCCGTCGCGAGATCACGCGAATCGGCAATGGGGCGGTACGCCTGCAGCAGCCGCGCACCACCGGCAGCCCCTGCAACCGCCGCAGCACGCTCGCGCGCGGCAGCGTCCGCATGTGGGTCAGGCATGCGAGGCCGTTCTTGCCGTCGATGTTCATCGCGTCCGCGCCGCGGATCCCCTCGCGGCGCACGACGTCGCAAGCGCCGCCGGTCAGTCGTCGTCCACACGCTTGTCGATCAGGTAGCGGCCGCGCTCGACGCCCGCGCGCAGCGCCTCGAGCTCGGTCAGCCATTCCGGGCCGGCCGGTTCCGGCGCGACCCTCTCGATGCGTGCGCCGCCGACATATACCTGCACCTCGTCGCGCCATGCGCCGTTTTCATCGCGCCGCGCCCAGACGAGGATCTCGTGACCGCGATACGGGTCGCGAACCTGTGCGTCCTGTGGATGTTGCACGGTGGCCTCCTGCCCTTCTCTGCGATATCGATCAAGAAATGCGCGCCACATGATCGCCGCGCACCCGTCGGGACTTGCGCGCAAGCTTCATGCCCGGTCATCCACGCGGTGACGGCGCGCGCCGGCGCCGCGCACATTCCCGACCGTGTGCCCGGTGTTCTCGCTGGACCGGATCTGGATCCACCCGGGCGAGCTGCTGGTCGACGTGGTCGTGCATCGCAGCGCGCGGGCGCGGCATGCGTCCGACCACTACCCGCTGGTGGCGCGGATGCGCACGCCCCCCGCAACGGGCACGTTGCTTGCGCGCTGAGCCCTTTTTCGATTCGGCGGAGCGACCCATGCAAACCGACGCCCTCGACGGCAAGGATCTCGATTACTGGTGCGCCCGCGCGCTGTGCGCGGACGACGAAGACACCCTGCGCTTCACGGCCGTCGCGCCGACCGTCGTCGTGACGGCCGCCTGCGACGCGTTCCGGCACCTCGACGCGCCGTTCGCGCCGTCGACCTCGTGGGCCGACGCGGGCACGGTGCTCGATCGCGTCGACGACCTGCGGATCGCCCGCCACGGCGACGACGTGGAATGCGACGCAACCTTCGTCGACGGGCCATCGACCTGCGGCGCGCACGGCCGCGACGCGCGCGTGGCGCTGCTGCGCGCGTTCGTGCGCGCACGCTTCGGCGACGACGTCGACGCCCCGCCGCCGTTCGCGCATCGCATCGAACACGGCACCGTGGTGCGCTATGACCCCGGCGTGCCGTTACCCGCCGCGGATGACGATCGCGGCAGCGGCGACAGCACCGATATCCGTTCGATCCCGCGTATGTAAGTGCATGCGCCTTCCCTGCGGTCATGTAAAAACGACAGTCCCGGCGCCGGCCGGCTTCGCGCACCCGCCTTGCCCGCCGGGAAACCGCGGGGCGGGCACGCGTGTTGCGGCGCACCGGCGTCACCGACCGCCACCCGCCCCGCGCCACGCCATGGACTCCACGCCGACTTTTGCTCCGCACCTCTATTTCTGCGACGCCCGCCTCGTCGGGCCGCTCGACGCGTGGTCGCGGACGTTCGCGCATATCGCGGGCATGGGTTTCGATCACGTGCTCGTCGGCGCGTTCTGGGCCGCGAGCGTCGCGGGCTTTCCGCGCCACGTGGCCGATTACCGGCGGCCGACGCAGGCCTTCGCGACACGCGCGAGCGCGCTCGAAACCTTCTCGCGGCTCGCCCAGCTCGCGCACGGCCACGGGCTGCGCCTGCTGCTCGAAGTCGTGCCGGACCGCATCGCGCGCGACAACCCGCTGCGCGCCGAGCATCCGGACTGGTACGTCGAACGCACGCACGACGATGCGCTGATCGACCCGCGCGGCACCGCGCATGCGCTCGATATCGCGCACGCGAACAGCGGCGACGAAGCGGTACGCGACGCGCTGGCCGCCTGGTGGTGCGCGCACCTCGCCACCTTCGCCGATGCGGGCGCGGCCGGCTTCCTCATCGACGCGCCGCATCACCTGCCGGCCGACTGGTGGCCGGGCTGGCGCGCGGCGCTGCGCCGCGCCCGCCCCGACGTCGCGGTGCTCGCGGGCGTGCCCGGCCATGCGCGCGACGCGCTCGCGCAGCTCGAGGCGGCCGGATTCGACGCGGTGTTTTCGTCGGTGCGCTGGTGGGACCTGCACGCGCCGTGGTTCGCGGACGAGCACCGGCTGCTGCGGCGCATCGGCTCGCCGATCGCGTTCCCTGACGCGCTGGACGGCCCGCGTCTCGCCGACGACCGGCCCGACGCGCCGGACGACACCGTCGCCCGCGCATATCGCCGCGCGCTGTGGACGGCCGCGGCCGTCGGCACCGGCTGGCTGGTGCCGATGGGCTTCGAGCGCGGCGTCGCGGTGCCGCTGATGGCGCGCGATGCCGACGCCGGGCGCTACCGCGCCGCGTTCGAGCACGGGCGCTTCGACCTGTCGGGCGCGATCGCCGATGCGAACGCTTGGCGGCGGGCGACGCCCGTCGCGGCGGCCCGCGGCGAGATCGCGCAACTGAGCGCGCCCGGCGCGGCCGCGACGGTGCTGCTGCGCGGCACCGGCCCGTCGCTCGAACACGACGACGCGGCGCTGCTGATCGCGCTGAATCCCGCTCTCGACGCACGGGCGACGGTCGACCCCGCGACGATCCTGCCCGGCGTGCCCGGCGGCTTCACGCGTGTCGCCACGCAGGCGGGCGCGCACACGCAGCCGCCTGCCGCGCTCGCACCGTTGACGCTCGAACCCGGCGCCTACGCGTTGCTGCACGCGTGGCCGGCGCCCGCCGTCACGACGCGCCCCGATGCCGCGCGCGAGCGCGAAGCGTTGTCGGCCGCGCTCGCGGCCGACCGGATCGCGATCGAGCGCGTCGAGCCGTCGGTCGACGACGGCCGCTTCGCGGTCAAGCGCGTGATCGGCGAGTCGCTCGTCGTCCATGCGTCGATCTTCACCGACGGCCACGCGCATCTCGCGGCCGCGCTCCAGTGGCGCGCCGACGGCGACGACGCGTGGCGAGAAGTCCCGTTCGAAGCCGGGCCGAACGACCGCTGGCATGCGCGCGTCGCGCTCGACCGGCTCGGCCGGCATGAATTCCGCGTGATCGCCTGGCGCGACGACTGGGCGTCGCTCGTCGACGACGTCGCCAAGAAGCACGCGGCCGGCCAGGACGTGACGCTCGAACTGCGCGAGGCGCAGTTGCTGCTCGCGACCGCGCTCAAGCTCGCCGATCCGGTCGACCCGCGCGCCCGCGCGCGGATGGAGCGCCTCGTCGCCGAGTTCAAGGACGCGCCGCCCGATGCGCGACGCGCGCTGCTCGCCGCGCCGCCGCTCGCCGACGCGTTCGCGGCGCTGCGCTACCGCCCGTTCGCCACGCACGACGACACCGCCTACCCGGTCGACGTCGAACGCCGCAAGGCACGCTTTTCGAGCTGGTACGAGATGTTTCCGCGTTCGGCGAGCGACGATCCGCGGCGGCACGGCACGTTCGACGACGTACGCGCGCACTTGCCGCGCATCCGCGACATGGGCTTCGACGTGCTGTACTTCCCGCCGATCCATCCGATCGGCACGACCGCGCGCAAGGGGCGCAACAATAGCCTGAGCGCCGGCCCCGACGACGTCGGCAGCCCGTATGCGATCGGCTCGCCCGACGGCGGCCACACGGCCGTGCATCCGCGGCTCGGCACGCTCGCGTCGTTTCGCGCGCTGGTCGATGCCGCGCGCGTCCACGGGCTCGAGATCGCGCTCGATTTCGCGATCCAGTGCTCGCCCGATCACCCGTGGCTCGCCGAGCATCCCGGCTGGTTCGCGTGGCGCCCCGACGGGTCGCTGCGCTTCGCGGAGAATCCGCCGAAGCGCTACCAGGACATCGTGAACCCCGATTTCTATGCACCGGATGCGCTCCCGGCCCTGTGGCTCGCGCTGCGCGACGCGGTGCTGTTCTGGGTCGACGCGGGCGTGCGGATCTTTCGCGTCGACAACCCGCACACGAAGCCGCTGCCGTTCTGGGCATGGATGATCGGCGACGTGCGCGGCCGGCATCCGGACGTCGTGTTCCTGTCCGAGGCGTTCACGCGGCCGGGAATGATGTACCGGCTCGCGAAGGTCGGCTTCTCGCAGTCGTACACGTACTTCACGTGGCGCGAATCGAAGCGCGACTTCATCGACTACCTGACCGAGCTGACGGCCGGCCCCGCGCGCGAATTCTTCCGGCCGAACTTCTTCGTCAACACGCCCGACATCAACCCGCGCCACCTGCAGAACGCGCCGCGCGCGCAGTTCGTGATCCGCGCGGCGCTCGCGGCGACGCTGGCCGGTTCGTGGGGCATGTACTCGGGCTTCGAACTCGGCGAGTCGGCGCCGCTGCCGGACAGCGAGGAATACGCGAACGCCGAGAAGTACGAACTGCGCGCGCGCGACTGGAGCAAGGCCGCGCACATCGGCACGGAAATCGCGCGGCTGAACCGTGCGCGGCGCGATCACCCGGCGCTGCAGACGCATCTGGGCCTCGCATTCGTCGAGGCGGACAACGACAACGTGCTCGTGTTCGTGAAGGCGACGCCGGCGTTCGACAGCGTGGTCGTCGTCGCGATCAGCCTCGACCCGTGGCATCCGCAGGCCGCGAACTTCACGCTCGACGCCGCGCTGTGGCGCGGTTTCGGGCTCGCCGAGGGCGAACCGCTCGACGCGCTCGAACAGGATGCCGCCCACGCGCAAACGTGGCGCGGGCATCGCCAGTACGTGTCGCTCGATCCGCACGTGCGGCCCTACGCAATCTGGCGGCTCGCGCCGTCGCCGGACGCCGCGCGGGCGGCGGCGCCCGCACCGGACGTCGCCCGCCCCTCCTCGGGAGCCCATGGATGATGAAACGCGAAGATTCCCTCGACGACGTGCGCCGCGCGCAATTCCCGTCGCTCGCGCCGGCCGGCACGCCGCGCCGGCGTCGCGCGCGCCGCCGCGCCCCCGCGCTCTGCACGGACGATCCGCTGTGGTACAAGGACGCGATCATCTACCAGGTGCACGTGAAGTCGTTCTACGACTCGAACAACGACGGCATCGGCGATTTCCCCGGCCTGATCGCGAAGCTCGACTACATCGCCGAACTGGGCGTCGACACGATCTGGCTGCTGCCGTTCTACCCGTCGCCGCGCCGCGACGACGGCTACGACATCGCCGACTACCGCGACGTGCATCCCGACTACGGCACGCTCGCCGACGTGCGGCGCTTCATCCGCGAAGCGCATGCGCGCGGCATTCGCGTGATCGCCGAGCTCGTGATCAACCACACGTCGGATCAGCATCCGTGGTTCCAGCGCGCGCGCCGCGCGAAGCCGGGCTCCGCGCATCGCGACTACTACGTGTGGTCCGACACCGACACGAAATACGCGGGCACGCGGATCATCTTCCTCGACACCGAAACGTCGAACTGGACGCACGACCCGGTGGCCGGCCAGTACTACTGGCATCGCTTCTACTCGCACCAGCCCGACCTGAACTTCGACAACCCGGCCGTGGTGCGCGAAGTGATCCAGGTGATGCGCTTCTGGCTCGACCTCGGCATCGACGGGCTGCGGCTCGACGCGGTGCCGTACCTGGTCGAGCGCGAAGGCACGAACAACGAGAACCTGCCCGAGACGCACGCGATCCTGAAGCGGATCCGCGCGACGATCGACGCCGAATACCCGAACCGGATGCTGCTTGCGGAAGCGAACCAGTGGCCGGAGGACGTGCAGGAGTATTTCGGCAACGAGGACGAATGCCACATGGCGTTCCACTTTCCGCTGATGCCGCGCATCTACATGTCGATCGCGAGCGAGGACCGCTTCCCGATCGTCGACATCATGCGACAGACGCCGGCGCTCGCGCCGAGCAACCAGTGGGCCGTGTTCCTGCGCAACCACGACGAACTGACGCTCGAGATGGTCACCGATTCGGAGCGCGACCTGCTGTGGCAGACCTATGCGAGCGACCGGCGCGCGCGGCTGAACCTCGGCATCCGGCGCCGGCTCGCGCCGCTGATGGAGCGCGACCGGCGCCGCATCGAGCTGATCAACTCGCTGCTGCTGTCGATGCCCGGCACGCCGGTGATCTACTACGGCGACGAGCTCGGGATGGGCGACAACATCCACCTCGGCGACCGCGACGGCGTGCGCACGCCGATGCAATGGTCGTCGGACCGCAACGGCGGCTTCTCGCGCGCCGACCCCGAGCTGCTCGTGCTGCCGCCGGTCATGGGCTCGCTGTACGGCTACGACGCGATCAACGTCGAGGCGCAGACGCGCGACCCGCATTCGCTGCTGAACTGGACGCGGCGCATTCTCGCGACCCGCCGCGCCTCGCAGGCGTTCGGGCGCGGCACGATCCGCTTCCTGCGGCCGGAAAACCGCAAGGTGCTCGCGTACCTGCGCGAGCTGGACGGCCACGAGCCGGTGCTGTGCGTCGCCAACCTGTCGCGCGCGTCGCAGGCCGTCGAGCTCGACCTGTCCGAATTCGCGGGCCGCGTGCCGATCGAGATGACGTCCGATTCGCCGTTTCCGCCGATCGGTCAGCTCCCATATCTCCTCACCTTTCCGCCGTACGGGTTCCTGTGGTTCGTGCTCGCCGAGCACGGCCGCGAACCGTCGTGGCGGCAGCCGCACGCGGAGCCGCTGCCCGAATACGTGACGCTCGTGATGCGGCGCGGCGAAACGCGGCCGGACGTCGCGCAGCTGCACGCGCTCGCGCACGACGCGCTCGCGTCCTGGCTCGCGCGGCGGCGCTGGTTCGCGTCGAAGGATCGCGCGATCGGCGACGCGTGGCTGAATGTCGTCACGCCGATGCCGGACGAGCCGTTCCAGTATGCGGAGGCGTGGGTGTCGGCCAGCGACGGCGGCGTCGAACGCTACGTCGTGCCGCTCGCCACCGCATGGGGCGGCGAGACCTCGCAGCCGCTGTTCGCGCAGTTGGCACTGGCGCGCGTGCGGCGCGGCCATACGGTCGGGTACCTGACCGATGCGTTCGCGCTGCCGGCGTTCGCGCGCGGGATGCTGCGCAAGCTGCGCGACGGCGCGACGGTGCCGACCGCCGACGGTGGCCGGCTCGCGTTCCTGCCGGAGGAGGCGCTCGCGGCGCTCGATCCCGGCGACGACGCGGACATCCGCTGGCTCGCGGCCGAGCAGAGCAACAGCTCGCTCGTGATCGGCGACGCGATCGTGCTGAAGCTGGTGCGCAAGGTCGCGCACGGCATCCACCCGGAAGCGGAAATGAGCCGGCATCTGACGCGCATCGGCTATGCGAACACCGCGACGCTCGCGGGCGAAGTCGTGCACGTCGATCCGGACGGCACGCCGCACACGGTCGCGATCCTGCAACGCTACGTCGACAACCAGGGCGACGCGTGGACACGGTCGTTCGACTTCCTGCGGCGGGCGGTCGACGAACTCGCGCTGCCGGCCGCGGACGACGAAGAAACGGCCGACGCGGACGAAGCACCCGATGCGCTGCTCGGCTACGCGGCGTTCGCGGGCATCATCGGCACGCGGCTCGGCCAGTTGCACGTCGCGCTCGCGCAGCCGTCCGGCGACCCCGCGTTCGCACCGGAGCATGCCACGCCCGACCACGTCGACGGCTGGTGCGCGGACGCGATCGCGTCGTTCGAGCGCGCGCTCGACGTGCTGCGCACGCGGCTCGATACGCTCGACCCCGCGATGCGCGCGACGGCCGACACGCTGCTCGCGTCGCGCGACGCCGCGGTGCAGGCGCTCGGCGACCTCGTGCCGCGCACGCTCGACGCGCAATGCCTGCGGATTCACGGCGATTTCCATCTCGGCCAGGTGCTCGACGTCCAGGGCGACGCGCTGCTGATCGACTTCGAGGGCGAACCGGCGCGTCCGCTCGGGCACCGCCGCGCGAAATCGCATCCGCTGCGCGACGTCGCCGGCCTGCTGCGTTCGCTGTCGTACGTGAGCGCGACCGCGCAGTTCGCGATCGAGAAGGCGCCGCCGCAGGCGGCCGGCCGCAAGCGTGCGCTGTTCGACCGCTTCGGACAGGCGGCCGCCGACCGCTTCGTCGACTGCTATCGCGCGGCCGCCGATCTCGCTCCCGCACGCTTCGTCGATCCGCGCTATGCCGACCGCCTGCTCGCGCTGTTCCTGATCGACAAGGCGTCGTACGAGCTGTGCTACGAAGCCGCGAACCGGCCGGACTGGCTGAGCGTGCCGGTCGGCGGGCTCGCGGCGCTCGTCGAACGCCTGCTCGGCGACGGCGGCCCGCCCGACGACGACGGAGACACGCGATGACCGATACGTTGTTCGACCGCACCGATATCGATGCGCTGCTCGCCGGCCGCCATCCCGATCCGTTCGCGTGCCTCGGCCCGCACGGGCAGGCCGGCCGGACCGTCGTGCGCGCGCTGCTGCCCGGCGCCGAACGCGTGCGTGCGCTGGCGCCGGACGGCGACGAACTCGCGACGCTCGCGTGCGTCGATCGCGCAGGCTGCTTCGCGGGAACCATCGCACGCAACGGCGGCGCGACTCATTACCGGCTCGCGATCGACTGGCCGGACGCGCGGCAGGTGATCGACGACGCGTACGCGTTCGGCACGCTGCTCGACGAGGCCGCACTGGCGCGCCTTTCGTCCGGCGACCCAGCCGCCGTGCTCGACTGCCTCGGCGCGACGCCCGCACGGATCGACGGCACCGACGGCGTGCGCTTCGCGGTCTGGGCGCCCAACGCGCAGCGTGTGTCGGTGGTCGGCGACTTCAACGCGTGGGACGGCCGCCGCCATCCGATGCGGCTGCGCCGGCCGTCGGGCGTGTGGGAGCTGTTCGTGCCCGGCATCGGCGCGGGCGAGTGCTACAAGTACGAGCTGCGCGCGGCCGACGGGCGCGTGCTGCCGCACAAGGCCGATCCGTGCGCGCGCGCGACCGAAGCGCCGCCGCGCACGGCGTCCGTCGTCGCCGACGTCGCGGCGCTCGACGCATTCGCGTGGCACGACGACGGCTGGATGCACGCGCGGCCGCGCGCCGACCGCTACCGCGTGCCGTGGTCGATCTACGAGGTGCATCCGGAGTCGTGGCAGCGCGTGCCCGAGGAGATGAATCGCAGCGCGACGTGGGACGAGCTCGCCGAGCGGCTGATTCCTTACGTGCAGGGGATGGGCTTCACGCACGTCGAATTCATGCCGATCGCCGAATACCCGTTCGGCGGATCGTGGGGCTACCAGCCGCTCGCGCAGTTCGCGCCGTCCGCGCGCTTCGGGCCGGTCGACGGCTTCGCGCGGTTCGTCGACCGCGCGCACGCGGCCGGCATCGGCGTGATCGTCGACTGGGTGCCCGCGCACTTCCCGGACGATCCGCACGGCCTCGCGCAGTTCGACGGCAGCGCGCTGTACGAGCATGCCGATCCGCGCGAAGGGCTGCATCCCGACTGGCACACCTGCGTGTTCAACGTCGGGCGTGCCGAAGTCGGCGCGTTCCTCGTCGCGTCGGCGCTCGCGTGGGCGCGCCGCTACCACGTCGACGGCATCCGCGTCGACGCGGTCGCGTCGATGCTGTACCGCGACTATTCGCGCAAGGAAGGCGAATGGGTGCCGAACCGGTACGGCGGCCGCGAGAACCTCGAATCGGTCGCGTTCCTGCGCCAGTTGAACGACACGCTGCACGGCGCGGCCGCGCCGGGCGGCGTCGTCACCATCGCGGAGGAATCGACCGCGTGGCCGGGCGTCACCGCGCCGACGCGCGACGGCGGGCTCGGCTTCGACTTCAAATGGAACATGGGGTGGATGCACGACACGCTCGCGTACCTGCACGAAGACCCGATCCACCGCCGCCATCACCACGACCGGATGACGTTCGGGCTCGTCTACGCGTTCTCGGAGCGCTTCGTGCTGCCGCTGTCGCACGACGAGGTCGTGCACGGCAAGGGCTCGCTCGTCGCGAAGATGCCGGGCGACGCGTGGCAGCGGCTCGCCACGCTGCGCGCGTACTTCGGCTTCATGTGGGCGCATCCGGGCAAGAAGCTGCTGTTCATGGGCAGCGAATTCGCGCAATGGGCGGAGTTCGCGCACGATGCGACGCCGCACTGGGACCTGCTCGACGCGCCGGCCCATCGCGGCGTGCAGCGGCTCGTGCGCGACCTGAACCGGACCTACGCCGCCGAACCGGCGCTGCATGCGCTCGACTGCCACGCGGCCGGCTTCGCCTGGCTGATCGGCGACGACCGCGACAACAGCGTGTTCGCGTTCGCGCGCCGCGACGACGCCGGGCACCTGGTGGTCGCCGTCTGCAACTTCACGCCCGTGCCGCGCGCCGGCTACCGCCTCGGGCTGCCCGCCCCCGGCCACTGGCGCGAACTGATGAACACCGATGCCGCGCCGTACGGCGGCACCAACGCCGGCAACGACGGCGCCGTGTGGGCCGAGGCCGTGCCCGCCCATGGCGAGGCGTGGTCCGCGACCCTGCGCTTGCCGCCGCTCGCGACGCTGTGGCTGACCCCCGCGTGATTTCCCGCTCCCTCGACTCGGAGATTCGCCCCATGCCGACCGCCCTGCCCGCCCGCCTCGAAGCCGGCCGCGCCTATCCGCTCGGTGCGACCTGGGACGGCCTCGGGACCAACTTTGCGGTATTTTCCGCCCACGCGCAGCGCATCCAGCTGTGCGTGTTCGATCCGACCGGCCGCAAGGAACTCGCGCGCCTCGACCTGCCCGAATGCACCGACGAGGTGTGGCACGGCTACCTGCCCAACGCCCATCCGGGCACCGTGTACGGGTTTCGCGCGGACGGCCCGTACCAGCCGCAGCATGGTCACCGCTTCAACCCGACCAAGCTGCTGCTCGACCCGTACGCACGCAAGCTGGTCGGCCAGTTCCGCTGGTCGGACGCGCTGTTCGGCTATCGTGTGCATTCGAACCGCGCGGACCTGTCGCTGGACCGCCGCGATTCGGCGCCCGCGATGCCGAAATGCGTGGTGGTGGACGAGGCATTCGACTGGAGCACCGACCGGCGCCCGCGCGTGCCATGGCGCAACACCGTGATCTACGAGACGCACGTGCGCGGCGCGTCGATGCGGCGCGCCGGGTTGCGCGTGCCCGAGCGCGGCACGTTTTCGGCGTTCGCGCATCCGGCGTTCGTCGATCATCTGCTGTCGATCGGCGTGACGACGGTCGAACTGCTGCCGATCCACGCGTTCCTGCAGCAGCGCGCGCTCGTGAACCGCGGGCTGCGCAACTACTGGGGCTACGACACGGCCGCGTTCTTCGCGCCGGAGCCCGCGTATCTCGCGACGCGGCGGCTCGACGAGATGCGCATCGCGATCCGCCAGTTGCATGCGGCCGGCATCGAGGTCGTGCTCGACGTCGTCTACAACCACACCGCCGAAGGCAACCAGCTCGGCCCGACGCTGTCGTGGCGCGGCCTCGACAACGCGAGCTACTACCGGCTCGTGCCGGGCGACCAGCGGTTTCATGTCGACGAGACGGGCTGCGGCAACACGCTGAACCTGTCGCATCCGCGCGTGCTGCAGATGGTGATGGACTCGCTGCGCTACTGGGCCACCGCGTTCAACATCGACGGCTTCCGCTTCGATCTCGGCGTCACGCTCGGCCGCGAGGCGCACGGCTTCGATCCCGGCGCGGGATTCTTCGACGCGTTGCGGCAGGACCCGGTGCTCTCGCAGCGCAAGCTGATCACCGAACCGTGGGATCTCGGCCCCGGCGGCTACCAGCTCGGCCGCCACCCGCCCGGCTTCGCCGAATGGAACGACCGCTTTCGCGACACCGTGCGGCGCTTCTGGCGCGGCGACGCGGGGCAGCGGCCGGAACTCGCCGCGCGGCTCGCCGGCTCCGCCGACCTGTTCAACCACCATCGGCGCCATACGTGGGCGTCGGTCAATTTCATCACCGCGCACGACGGCTTCACGCTCGCCGATCTCGTGTCGTACTCGGCCAAGCACAACGACGCGAACGGCGAGGACAACCGCGACGGCCGCGACGACAACTGCAGCGCGAACTGGGGCGTCGAGGGGCCGACCGACGATGCGGCGATTCGCGCGGTACGCTCGCGCGTCGCGCGCTCGATGCTCGCGACGCTGTTCACCGCGCTCGGCACGCCGATGCTGGTGGCCGGCGACGAATTCGGCCGCACGCAGCACGGCAACAACAACGCGTACTGCCAGGACAACGAACTGTCGTGGCTCGACTGGGATCTCGCGCGCGGCGACGAAGCCGTGACGCTGATGCGCTTCGTGTCGCGGCTCGCCGCGCTGCGGCGCATGTACCCGGTGATGTCGGCGCCGGGCTATCCGTCCGGCGATCGCGACGGCGCGCCGGGGATGGCCGAGATCGGCTGGTTCGACGAGCACGGCGACGCGCTGACCGTCCCCGCGTGGCAGGACCGCGAACGCCGCGCGCTGACGATGCGGCGGGTCGGCACGGGCCGCACCGGGCGCACCGAGGCGCTGCTCGTGATGCTGAACGCGTCGTCCGAGACGATCGTGTTCGTGCCGCCCGCACCGGTGCTCGAGTATCGCGTGCTGGTCGATACGGCCACGCCCGACGCCGGTCCGCGCACCTGGCCGGCCGACGGTCTCGACGTCGCCGCGCATGCGGCCGCGATCGCGGTCGCGGCCGTGCCGCTCGACCCGCCTTCGTGAGGATCGCCATGACAACCCGTTCCGCCGGCCCGTCCGGCACGCATGCATTCGACTCGTCGTTCGGCGCCACTTGCCTCGACGCCGGCCACACGCGCTTCAGGCTGTGGGCGCCCGCGAGCGGCGCGGCCGCCGTCGAGCTGCACGACGACAGCGAGCAGGTGATCCCGATGACACCCGTCGGCGACGGCTGGTTCGAGACAGTCGCGCCGTGCGGCCCCGGCGCACTGTATCGCTACCGGCTCGACGGCGGTCTCGTCGTGCCGGATCCCGCGTCGCGCTTCCAGCCCGGCGGCGTGGACGGCCCGAGCCAGGTCGTCGATCCGGGCGCCTATCGTTGGCGCCACGATGCATGGCGCGGCCGCCCGTGGCACGAGACGGTGCTGTACGAGCTGCACGTCGGCGCCTGCGGCGGTTATGCGAGCGTCGAACGGCGGCTGCCGTCGATCGCCGCGCTGGGCGTTACCGCGGTCGAGCTGATGCCCGTCAACGCGTTTCCCGGCGCGCGCAACTGGGGCTACGACGGCGTGCTGCCGTTCGCGCCCGACACGTCGTACGGGCGGCCCGAGGAACTGAAGGCGCTCGTCGATACCGCGCACGGGCTCGGTCTGCAGGTGTTCCTCGACGTCGTGTACAACCATTTCGGCCCCGAGGGCAACCTGCTGCCGCGCTACGCGCCCGCCTTCTTCCGCACGGACCGGCAAACCGCATGGGGGCCGGCGATCGACTTCTCGTGCCCGCAGACGAGCGCGTTCTTCATCGACAACGCGCTGTACTGGCTCGACGAATTTCGCGTCGACGGCTTGCGCATCGACGCCGCGCACGCGATCGACGACGATGCGTGGCTGCGTGAGCTCGCGCGCCGCGTGCGCGCGTACGCGGGCGACGCACGCCACATCCATCTGGTGCTCGAGAACGAGCGCAACGCGGCGAGCCTGCTCGGCCCCGGCGGGTTCGACGCGCAGTGGAACGACGACTTCCACAACAGCGCGCACGTGCTGCTGACCGGCGAGCGCGACGGTTATTACCGCGCGTACGCCGACGCGCCGCTGCGCCATTTCGCCCGCACGCTCGCCGAAGGGTTCGCGTACCAGGGCGAGCCGTCGCCGTTGCACGACGGCGCCGCGCGCGGCGAGCCGAGCGCGCACCTGCCGCCCACCGCGTTCGTCACGTTCCTGCAGAACCACGACCAGATCGGCAACCGCGCGTTCGGCGAACGCCTGCGCGCGCTCGCGAACGACGACGCGGTACGCGCGGTCACCGCGCTGATGCTGCTCGCGCCGCCGATCCCGCTGCTGTTCATGGGCGAGGACGACGGCAGCACGCAGCCGTTCCAGTTCTTCACCGACTATCGCGGCGCGCTTGCCGATGCCGTGCGCGAAGGCCGGCGCCGCGAATTCGCAGCGTTTCCCGCGTTCGCCGATCCCGCGCATCGCGACCGGATTCCCGATCCGAACGACATCGCGACCTTCGTCCGGTCGTCGCTGCACCACCCGCCCGACGACTCCTGGGCCGACGCGGCCGCCTGGCAGCGCTTCTACCGCAGCGCGCTGGCCGTGCGCATGGCGCTCGTGGCGCCGCATCTGCCCGGCGCGCACGTGCTCGGCGTCGACCTGCTCGCGGGCGACGACGAGCCGCAGGCACTCGTCGCGCGCTGGCGGCTCGGCGACGGCAGCACGCTGACGATCGCGCTGAACCTCGGCCCGCACGATGCGGTGCTGCCCGCGCTGCCGGTCGGCAAGCTCGTGTTCGAGACGCCGCCGCGCGCCCGCGACCGGCTGCGCGACTTGCGGATGCCGCCACGTGCCTGCATCGCGTGGCGCGACGGCGCGGTCAACCACGATGCGCGGCATCACCGCGCGAACGGACTGGGAGGATCATGACGACCGACGTCTCGATCGCGGTACTCGCACACGCGGCCGGCCTCGAAACCGACTGGACCGACGCCGGCGGCGTCGCGCGGCGGGTGGACGACGTCGCGCTCGCCGCGCTCGTCGATGCGCTCGGCTGGCCGTGCGGCACCGCGTCCCAGCGGGTCGACAGCGCGGCGGCACTCGCCGACGGGAACGCGGCGCCGCCGCGCCTCGTGACCGGCGACGCCGGGCTGGCGCTCGCCCTGCCCGCGACGCTCGCGCCGCCCGGCGCGCGCTTCCGGATCTCGTTCGAGACCGGCGGGCACGTCGACGGCCGCGTCGGCGGTGCCGGCGAGCACGGCTTGCTGCCGCCCCTTTCGATGCCCGGCTATCACGCGCTCGACATCGGCGAGCAGCGCATCGGGCTCGCGATCGCGCCGCAGCGGGCGCGCCCGTTCGACACCCTGGCGCACGCGCACGACACGGGCGGCCGCTGGGGCATCGCGGCCCAGCTCTACAGCCTGCGCCGCGGCGGCGACGACGGCGCGGGCGACTACACGGCCCTCGCGCGGCTGGTCGCCCAGGTGGCGCGACACGGCGCGCAGGCGGTCGCAATCAGCCCGACGCACGCCGGTTATCCGGCCCTTCCCGCGCACGACAGCCCGTATTCGCCGTCGTCGCGACGCTGGCACAACGTCGCGTATCTCGACTGCGACGCGGTGCCGGGCGCCGATGGCGCGCATCACGCGCCCGCCGGCCCGGCCGACGCGCCGCTGATCGACTGGCCGCGCGTGCTGCCGATGAAGCTGCGCCGCCTGCGTGCGTGCTTCGACGCGTGGCGCGCCGGCAACGACCCGTCGCGCGACACATACCAGCGGTTTCGCGCGGCGGGCGGCGCGGCGCTCGACGCGCATGCGCGCTTCGATGCGCTGCAGGCGTTCTGCATCGAGCACGGGATCGGCGCGGACTGGCGGCAGTGGCCGGCGCCGTGGCGCACGCCGGGATCGGCGGAAGTCGAGGCGTTCGCGCACGAGCACGCCGACACGATCGCGTTCCACACGTTCCTGCAATGGTGCGCATCGCGCGCGCTCGGCGACGCGCAGCACGCCGCGCGCGGCGCGGGCATGGCGACGGGGCTGATCGCCGATCTCGCGGTCGGCTCCGATCGCGCGGGCAGCGACGCGTGGGCGCACGGCACGGCGCTGCTGCGCGGCGTGTCGCTCGGCGCGCCGCCCGACCTGTTCAACGCGGCCGGCCAGGCGTGGGGCGTGACGACGTGGACGCCCGCCGCGCTGCGCGCCGACGGCTTCGCGCCGTTCGTCGACCTGTTGCGCGCCGCCTTCGCGCACGCGGGCGGCATCCGCATCGATCACGTGCTCGGCTTCGCGCGGATGTGGATCGTCCCGGACGGCGGCTCGCCGCGCGACGGCGCCTACCTGCGCTATCCGCTGGACGATCTCGTGCGGCTCGTCGCGCTCGAGGCGGCCCGCCATCGCGCGATCGCGATCGGCGAGGATCTCGGCACCGTGCCGGCCGGATTCCGCGAACGACTCGGCGCACAGGGCATCGCGGGCATGCGCGTGCTGTGGTTCGAGCGCGACGCCGGCGGCGCATTCCGGCCGCCGTCCGCCTGGGACCGCGACGCCATCGCGACGACGTCGACGCACGATCTGCCGACCGTTGGCGGCTGGTGGCGCGGGGTCGACCTGGCGTGGCGACAGGCCGCGGCCGACGCCGCGAAGGCGCGCAGCGAAACGGAGGCGCCTGCCAGGGGCGAGGTGGCCGCCCCCGCGCCGGACGACGCCAGCGCGCACGATGCCGACGAGATCGTGCAAAGCGCGCCGTCCGGGCATGACACCGTGCAGCCGCCGGAAAGCGGCGACGCCTTGCTGCCTCCCGCCCCGCCTTCCGTCCCGCCCCCCGGCCTCGCCGCCGCGCATGCGGCACGCGCGACCGAGCGCGCGGCGCTGTGGCACGCGATGCAGCAAGCCGGCTGTGCACCGGCCGGCACCGCCGTGCCGCCCGCCGCCGCGCCGCCGGTGAGCGCGATCCTCGCGTACGTCGCGCACGGCCCGTCGCCGCTCGCGATCGTGCCGCTCGAGGATCTGCTCGCGCTCGACGCGCAGCCGAACCTGCCGGGGCCGCCGTGCGGCCATCCGAACTGGCGGCAGCGGCTGCCGCGCACGATCGACACGCTGGTCGACGCCGACGTGCGCGAACGCATCGCGGCCATCGTACACGCGCGCCGTTCACCGAGGCGCGGCGCATGACACCGCGTGCGACGCTGCGGCTGCAGCTTCATGCGGGCTTCACGTTCGACGACGCCGCCGCGCACGCCGACTACTTCGCGCGGCTCGGCGTGAGCCACCTGTACCTGTCGCCGGTCGCGACGGCCGAGCCGGGCTCGCGGCACGGCTACGACACCGTCGACTACGGCGTGCTCAATCCCGAACTCGGCGGCGAAGCCGGTTTCGTCCGGCTCGTCGACGCGCTGCGCGCACGCGGCCTCGGCGTGATCGTCGACATCGTGCCGAACCACATGGGCGTCGGCGGATCGTCGAACGGCTGGTGGAACGACGTGCTCGAATGGGGACCGGCGAGCCCGTACGCGCACTACTTCGATATCGACTGGCACCCGCCCGATCCAGACCTCGACGGCAAGGTGCTGCTGCCGTGCCTCGGCGTGCCCTATGCCGACGCGCTCGCAGCCGGCGACATCACGCTCGGCGTCGACGCGGCCGCCGGACGTTTCTTCGTCGCATGCCCCGGACGGCGGCTGCCGGTGTCCGCCGCCACGTATGCGGAGATCCTGCGCCTCGCGAACCGCGCGGACCTGAACGCCCTCGCCGAACGCTTCGACACCGCGCCGGCGCGCGACAGCGCGCGGCTGGCCGCCGCGCATGCGGCGCTGCGCGATCATGCGGCCGCGCACGGCCCGCACGCGTTCGACGCGGTGCTGCGCGGGGCCGACCCGCGCCTCGCGCGTTCGCGCATCCGCCTGCACCAGGTGCTCGAACGCCAGCACTACCGGCTCGCGTGGTGGCGCACGGCTGCCGACGAACTGAACTGGCGGCGCTTCTTCGACATCGCGACGCTCGCGGCCGTCCGCGTCGACGACAACGCGGTATTCGACGCCGTGCATGCGCTGCCGCTGCGCCTGCATGCGGCGGGGCTCGTCGACGGCTTGCGCGTCGATCACGTCGACGGCCTCGCCGATCCGCCGGCGTACTGCCGGCGGCTGGATGCGCGGCTCGCCGCTCAGCGTCGGGCACCGCCGTACGTCGTCGTCGAGAAGATCCTCGCGCCCGGCGAGGCGCTGCCCGCCGACTGGCCCGTCGCCGGCACGACCGGCTACGACTTCATGAACGATGTCGGCGCGCTGCTGCACGACCCCGCCGGCGCCGAGCCGCTCGCCGCGCACTGGGCCGCCGTGTCGGGCGCATCGCGCACGTTCGCGCAAGAGGTGCTCGACGGCAAGCGGCGCGTGCTGATGCGCCAGCTCGCCGCCGAGCATGCGCGGGTCGCGCGGCTGCTGCACGGCGTCGCACGCGCGTCGCCCGCGACGCGGGACGTCAGCCGGATCGCGATTCAGCGCGTACTTGGCGAACTCGCGGTGCGGCTGCCCGTGTACCGCACCTATCCGTCACCGCGCAACGGGCTGGCCGACGCCGATCTCCGCGTGCTCGCACAAGCCTACGAAAGCGCGCGGGCAGCCGTCGAGCCGGCCGACCGGTTCGCGCTCGACCGGGTCGCCGCATGGCTGGGCTTGTCGGTCGTGCGCGTGCCGCGCGCGGCGCCGGCCGAGCGCCATGCGGCGCGCATCGCGTTCGCGCAGCTCACCGCGCCACTCGCCGCGAAAGGCGTCGAGGATACGGCCCACTACCGCTACGGCCGGCTGCTGTCGCGCAACGAGGTCGGCGCCGATGCCGGCGACTTCAGCCTGTCGCGCGGCGCGTTCCATGCGCGCAACCGGCGCCGCGCGCGCACCGTGCCGCACGGGCTCGTCGCGACGGCCACGCACGACCACAAGCGCGGCGAGGACGCGCGGGCGCGGCTCGCGGTGCTCAGCGAGCTGCCCGATGCGTGGCGCGCGGTGTCGCTCGACTGGTCGGCGCTGAACCTGCCGCACCGCGGCCGCGCGCATCGCGACCTCGCGTGGGCGCCGGGGCCGGCCGCCGAGGCGATGCTGTATCAGACGCTCGTCGGCTGCTGGCCGCCCGCACTCGCCCCCGACGATGCGGCCGGTCTCGACGCGCTCGCCGCACGCGTCGCGCAGTGGCAGACGAAGGCGCTGCGCGAAGCGAAGCGGCATACCGACTGGCTGGCGCCCGAGCAGCGCTACGAACGGGACTGCGACGCGTTCGTCCGCGCGATCCTGACGCCGCGCGGCCCCGGCGATTTCGCGCACCGGCTGCATGCGTTCGTCGCGCGGATCGCGCCGGCCGGTGTCGTCAACAGCCTGACGCAGACGGCGCTGCGGATCGCGTCGCCCGGCGTGCCGGACCTGTACCAAGGCACCGAATCCTGGGATCACTCGCTCGTCGATCCGGACAACCGGCGCGACGTGCCGTTCGCCACGCTGGCGGCCGAGCACGTTGACGGACCGGTCGCGTCGTACCTGCCGGCGTGGCCCGATGCGCGCGTGAAGCGGGCGCTGGTCGAGCGGATGCTCGCGCTGCGTGCGCGCTGGCCGGCGACCTTCGCGGAGGGCGCGTACGTACCGCTGCGCGTGCGCGGCAGGCTCGCACGTCACGCGATCGCGTTCGCGCGGTGCGACGACACGGCCGCCGTGGTGGTGATCGCGACGCGGCTCGCGTGCCGGTTGCTGGGCGAAACGCCCGGCTTGCCGCGCGTGGAACCCGCGCGGTGGGGCGATACGGCGGTCGTGCTGCCGCGCGCGATGGAAGGGCCGTGGACGGACTGGCTCGACGGGCGCGCCGAGATCGACGCGACGGACGGCGTGCTGGCGCTCGAGCGCTGCCTGAGCGGGTTGCCGGTCGCGGTGCTCGTTGCGGCGCGTGCCGGACGCTGAAGCCGATCCACCCTGCCGGCGCGTGCCGCGCGCCGGCAGCACACGATCGTCAACGGCTGATCGCCGGCCCCGCCGTGCCGCGGCCGCTGCGCGATGACGGCCTCACGCCCCTTCTTCCGGCGGCATCGCCCCACGGTCGTCTTCCCATAACGGCTTGTCCTCGCCGTGGCCGTCGTGCGCCGCCACCGGCCCGCTCGCGTCGTGCTCCGTCGGCCGTCGCGCATCGCGCGGCGCGGCCCGGGTGGCACGCACCCGCGGGCGCGTCGGCGTCACCGTATGCTGTCCGCCGCCGCGGCGCGTGTCGGTCGCCTCGGCCTCCTTCGTTTGTCGTGCCTTCGAAGTCGTGTTCATCTTGCTCTCCCGTGTCATGAAACAGTCGTCGAACGAGCGTCGCAATTCCGGTGCCGCCGCCGGGCAGGCATCTTGCTGCGCTTCACGCGAACCGACGTCCGGAGGAGACAATGTCCACCCATTCCAACCCGCCGCCCGCCACGCGCCGCCGGCTCGGCGACTGGATGGCGCGCGAAGAGGCTCATATGGCCGCGTTCCGCGAGAAAGTCGCGGCGCAAGCGCGCGCGCATGCCGGCGACCGGCTGCGCACGCCGGCCGTGCAGGACCTCGCGCGGCTGTTCGACGATCACGCGGTGCTGCGCATGGGGCTGAGCCGCGCGATCGACGAAGCGGTCGCGTCGGGCCGCCGGCTGGGCTACACGTCGATCGGCGAACTGATGACGGTGCTCGATCACCTGATGACCTACACGCCGCCGTTCAGCGAAGCGAGCCTGATCGTCTGCCCGATCAACGCGTTCCTGGACTGGCCGATGTGCATGCCGTCCGGCCACGCGGTGTTTCGCGACCAGACCGTCAACGCCCACCTGAAGCGCATGCTGACCGTGTGGTGCGACTTCCTCGGCGGCCCGCACTCGCGCGCGCATCTCGACACGTCGGCGCCCGACGGCTGGTTCTGCGACGAAGCGTACGAGCGCCTCGGCCTGTCGCAATTCCGGTATCGCGACGACCAGCCGCACTGGGGGTTCGATTCGTGGAACGATTTCTTCACGCGACGCTTTCGCGACGGCGCGCGGCCGGTCGCGGCGCCCGACGATCCGCACGTGATCGTCAGCGCGTGCGAGGCCGCGCCGTATCACACCGAAACGCACGTGAAGCTGCGCGACACGTTCTGGATCAAGGCGCAGCCGTATTCGCTGCGCGATCTCTTCACGCCCGCGCGGCTGTCCCTCGCCGAACGCTTCGTCGGCGGCGACGTCTACCAGGCCTATCTCAGCGCCTACAACTACCATCGCTGGCATGCGCCGGTGCGTGGTGTCGTCACGCATGCGTACCGGGTCGACGGCGCCTACTACTCGGTCGCCGAAGCCGAAGGCCCGGATCCTGCCGGACTCAACGATTCGCAAGGCTACATGACGTCCGTCGCCGCGCGCGCGGTGGTCGCCTTTTCCTGCGACGACCCCGGTATCGGCACCGTGGCGGCCGTGTTCGTCGGGATGGGCGACGTGTCGTCGTGCGTGATCGAGGTCGTGCCGGGGCAGCGCGTCGACAAGGGCGACGAGATCGGTTATTTCCAGTTCGGCGGGTCGACGTACTGCCTGCTGTTCGAAGCCGGCGTGATCGACCGCTTCCTGCATGCGCCGCCGCACGATGGCCCGGCGCCCGTCGTGCGGGTCAACGCGGCCGTGGCGATTGCGCGGTGAGCGGCGCGCGCAGCGCGCAAGCGCGAAACATTACGCGTCGGCGGTGTCGCTCAGGCCGATCGCGCCGGATTCGGCCGCGTCATGCCGCTGCACGCTGCGCAGCACCGACAGCCCGTCGGCCGTCAGCGCGGGACGGTGCTCGCCCGACGCGTCGTCGTGCTGCATCACGATCAGGTGTTGTTCGACGAGGGCGACGATGTCGTCGCGGTCGATCTGGATCTGTTCCGGCGCGTGATGCGCCAGGAACAGCGCGGCAAATTCATGGGCGGTCAGCATGCTCGTTTCCCCGTTGACGGCTGCGCGCGACGCCCCCCCGGCACCGCATCGGCGTGCGGCGCGCATCGTGCGCCGGCAACGGGATGAACATGCAGGGTCCGTGCCAGCCGGCGTGAGGCGATCGATGTCCGGGCGGCGTGCCTGCCGCGCGATGTGGCACCGGACGGCGGGTGCGCCCGGCTGGAAAGTTTTCAATTGCGTGTAAGGCCGGCGGCCCGGGTGCGCCCGAATCCCGGCACGGGAACGGCACGCGGGTCAGCGCCGCCCGGAAGGGAACAGCCCTGCCCGCGCGCGGCCCGCCGGCGCCCGGAAATACCCGCTGTGCAGCACGACATCACCCTCATTGCCGTTCGCCAGCAGGTCCGCACATGCCGCCTCGATGCGCGCACGGCCGCGTTCGAACGCGTCGCGCAGGTCGGCCTCCAGCGCGGAGCGCGCGCCGAAATGATCTTCCAGCGCTTCGACCGTGATCGCCCAGGTCTGCGGCGTGCCATCGACCTCGACGACGAAACGCAACTGCAGCGCCGCCCCGTCGAACACGGGCGGCGCGACGGTCAGCGTCACTTGGCGGGCGGAATCGGCCGGCATCGCGCTATGCGCCCCGCGCCGCGAGGCGATCGACCAATGCGCCGTTGAACGCGGGAAGGTCGGCCGGCTTGCGGCTCGTGATCAGGTTGCCGTCGCGCACCACCTCCTCGTCGACCCACTTGCCGCCCGCGTGCCGGATATCGTCCTGCAGGCTCGGCCAGCTCGTCATCGTGCGGCCCTCGACGAGTTCGGCCGACACGAGCAGCCAGCCGCCGTGGCAGATCGCCGCGATCGGCTTGCCGGCGCCGACGGCCGCCGTCACGAATTCGCGCGCGGCCGGCAGCATCCGGATCGCGTCGCCGTTTACGACGCCGCCGGGCAGCACGACCGCGTCGTAGTCGCCTTCGCGCGCTTCGTCGAACGTGCGGTCGACCTTCACGCGCTCGCCCTTGTCGACGTGTCGGAAACCCTGGATCTCGCCGCGCTGCTGCGAAATCACGTCGACCTGCGCGCCTTCGGCCGCGAGCGCGCGCTGCGGCTCGACGAGTTCGGCTTCCTCGAAACCGTCGACCGCGAGAATGGCTACCCTGCAATGATCCAGCCTGCCGCTCATGAATGCCTCCGTCGGAATGGCGGCACACGTCGTGCCGCGTCGATTGCGCCGCAATCGGCGTGCCGGCCGGGGAACCACCCCGCAATCACGCGAAGGCCGCCGCGCGCGTGCGCGCGGCCGGCCGTTCGACGTCGCCACGTACCGGCTGCAAAGATTTCAACGGGATGTAATCCGATGCGGCAGGGCGATCCGCCACGGCTACTGCAGATGGCGCGCGGCGTCGAGCATCGCGTCGGTCAGTTCGACCGTCAGCGTCAGGTGCTCGTCGGTGTCGGGCAACTGGTCGAGCGTCTGCTGCACGGCCTCGTGCAGCATCGCGTGCACGCGCATCCGTGCGCCGTCGTCGAGATCCGCGTAACGCTCCATCGTGTCGCAGTCGAGTGCGAGCACGACCGCATGCCGCGCGGCCTCGGGCGGCGCTTCGGGCGTGAGCGCCCATGCCGCATGGAACATGATCCGGCCCGTTTCGACATCGACCTGGACGGTCGTGTCGAGATCGTCCGCGTCGATCGCGTCGCCGTCGATCTCTTCGTTCTCCAGCAAAATCCGGGAATTCGATTGCATGATGTCCTCCTGCGTGGTGGCGGTGCGCCGGTCCTGGAAACCGCGCCGCCATCGCGCCGTGCCGGCCGCGCCGGCACGACACCGTCGATTACCGCCTCAATATCCGCTCGAACCCGCGCCGCCGGCCCCGCCGCCGCCCGAGCCCGTCGCCCCCGGCGAGCCGCCGTTGCCCGCGCCCGTACCGCCACCGACACCGCCCCCCGCGGCACCGCTGCCGCCCGCACCCGCACCGTTGGGGCCGCCGCCCGGCTTCACGTGGCCTGCCGCCCCGCTGTGCGACGGCATGCCGTGCTTCGCGCCGTGCCGCTTCGGGCTGGCGGGCGGAGGCGGCGCGGCCGTATTGCCGTTGGTGTCCGGCGTCGACATGTCCATCGACGGATTCGGTGCGCCCGTTCCTTCGTCCGGACGCTGCGTGTTCTGGGCCCATGCGGCCGGCGCGGCCGCAACGATCGCGACAGCCGCGCAAGCGAGCACGCGCCGCGCGACGCACATCGATTCCAATACTGACTCCATGGTGTTGTCTCCCTGGTGGTGATGCGGTCATGGAAAAGCCTGCCCGTACCTTTCAGCAAGGCCCATGCCGTCACCGGCACCGGCGCGCCGCGCGGCACGCGGTTTGCGGCGCCTCTCACCGTACGACCCTCCCCCGACCCCATATGGAGCCGCCTTCATGCCTTCCGCCTCCGCTTCCCATGCGCACGGCAAGCGCCTCACGCGCCGCGCCGGCCGCGCCCGCAGCGCCGACCCGAAACACCGCAAGCGCTGGTCGGGCGAAGTCACGCAAAAAAGCGATGCGCTCGACCTCGAGCCCGACATCTTCAAATCCGACGATCCGGCCGCGATCGCCGCCTCGCTGAAGCGTTCGGCCGAGCACAGCCGCCGCCGCAAGGCATCGCCGTTCCAGTCGGCGATGTCGATGCTGAACTTCTACGTGAACCGCGCGGGCCGCAACCTCCCGAAAACGCGCCGCACGACGCTCGAACGCGCGAAGCGGAAACTGCGCGAGGCATTCGGCCGCAAGCCCTGACGGCTTGCGCGCCTGCGTTGCCCGCCAGCCACGAGCGCACCCATGCACGAGACGCTCTGGTACCTGATCATCGGCGCCGTGCTGCTGGGCATGGGCCTCGCGACGTCCGCGTTGCGCCACCTGCCCTGCAGCACCGCGATGATCTATCTCATCCTCGGCGTCGCGCTCGGCCCGGCCGGCGCCGGCCTGCTGCGTCTCGACCTGGAACGCGACGGCCGGCTGCTGCGTGAAATCGTCGAAATCGCGCTGCTCGTGTCGCTGTTCGCGATCGGGCTGCGGCTGCGCGTGCCGCTGTCCGACCGGCTGTGGCTCGTGCCGTGCCGCCTCGGCCTGCTCGCGATGGTCGTCACCGTGCCGCTGCTCGCCGCCTGCGCGGTGCTCGCGCTCGGGCTCGGCTGGGGCCCCGCGTTGCTGCTCGCGGCGATCCTCGCGCCGACCGACCCCGTGCTCGCGCACGACGTGCAGGTGCACGATCCGGGCGATCGCGATCTCGTCCGCTTCGCGCTGTCGGGCGAAGGCGGAATGAACGACGGCATCGCGCTGCCGTTCGCGCTCGCGGGGCTCGCGCTGTGCGGCGCAAGCGACGCGACGCATGGCGTCGCGCCGCTGTCCGGCACGTTCGCGCTCGCCGCGCTGTGGGGCATCGCGGGTGCGGCCGCGATCGGCGGCGGCCTCGGCTGGGCGACGACCTGGACGATCGGCTGGCTGCGCACGCGCCATGCGCAGGCACTCGGCCTCGAAGGCTTCTTCGCGCTCGCGCTGATCGTGCTGTCGTTCGGCGCCGCGCAGCTCGCGCACACGTTCGGCTTCATCGCGACGTTCGCGGCCGGCGTCGCGATGCGGCGCGTCGAGCATCGCGCGAGCGGCGACCGCAAGCCGCGCGAAGTGATCGGCCAGATCGATTCGGAGGACGTCGTCGCGACCGAAAAGCATCCGGAGAAGGCCCACGCGTTCATGGCCGAATCGGTGCTCGGCTTCACGATCGAACTCGAACGGATCGCGGAAGCCGTCGTGATGACGATGGTCGGCAGCGTGCTCGCGACGTTGCCGGGCGCGCTGTTCACCTGGGGCGCCGCCGCGCTGGCCGCCGTGCTGTTCGTCGCCGTGCGGCCGCTCGCGGTGCTGCTCACGCTCGCCGGTTCACCCGCGACGCACGCGCAGCGGCGCCTGATGGCATGGTTCGGCATTCGCGGAATCGGCTCGTTCTACTACCTGCTGTTCGCGCTTGAGCACGGGCCGTCCGATGCGGTGCGCCCGCTCGCCGCGCCGGTGCTGGCCGTCGTCTGCGCATCGGTGGTCGCGCACGGGATCTCCGCGACGCCGCTGATGAACTGGTACTACCGGCTGCAGCACCGGCGCTGACGCGTTCACGTTTGCACGCCGAGCCGCGCACGCATCGCGGCGGTGACGCGCTGGCGCGTCTTCGCATAGTCTTCCCACGGATCGCGCTTCAGCGTATCGAGCCGTTCGTGCAGCGTGTCGATCGTCCATTGCGCGCCGCCCGTCGTCGCGGGCACCTCGTCCCAGTCGAGCGGCACCGACACGCCCATGCCGGGCCGCGCGCGCACCGAGTACGCGGCGATCGTGCTCGCGCCGCGGCCGTTGCGCAAGTAGTCGACGAAGATCTTGCCGCGCCGGTGGCGCGGCCCCATCGTCGCGGTGAAGCGCTCGGGCAACGTGCCGGCGACGTGCTGCGCGACGGCGCGCGAGAACGCCTTCACGTCGTCCCAGCCCGCGTGCCGCGTGAGCGGCACGACGACGTGCAGCCCCTTGCCGCCGCTGGTCTTGCAGAAGGACACGAGTCCCAGCGCATCGAGCAGCCCGCGCACGAGCTGCGCGGCGTCGATCATCTCGCGCCACGGCAATGCCGGATCGGGATCGAGGTCGAACACGATGCGGTCCGGCCGCTCGATGTTCGACGCATGCGCGTTCCACGTATGCAACTCGATCGTGCCCATCTGCGCGGCGCCGAGCAGCGCGTCGACGCTGTCGATCGACAGCAGCGGCCCGTGGCCGGGATCCAGTCCTACGTGCTGCGTGACGAACGGGATCTCGCGTCGCTCCGCATGCTTCTGGAAGAACAGTTCGCCGGCGATGTCGCCCGGCGCGCGCACGAGCGATACGGGCCGCCCTTTCAGGTCGGGCAGCAGCCACGGCGCGACCCGCTGCCAGTAATGCGCGAGGTCGATCTTGCGCGTGCCGCTTTGCGGATCGAGTACGCGATCGGGGTGAGTGATGCGGACCCGACCAACCTGGGCGGCACCGGATTCGCCGTGCGTGCGGCCCGCCGACGCATCGGAGCGCGTGCGCGGCGGGCGGCCGTGCGCGGATTCGGCAGGCGCGGCGGGCGGGTGCGGGTCGTGCGTGGTGCGGGGTCCATCCATCGTCGTCTCCGTGTCGGTGTGGCGCGGCACCTCGCGGACGATCTGCCGCGCCGGCTTGTCTTCGCGCAGCGCAACGAACGCCGCCTGCCGCACGATCCCGTCGCCGGTCCATTCCGCGAATTCGCATTCGGCGACGAGCGTCGGCTCGACCCAGTGGACCCGCGTGCGCGACCGTTCGCGCGGCGGCGGGTCGAACGGCGTCGTGTCGCGTTCGTGCTTGCGCAAGGTAGCCGCGAACCGGTCGAGCAGGCGCGTATCGAACCCCGTGCCGACGCGGCCGACATAACGCAGCGGCGGCGTGCCGCGCGGCCGCCTGCCGCCCGCGGCGGGCTCGTGGACGCCGAGCAGCAGCGCGCCGAAGCCATGCCGGCTGCCCGACGGCTCGGTATAACCGCCGATCACGAACTCCTGTCGCCGCCTGCATTTCAGCTTGATCCACGCGGACGAGCGGCCGCCGCGATAGCGCGCATCCGCGCGCTTGCCGATTAGCCCCTCGAGCCCCGTGTCGCACGCGCTCGCGATCAGCGACGCGATATCGTCGCCGAGATCGGGCGAGTAGCGCAGCCGCGCGGGGTCGCTGCCGGCGAGCAGCGGTTCGAGCAGCCTGCGACGCGCGGCGAGCGGCGCGTCGCGCAGGTCGTATCCATCCAGAAACGGCAGGTCGAACACGAACAGCGTCACCGCGTCCGAGCGCCCGGCGCCGAGCGCGTTCTGCAGCGCCTGGAAATCCGGCAGGCCGGTGTCGCGGAGCACGACGGCCTCGCCGTCGAGCCACGCGTTGTCGACGTCGAGCGCCGCGAGCGCATCGCGCTGCAAGCGCAGCTTCGCGGTCCAGTCGCGGCCTTCGCGCGTCATCAGCGTGACGTGCCGCCGCGCGCCGCGGCCCGCGATCCGCGCAAGGATCCGGTAGCCGTCGAATTTCACCTCGTAGCGCCAGTCGCCGTGCGCCGGCGGCGCATCGACCAGCGTCGCGAGTTGCGGCGCGACGCGCTCGGGCAACGCCGCACGCACGGCGCCCTCTACCTGAGCGAGGTCGGGCGACGGCTCTTCCAGCCCGTCGTCGTGCGCCTCGCCGCGCACGCCCGACGCGTTGCGCCGGGCGCGGCGCGATGCACGCGCGGCAGGCGCCGCGTCGGCCGGTGCCGGATCGCGCGCGGCCCGCGTGTGTCCGTCATGCACGCTGCCCGGCCGCTGGGCAACGACATCGAACGTCTCGGCGTCGCGCGCGTCGTCGTCGCGTTCCTTGATCAACAGCCATTGCGCCTGGCGGCCCTGCTGCCGCCCGCTGCGCACGAGCGCCCAGCCGCCGTGCAGCTTCGCGCCGTCGAGCCGGAACGTCAGCTTGCCGGCACGATAGCCGGCGCGTGCCTGCGCGACGCCGCCGTCGGGCGTCCACGTGCCTTCGTCCCAGACGACGACCGAACCCGCGCCGTAATGGCCGGCCGGAATCTCGCCTTCGAACGACGCGTATTCGAGCGGATGATCCTCGACGTGCACGGCCAGCCGCTTCACCGACGGGTCGACGCTCGGCCCCTTCGGCACGGCCCACGACTTCAGCGTGCCGTCGAGTTCGAGACGGAAGTCGTAATGCAGGCGCCGTGCGTGGTGTTCCTGAATCACGAAGCGCAGCGGCCTGGCCGCGCGCGCGGACGGTCGCGCGTTGCGCCCCGTGCGCGTATTCGCATCGGCGGAAGCGCGCCGCCGCCCGTGCGCGCCCTCGGGTTCCGGGCTCGCGTCGAAGCGGCGTTTGCGGCGATACGGATCGAGCTTGCCTGCCATCGCGTCATCCTCCTTCACGCGGCGTCATGCGGCGTGCTTGCGGCGCGCGGCGGCCTTCTTCGCCGAGTGCGCACCGGTGGCGCCGTGCTTCGCGGCCGTACGTTTCGCGGGCGCCTTCGCCGCTCCTTTGGCGGGCGCTTTCGCCGCCGGTTTGCGGCGCGCGCCGGCCGCACGCGAAGGCGCCGATGCTTCAGTATCCGCATCGTCGTCCCCACCGCCCGCGCGCCCGCCACCCTTCAGGCTGCGCTTGAGCAATTCGGTCAGATCGACGACGTTGGACGCCGCGCGCCCCGTCTGCGCGGGCCGGTCCTCGATCTCCTCGATCCGGCCCGCGCGGACCTTGCGCTCGACCAGCTCGAGGATGTCGTCGCGGAACGTGTCGTGATACGCGTCGGGCGACCACGATCCGGACATGTCCTCGATCAGCTTCTTCGCCATCGCGAGTTCGCGCGCGCTGACGCCGGCACGTTTCGCGTCGTCGGCCGGCACCGACAGTTCGTCGAGCGGGCGCAGCTCCTCCTGCCAGCGCAGCGTGTCGAGCGCCAGCAGCGGCCCGACCGGAATCAGCGCGCCGAGATGCTGGCGGTCGCGCATCACGACGTGCGCGATGCCGATCTTGCCGCTGTCCTTCAGCGCGTCGCGCAGCAGCGCATAGACCTTCTCGCCCTTGCGGTCCGGCACGAGGTAGTACGGCGTGTCGAGATACAGGAACGACACGGCGTCCTCGTCGACGAACGTGACGATGTCGACCGTCTGCGTCGATTCGGGGTTCGCCGCGCGGATCTCGTCGTCGGTCAGCACGACGTAGCGCTCCTTCTCGTACTCGTAGCCGCGCACGATGTCCTCGCGCGTGACTTCCTTGCCGGTGCGCTTGTTGATCTGCCGGTAGCCGACCGGGTCCATCGAGCGCTTGTCGAGCAGCCGGAACGACGGCTTCACGGTGCGCGTGGCCGGGAACAGCTGCACGGGCACGTGAACGAGCCCGAAGCTGATCGCGCCTTTCCAGATCATCCGTGCCATCGATGTCCTCCTTGCCGCGTGTGGGGGCCAGCGCAAGTCACGGCCTGCGGCGGCGGCTGCGCCGCACGATGCTGACGTGGCCGTTGCGCTCCAGGATCGCCGCATCGACGTCGGACAGGTCGTTCGCGCCGAGCGCCTGCCGCACGCTCTCGCGAATGTCGGTCGGCGTGAGCAGCGCGGCACGCATCTGCGCGTCGTCGAAGCGGCCGTTGCGATACACCTCGCGCTCGACGCCCACCAGCAGCCGCTCGAGCCGGCGCGAGCGCACGCAGGCCCAGCCGATCGCGCGATGCAGCAGCGCGATCGCGAACGACGCCGCGACGGTCGCCACGAACGGCGACGCGCCGACCACCGCGCGGCTCAGGATCGCGCCGAGCAGGATCCCGACCACGTAGTCGAACGGCGAACGCTGGCCGAACGCGCGCCGCCCGGCGACGCGGATCAGCACGAGCGCGATCGCGGACACGACGATCGCGCGCAGCGCCATCTGGCCGGGGCCAAGCATCCGGCCCTGTCCGAACAGCGCGACGACGACGTCCATGATCGCGCGGCGGCGCTAGGCCGGCAACGCGGCCGCCTGCTGCTCGCGCGCCCAGACGCGATGCTGGCCGAGGTGGTCCGACAGCGCCTTCAGGACGGCGTCGAGATCGACGGCCTGCCCAACGCACACGCCTTCGGCCGGGTCCGGCAGGTGCGCGGTGCGCAGCAGTTGCCGCCCCGACCCGACGGCCGCGATCGGCTTCAGGTGCTTGAACGCCTCGCGCACGAAGTGCCGTGCGTCGGCGCTGTGCGCGAGATCGCCGCCATCGTCGTCGCCGCCGCAGACGAATACCGCGTCGAACATCACCGACGGCATGCCGGCCAGCGTCGCCTCCGGCACGATGCCGCCGATCGGCGCGAGCGTCGGCGCGACGATCGTCGGCACCGCGTGCGCGGCCTGCAGCGTGTCGCGCACCTGCTCGACGAGCGCCGGGCTCGTACCCGGCGTCGCGATCAGCGCGATCTTGCGCGAGCGGACGCCCGGCTTCGCGCGGCCGATCAGGCTCAGTGCCGGCGAGCGCTGCGCGACGGCCGGCGTCGCGGCCGCGTGCGGCGCGGGCAGCCCGAGCCGTTCCGCGACCTGCGCGGCGAGCCCGCCATCGAAGCGCGCGATGATGTCGTTGACCACCCGCTCGCGAATCCGCGGCTGCGTCACCTTGCCCAGCTCGAAGCAGTACGCGTCGCGGATGTGCCGCTGCTCGATCCCGGTCATGCTCTGGTAGAACAGCGCGGCCTGCGAGAAATGATCGGCGAACGATTCGCTGCGCACGCGCACCTTCTCGCCCTCGAGCGGCTCGTGCACGGTCTCGAAGCCGCCGCCGGACGGCGCGGGCGGCGTCTCGCGCGGCCAGCCGCCGCTCGTCGAATTCGGCTCGTACGACGCCTGCCCGACGTTGATCGTCTGCCGGTGCATCGCGTCGCGCTGGTTGTTCGCGAACGGGCACACCGGACGGTTGATCGGAATCTCGTGGAAATTCGGGCCGCCGAGCCGGCTCAGTTGCGTATCGGTGTACGAGAACAGGCGCCCCTGCAACAGCGGGTCGTTCGTGAAGTCGATGCCCGGCACCACGTGGCCCGGGTGAAACGCGACCTGCTCGGTTTCCGCGAAGAAGTTGTCGGGATTGCGGTTCAGCGTCATCCGGCCGATCGGCCGCACCGGCACGCGCTCTTCGGGCACCAGCTTGGTCGGGTCGAGCAGATCGAAGTCGAACTGGTCCGCATCGGCCGGATCGATCATCTGCACGCCGAGCTCGAACTCCGGATAGTCGCCGCGCTCGATCGCCGTCCACAGGTCGCGCCGGTTGAAATCCGGGTCGTGGCCGGCAATCCGCTGCGCTTCGTCCCACAGCAGCGAATACGCGCCGCTCACGGGGCGCCAGTGGAACTTCACGAAGCGCACGTCGCCGGCCGCGTTCACGAAGCGGAACGTGTGCACGCCGAAGCCGTCCATCGCGCGAAAGCTCGCGGGCAGCGCTCGGTCAGACATCAGCCACAGCACCATGTGGGTGGCTTCCGGCACCAGCGACACGAAATCCCAAAACGTGTCGTGCGCGGATGCGCCGGTCGGCATCTCGTTCGGCGCCTCGGGCTTCACCGCATGCACGAAGTCGGGAAACTTGATCGCGTCCTGGATGAAGAACACCGGCATGTTGTTGCCGACGAGGTCGTAGTTGCCTTCCTCCGTATAGAACTTCACCGCGAAGCCGCGCACGTCGCGCACGGTGTCGGCCGACCCGCGCGGCCCCTGCACCGTCGAGAAGCGCACGTATACCGGCGTCTCGGCGGCCGGATCCTGCAGGAACGCGGCCTTCGTGTAGTCGGCCATCGGCTCGTAGACGCGGAACACGCCGTGCGCGGCCGAGCCGCGAGCGTGCACCACGCGCTCCGGAATACGCTCGTGATCGAAGTGCGTGATCTTCTCGCGCATGATGAAGTCTTCGAGCAGCGACGGGCCGCGCGCGCCGCCGCGCAGCGTGTTCTGGTTGTCGGCGATCCGCACGCCCTGGTTGGTGCGCAGCGCCTCGCGGTCGGGCCGCGAACGGTTTTCTTCGAGCTGGCGCGACTTCGCGCTGTCGGGCGACGGCGCCGGCGGGGTCTTGCCGGCTGAGGGGGAATGGGTCATCGAGAGTCCTCGTGGCATGTGTGAGGCCGCCGCGACACGCGCCCTCGCGCTACGGCGCGCGCGTGCGGACAGCGGCGAAAGCCGGCGCGAGCGGAACCGCACCCGCGAACCGGCCGCGAAGCGTCAGGGCGCGCGTAGCGCCGCGTCGAATTCGGCGCGTGTCACGTCGAGCGCCACGCTGCATTCGATCGCGGCATCCTCGACGCGCGGCTTGTACTCGTCCACCGCGCGCCGCGCGCGATCGCACAGCTGCGTGCGCACGCGCAGCCGGTCGGCCGCATCGAGCGACGCATAGCGCGCGATCACGTCCGGATCGAACCGCAGGTCGACCGCGCAGCGCCATTCGCGCGCGTCCTCGTCGGACGGCACGCGCACCCACGACACGTGGATCGTCAGCCGGCCGGACGCGTCGTCCGCCTGCACGACGACGGTCGACTGCGACGGAAATCCGATCGCGAGCGCGTGTTCGAGTTCGGCCACGCGCTGCGACCGGTCGGGCGCATCGCTCATCGTCGCACGACACCCAGCAGCAGCGTGACCAGGAAGATCACGACGAAGATGTAGAACAGGATCTTCGCGATCTCGGCCGCGCCGGCCGCGATGCCGCCGAAGCCGAACACGGCCGCGACGATCGCGATAATGAAGAAGATGATGGCGTATCGAAGCATGGAACCCTCCTGAAGGACAGCGGTCGTCACCAAACGTCGTCGTCGGTCACGCATCGTGCTTGTGTTTCGGTTTGCCGCGCACGGGCGTGGAAGCCATTTTCTCGAGCTCTTTCTCGCTCATCGATTTGGCCATCGACTTCGACGGCGGCTTGAGATCCTTCATTTTCGTTTCGCCGCGCTTGGCGGACAGCGCGGCGCCCGCGGCACGCTGCTGGGCCTGGGATTTTGCTGGCATGGTTGCGCTCCTGTCGTGAGTGCGCGGGCCGCTACGACGGGCAGCCTCGCGCGGTGGATTCGTCAGGCAAGCCGTCACGCGGCATCGCGACGCCGCAGGTCGGCCGGCTGAATCTTCATCGCCTGGCGATACTTCGTCACCGTGCGACGCGCAAGAAGAATGCCGCGCCCCGCGAGGTACGCCGCGAGCGCGACGTCGGACAGCGGATCGGTGCGCCGCTCGGCCGCGATCATGTCGCGGATCAGCACCTTCGCCGCCGATGCCGAACACACGCCGCGGCCGGCCGCCTCGAGCTTGCGCGGGAAGAAATGCTTGAATTCGAACGTGCCGTGCGGCGTGGCCATGTACTTGTTGCCCGTCGCCCGCGACACGGTCGATTCGTGCAGGTCGAGTTCCTCGGCGATGTCGCGCAGCACGAGCGGCTTCATCGCGATCTCGCCGTAGCGGAAGAAATCGCGCTGGCGCGCGACGATGCATTCGCCGACGCGCTGGATCGTGTCGAAACGCTTCTGCACGTTGCGGATCAGCCAGCGCGCTTCCTGCAGCTGCTGGCCGAGCGGCGAATCGCGTTCGCCGCTCGACTGCGCGAACAGCGTCGCGTAACGCTCGTGCAGGCGCGCGCGCGGCAGCACGGCCGGGTTGATCGTCACGATCCACTCGTCGCGCACCTGACGCACGATCACGTCGGGCACCACGTAGTCGCCGCGCGTGCTGCCGTAGTGATTGCCGGGGCGCGGATCGAGCCCGCGCACCAGTGCGCATGCCGCGTGCAGCGTCTCCTGATTGCAGCCCAGGCGCCGCTGGATTTCGGCCGTCTCGCGGCGGGCGAGCCGCTCGAGATGCTCGCGCGCGATCGCTTTTGCTTCCGCCAGGGCCGGCGTGCCGGCCGGAATCGCATCGAGCTGCAGCACGAGGCATTCGGACAGCGAACGCGCGGCAATCCCCGGGCGGTCGAGCATCTGCACGAGCCGCAGCGCGATCGCGAGATCCTGTTCGGACAATAGCAGCGCGGGATCGGCCGCGGCCAGCAGCTCGGCCAGCTCCTGGCGCAGGTAACCGTCGTCGTCGAGCGCGTCGATCACCATGCGTGCGGCCTCGCGATCGCGCCTGTTCAACGGATAGAGCCGCAGCGCGTCGTGCAGTTGCTGATGCAGCGACGGCTCGGCGGCGATCCATTCGCCGGGCGACAGGCCGCCCCCGTCGTCGCCCTGGTGGCTGGTGCCGCGCGGCGCGGGCGCGGCCGTAAAGGGCACCTCACCGTCCGGCGGGCGCCCTTCGTCGGGTTCGGGCGCCGGGTCGGGCGCGGCCGTTTCGGCCGGCTGCGCCGCCGGATCGGCGGCAGGTTCATCGTCGCCTTGTCCGTCTTCGAGAAACGGATTCATGTCGAGCGCCTGCCGCAGTTCCTGTTGAAATTCGAGCGAGGACAACTGCAGCAGCCGCAGCGACTGCTGAAGCCTCGGCGTAAGTGCGAGATGCTGTCGCATCTGCAGCGCAAGCGAGACGGGCATCGAAAGCCTCCTGACGGTTCGGTTCGTGTTCAATCGTGTCCAGGATTCATGCAGCTTTCGTGCCAATCCGGCAAAGCGCGTTGCGCCGCGGCTCTCGCGGGTTCCTACCCCGGGTCGCCGCCGCTCGGGGCCGCTTTTTTACAAGCCGGCGGCAAGTTTGGGGCACGCATTTCGCTCATGCCGCCCCCTGCCTCACGTCATGCGTCGCCGGTTCAGTACTGCATCGGCGGCGGCGTGCCCGGCAACGGCTGGTCGCCCTGCGCGCCGTTCGGTCCCGGCGGCGGCACGTCGGCCGGTTCGCCGCCGGCCGCGCCTTGCGGCATCATGTTGCCCGGCGACGGACGCGTGTCGTAGCGCGTATTCGCGTCCGGCATCGTCGTGGTCGATTGCGCGCCGCGGCCGTCCGGCGGCGCGGGCGGCGCCGCATGGGCGCCGTAGGGGCCGTTTGTCGGCTGCGTGCAGGCGCCCAGCGCGCACACGGCGGCGAACGCACAGGCGCCCGCGCGGATCGTCTGGATCGTGTTCATCGAAATCCTCCCTCGGATCGGCGGCTCAAAGCCGGTTGAAATGGAAATCGCCCGCATAGGCGGTCGGTGCGCGGCGCGCCATCATCGCGTCGAATTCGGCCGCGACCCGCATGAGCGTGCCGCGCTGCCGCCCGATGCCGGCCTGTTCGAGCGCCGCGAATGCGTGCGCGTCGAACGTCACGGTCAACGATGCCGGATGGCCGTCGACCCGGAAGCCGATATGCAACGCGCCCGCCGGCTGTTCCTCGACATGGAATGGCAGCGCGCGCGCCTCGAAATGGCGGCCGAGCGTCTCGGCGATCTCGCGCAGCATGCCGGGTTTCACGCGGAGGCTCATCGCGGTGCCTCCCGATGGGTTCGTCGCACCCTGCTCACCGCCCAAGCACGCACCGGCGGCTCGCGCGACGGCGGGTCGCGTTCCGGCGGCGCGGTCCCGGGCGGGTCGCCCGCGGGCTGACGGTGCGGTTCCGGCATGTCGGGCGGCACGTCGTCCGGATCGGGCGGTTCGGGGTCGGGCTCGATGTCGGGAATCGGCGGCTCGGGTCGCTGCAGCCACTGCACGGGATCGTGTTTCATCGGCATTCCATCGTTGCGGGTTCGGACCGTACTGCGGATAGCGGCCGCATTCGGGTACAGCGGTCGCGCAATGCGCATGCCGTCGCGCGCGTCGCCCGCGGACCGGCATGAACGCGCATGCGAGCGGCTCCCCCCGACACGCCGTGCCTTCGCTACACCGTCCACTGCAAAACTTGCAAGCGCCACGCTACGCGTCATACGCGGCCATCACGAGCCACAGCTCGCGGCCGTCGTCCGTCACGCGTGCCGCGAGCGCATACGGGTCCGACGGCTCGCACGCGCGCTGCAGCGCGAAGCGCGCGGGCTCGGTCGCGCCGAATGTCTCGTCGCCGAGCGGCCGCACGTCGGCCTTGCCTTCGAACATCCGGCGCTCGGGCCGGTAGATCAGCGGTTCATGCTTCCATTCGTTGAAATGGTGCTTCACCGAATCGAATGCGCCGCCGCATACGTTGACCTCGTAGCGCACGCCAGGTCGTCGTTTCGGAATCGTCATCGTGCCTCCCGCTGGACACGCGCACGGCAGGCACCGGTTGCGCCGCGCATCGTCGTCGTGTCGTGTTCGTCGTCGCCGTTCACGCGGCAAGTCGCGTGCCTCGCGCGCGCCGGGAACGTCCGTTGCGGGAAGATCCGCGTCATCGTCACCGATACGGAGCCTCGCGATGAAGGATTCGACCCGGTCCGGCCACGACGCGCCGGCCCACGAGCGGCACGACGACCCGTCGCCGCCGCTGAAACACCAGGACCGCACGCACACTCGCCACTCGGAACGCCATATCGACAAACAGCTCGAGGACACCTTTCCGGCGAGCGACCCGCCGGCGACCGGCGGCGTCACGCGTATCGAACCCGACACGCCGCCCGGCACGCACGACGACGCGCCGCGGCAGGACAAGCGCGAACGCGGCGACACGTGAGCGGCCGCGCGCGCCGTGCGGCACGCGGCTTGCTGGTTCGGATGACCAACACACCGTACCCACCCGCAAGGAGGACTTCATGCATCGCGTCAACGAAATCATGTCGCAGGACGTCGTGCGCATCGCGCCGACCGATTCGATCCGTCATGCCGCGCAACTGATGGAGCGCTACGACATCGGCGCGCTGCCCGTATGCGACAACAACCGGCTGATCGGGATGGTGACGGACCGCGATCTGGCGGTGCGCGCGATCTCGGCCGGCAAGCCGCCGGAGACACGAATCCACGAGGTCGCGTCCGGCCCGATCGAATGGTGCTTCGACGACGATTCGCTGGAGGAGATCCAGCACTACATGGCCGACGCGCAACTGCGCCGCCTGCCCGTCGTCGATCACGACAAGCGGCTGGTCGGCATGCTGTCGCTCGCGGACATCGCGACGCGCTCCGCGAGCCCCGAGCGCGACGACGTCGCGAACACACTCGAAAGCGTGTCGCAACCGAAGCAGACGTGACGGCGCGATCCTCGCCCGTCCCGACAACCCGCGCGACCCGCAGGGCCCGCCCCGGGCACGGTCGCGCCCCACGCAGCCTGGAGGAAACCATGCAGACTTCCGATCAAGGTCAGACCCGCATCATCGGCAAGGGCGCCGCGACCGCGGCCGGCCCCGGCCCCGACGTGATGGCGGCCGATACGCTGGAAGGCAACAAGGTCTATACGACCGACGGCGACGACGTCGGCAAGATCAAGGACATCATGCTCGACGTGCGCTCGGGCCGGATCGCCTACGCGGTGCTGTCGAGCGGCGGCATCCTCGGCATCGGCGACAAGCTGCACGCGATTCCGTGGAGCGCGCTCACGCTCGACACCGAGCGCAAGTGCTTCCTGCTGTCGGTATCGTCCGAGCGGATCCGCAACGCGCCGGGGTTCGACAAGGACCACTGGCCGGCGATGGCCGACCCGCAATGGGCCGAGCCGCTGCACGAGTTCTACGGCAGCGCGCCGTACTGGAGCGCCGGCGACGAACTCGGGCTGACCGACCCGACCGAGGAACTGGACGATCCGCGCACGCGCGGCCGTCACTGATCGCAACGATGCGGCGCCGGTTCGCCGGCGTATCCGCTTGCGACACGCCCCGCCCCGCGCGGGGCGTTTTCGTGCGGGCCGCGGCCGCGCCGGACGCACGCGTGAACGCGCGGCAGCCTCGGCCGACGTCCTCGACCCATGTGATGCCGAACCCGTCGAGCGCCGCCTGGCGCCCTGTCCGGCTGCATGCGGCAGGCGATCCGACCGCCTTTTTACAAGCGCCGTGTAACGTCCTCGTCGGGGCTCGCAGCGCCACCGCCAGCGCCGCTCGCCGATTCCAGATAGCCCAGCAACCGGTGCGGCGTCAGCGGTTTCGCGCAATGCGCGTCGAAACCCGCGGCCTTCGCCTCCTCGCAATCGCGTCGCGACGCGAACCCGCTGCACGCGACGAGCAGCATGTCGGCCGTGCGCGGATCGGCGCGCAGCCGCGTCGCGAGCTGCAGCCCGTCGAGGCCCGGCATCGCGATGTCGAGCAGCACCGCGAACGGTTGCCAGTCGCGTGCGACGTCGCACACGGCGAACGGATCGTCGGCGATGCGGCATTTGAAGCCGCGCGTCTCGAGCAGCAGGCGCAACGCGTCGGCCGCGTCGCGATAGTCGTCGACGACCAGCACGCGGCGCGGGCGGCGCGGCACGCTGTCGGGCGCGCGCCACAGCAGCACGTCGGCGGCGGCCGGATCGTCGCCGGGATCGGGTTGCATCGCGTTTCTCCTGTCGTTGGACCGGACGGCCACGCAAGCCGCGCACCCGTCACGACCGCACGCGGCATGCCGGTTGCTGCGTCGTTCGCATCGTCGACACGGGAGTCCTTGATGCGAGCGATGCGGCTTTCTCCGTCCGGTCTGCACCCCGCTGCGCGGGCGACGGGCCGAGCGCCAGACCGTTCCCCTCGATGGCGGCGCGATCCGGCGTCGACCCGCGCGGGGCGCGCCGCATGACCCGCCAGCCGCCGGGCCGCTCAACACCGTCGTCCGCCGAAGACGACGCGCCGCCGACGCTCGACGCGTGCCGCCGCTGTGCGCTGTGGGAACACGCGACGCAGCCGGTACCCGGCGCGGGACCGCGCGACGCGTCGATCATGCTGGTCGGCGAGCAGCCGGGCGACCAGGAAGACCGCGCGGGCCTGCCGTTCGTCGGCGAGGCCGGCCGCCTGCTCGACCGCGCGCTCGACGAAGCCGGGATCGAACGCACGCACGTGTACCTGACCAACGCGGTCAAGCACTTCAAATGGGAACCGCGCGGCAAGCGGCGGCTGCACAAGACGCCCGCGCAGCGGGAGGTGGCCGCGTGCCGCTACTGGCTCGAACGCGAACTCGATGCGGTGCGCCCGCGGGTGGTCGTCGCGCTCGGCGCCACGGCGCTGCGCGCGGTGCTGCAGGACCACGACGCGACGCTCGAGCGCACGCGCGCGCCGGTGCGTACCGCCGGCGGGCAGCTCGTCGTCGCGACCTATCATCCGTCGTACGTGCTGCGCACGCGCGGCGCCGATTCGCGCGAGCACGCATACCGGACGCTCGTCGACGCGCTGCGCACCGCATCGGACCTCGCGCGCGACGCACGCCGCGGCGGCACGCGCGGCGCGCACCGCAACGCCGGATGAGTGCGCCGGACCCAGGCGCAGGGCCGGCGGCCGTGACCTCGCCCGCCGCCGCCACGGCGAAACCCTGGTACAAGCGGCTCGGCCCAGGACTGCTCGCGGGCGCATCCGATGCCGATCCGAGCAACATCGCGGTCTACGCGCAGGCCGGCAGCCAGTTCGGTTTCAACATGCTTTGGATGATCGTCGTCACGCTGCCGATGATGGTCGCCGTGCAGCTCGCGGCGGCCTTCGTCGGACGCCGCAACCGCGAAGGCCTCGTCGCCGGCATTCGCACGCACTTCTCCGACCGTCTCGCGAAGGCGCTGATCGTGATGGTCGCGGTGGTCAACGTCGTGAACGTCGGCGCCGATCTCGCGGCGATGGGTGACGCGACGGCGCTCGTCGCCGGCGGCCGCGGCTACTGGTATGCGCCGCTCTACGGAATCGCCTCGCTCGCGCTGCAGGTGATGCTGTCGTACGAACGCTATGCGCTCTGGCTGAAATGGATGACGCTCGGGCTGATCGCGTACGTGCTCGAACTCGGCTTCGTTCATGTCGACTGGCGCGGCGTGCTGCATGCGCTCGTGCTGCCGCAGATCGCGTTCACGCACGCGTATGCGACGACCGCGGTCGCCGTGCTCGGCACGACGCTGAGCCCGTACCTGTTCGTGTGGCAGGCCGCGCTCGAAGTCGAGGAAACCGCGGCCGAACAGCGCGACGAGGGGACCGGCACGCAGACCGATACGCAGGCCGGCACCGAGCGGCGCGTCACGCTCGACACGTGGACGGGCATGATCGTCACCAATGCGGTGTCGTTCTGCATCATGGTGATCGGTGCGGCCGTGTTCTTCGCGCACGGCCGGCACGATATCGGCACCACCGCGCAAGCGGCCGAGGCGCTGCGGCCGATCGCCGGCGAAGCCGCGTTCGTCGTGTTCGCGTTCGGCATCGTCGGCTGCGGGCTGCTCGCGATTCCGGCGTTCGCCGGCAGCGCCGCGTACGGCTGCGCGGAAGCCTGGCGGTTTCGCGAAGGGCTGAACGAACCCGTGCGGCGCGCGCCCGCGTTCTACGCGGTACTGGTGCTATGTGTGATCGTCGGCATCGCGATCTGCGTCGGCCCGATCGATCCGATCCGGGCGCTGTACTGGAGCGCCGTGCTCAACGGCGTCGCGGCGGTGCCGATGCTCGTGCTCGTGATGCTGCTCGCAAGGCAGCGCGACGCTGCCGGGCAGCCCGGGAGCGGTCCGGCAGCGCAAGCGTTCGGCTGGCTCGCGGTCGCGTTGATGGCCGCGGCCGTGGCCACGATGATCGTCGACCTGCTCACCTGAGCGTCACGAGACGGTTGCGTCGGCAACCGGGCAGCCGCGCGAACGGCTGCCCGCTCCGCATCGCGCGTCACATCATCTTGCCGCGCGAGCGTTCGGCGCGCGCCGCCTCGGCCGCCGATTCGACCTTCTTCACTTCCTCCGGCGGCGGCAGCACGGCCTTGAAGCCCATCGACTCGATCCACATCTCGCGCGCCCAGCCGCGCGTGTGATACAGGTGGTGATCCTCGTCGGCCTCGACCTCGTCGTGCGCGTCCTTCAGCGTCTTCGCCGCATCGCCCGACAACTGGTCGGCCGCGTAGCCGATCAGCTCCCAGTTCAGGTGGTCCTTGGTTTCGGCGAGCACCACGCATTCCGCCGCGACGACCTGCGCGACGGCAGGATCGGCGTGCTTCTGCGCCTGCTCGATCACGTGGACCAGCGACTGGCCGGTGGCCGCGACCGCGCTGCGTCCGGGCGACTGCGCGTCGAGGTCCATGCCGAACGTCTCGAACACCTTGCGCAGCACCTCCTGGTGATGCAACGTCTCGCGATGGTACTTCTCCCACTCCTTGTGCAGATCGTCGTCGGTCGCGCACTGCAGCGCGGCCTCGTAGATCTTCGCGCCGCCAAGCTCGGTTTCGTAGGCCTGACAGAGTAATTCGCGGATGCCTTCGTGTTTCGGTTGCCGATGGGCCATGACTCTCTCTCCGGAAAAAACGGGCCGCGCATGCGGCCCGGGGTTGAACGGGCACGCGTTATCGCGCGCCCACCTTGCGTTCGAGCGCCTGCGCCATGCTCAGGTGATGCCGGAGCGTCGGCAGCGTGGCGCTCGCGAATTCGCGCAACTGCGGATCCCTGCCGTCGCGCGCCTCGCTTTCGAACAAGGCGACCGCCTTGCGGTGCGCGTCGGGGCCGACCGCCGCGACATAAGCGACGTCGAAGTCTCGGCCGTTCTTGCCGCGCAGCGCCTCGACGTCGGGGTCCGAAATCTGTTCGACCTGCGGCTTCATGCCCTTGCGCGCGGCAAGCTCGGTGAGCCGTGCATTCGCCTTGCCGTGATCGCTCACCATCCGCTTCGCGAATGCGCGCACGTCCGGCGACTGCGCCTGCTTCAGCGCGAGCTGGCTCGCCTGCACCTCGGCCTTGCCGGCGAGCGCGGCCTTGTCGATGAATTCCGCGTCGCCGCCTTGCGGCGCCTTCGCGATCCGCGCATCGCCCGCGCCCGACGACGGATTGATCACGCCGCCCGGCACGTGCGAATTCGAAGCGGGCGGCTCGCTCGGCGCCTGCGCGCGGGCGAGCCCCGACACGGCGAGCGCGCCTGCGGCGAGCATCGCGATCGTCCAGTCCGGATGTCTCATCTGCTTTCTCCTAGTGCTTGCGTGGAAGCCGCCGGCGGCCGTCAGCCACCGACGATCGAGCCGCCGTTCGGGTGCAGCGTCTGCCCCGTCATGTAGCTCGCGCCGTCCGACGCGAGCAGTACGTAGCAGTCGATCAGTTCGTCCGGCTGCCCGGGCCGCTTGAGCGGCACGTTCGAGCCAAACTTCGCGACCTGGTCGGCGGTGAAGGTTGACGGGATCAGCGGCGTCCAGATCGGCCCCGGCGCAACTGCGTTGACGCGGATGTCGCGTTCGGCCAGCTCGATCGCCAGCGAACGCGTGAACGCGACGATCGCACCCTTGGTCGCCGAGTAATCGGGCAGCCTCGGGCTGCCATGATAGGCCGTCACCGACGCCGTGTTGACGATCCGCCCGCCATGCTGCATATGCGGCAGCGCGGCCTGCGTGCAGAAGAACATGCCGTACACGTTCGTGCGGAAGGTGCGTTCGAGCTGTTCCTCGGTCACGTCCTCGATGCCCGGTTGCGGATGCTGCTCGCCCGCGTTGTTGACGAGCACGTCGAGCCGGCCGAGCCGCTCGACCGTGCGCGCCACCGCGTCGCGTGCCTGCCGGCGCTCGCCGACGTCGCACGCGATCGCCTCGCAACGCCGGCCGGCCTGCTCGACCAGCCGCTTCGTGTGCGCCGCATCGTCGGACTCCTTCAGATAAACGATCGCGACATCCGCGCCTTCCTTCGCGAAACCAACCGCGACCGCGCGGCCGATCCCGCTGTCGCCGCCCGTCACGAGCGCGACCTTACCGGCCAGCTTGCCGCTGCCGATGTAATCGGCCGCGTCGTCGCGCGGCTGCGGATGCATGTCGCGCTCGGTGCCCGGTTGATGGCGTTGCTGCTGGGGCGGGGGCGTCTGTGCGGTAGTCATCGGTTCCTCCTTGAACGGGTGCCGTTCCTGTTGCGCAAGCGGCATGCCGCGCGCGACCCGCAGGCGCACGGCGCTGCTGCCGCGTTTTCCCGGTCGGCGTTGCAAGCGCATGCAGGAAAGCGCGTACTCAGCGCGGGCCGCCCGACGCGGGTTCGTCCGGCCGGCGCACCGGGTCGAAATCGCGCCATTCACCGTCCTGCCAGTCGCCTTCGACGCGCTCGATCGAATGCGCGCCGGTCGCGCGCAGCACGTCTTCGGCCGTGCTCGCCGTGTCGGGCGTCACGCGTGCGGCGAGAATCACGCCCGTTTCGCTCCGCGCGAGCGTGCCCTTGCCTTCGGCCGGCTCGCCGCGCATCCGGCCGAGCGCACCGCCGAACGCGCCGAGATACGCGCCGGCCAGCGCGCCGGCCGCGGGCACGAACCAGTAGCGCACGCCGACCGCGTAGACGACCAGCCCCGCGACGGCGCCGATCAGCAACCCGCGCATCGCACCGATCATCGCGCCGCGGCCGCCCGGCTTCGCCGCCGTATCGGCATACACGTCGCCGCCGATCGGAAAGCGCGCATGCTGGCCGCCCGGATTCAGAAAGAAGATCGATACGTCGTCCGGGCCGAACGCGCGCTCGTAAAGGTGGCGCGCCCCACCTTCCGCTTCATCGAACGTCGTGAAGCGGCCTGCGACGATCATCGCCATGCTCGTCCTCCTCGTGACGGGTCAGGCGCCGCGCGCGGCAACCCGCGCGGCGCGACGCGGCGGCACTTACATCAGCCGCCCGAGTTCCTTCGATACCGATGCCGGCGTCGCGTACTCGCGATCGGGAATCCGGCGCAGCATGTCGAGCACACCGGCGTCCGCGTGCGAACGTTCCGCGCACTGGACGACTTCCGCCTTGCTCGCGGGATAGTCCATGCCCTTCAGCGCCTTCTGCACGTCGACCGGGCTCGGCGCCTTGCCGTGCCCAGTCTGGTGGCCGCCCTTGTCGTGGTCCTGCTGCACGCGCTCGCCTTCGTGCGCGCGCGAATGGCTGTATTCGTGGCCCGTGTGTTGTCGGGATGTCATGTCGAACTCCTTTGCAAATGAATGAAATCACGTGGATGTCCGGCGCGAACGCGCCAGCGCGGCGAACACGAGCGCCGCCGCGCCCAGCGCGACCGCGCCGGCCACCTTCGGCCGCTGCACCACCGCGTTGTACGCGCAGCCGCGCAGCACCGGGCCGTCCATCCCTTCGCGCTCGTGCAGCGCGTGGCGCGACTCGTACAGCGCGTTGTCGTCGCGCGGCCGTGCCGGCCGCACCGTGCGCTGGCCGCGCGAGAACAGCGTGGCCGCCACGCGATCGAACAGGCGCGGCGCGTGATACGCGCTCGCCGACGTGAATTTCGCGGCACCGCCGACGAACAGCGTGCGGCGCGGGTGCGCGGCCGCGAACAGGATCGCGTCGGCGACGAGATCGGGGTCGTAGATCGGCGGCGGCAGCTTCGCCTCGACGTTCATGTAGTTCTTCGCGTGCATCACGAACATCGTGTCGATCGCGGCCGGCTTGATCAGCGTGATCGACACCGGCAGACGGTCCGACTCCATCTCGAGCCGCAGCGAATCGGTGAAACCCTTCACCGCATGCTTCGATGCGACGTACGCGCTCTGCAGCGGCACCGGCGCGTCGGATGCCTCGCTGCCCATGTTGATGATCGCGCCGCCGTGGAAATCGCGCTTGCGCCGGAAATGATCGGCCGCGACGAGCGAGCCGTGCACGACGCCCCAGTAGTTGGTGTCGAACAGCCGCCGCTGGTCCTCGAGCGGCACCGCGGCCGCCGTGCCGAAGATCGACACGCCCGCGTTGTTGACCCACGTGTCGAAGCCGCCGTAGGTGTCGGCCGCTTGCGCGGCCGCGCGCTGCAGATCCTCGACGTTGCCGACGTCGCCGGCGACCGGCACCGCCAGGCCGCCGTGCTGGCGGATTTCCTCGCACAGCGTGTTCAACGCGTCCTCGTTGCGCGCGAACAGCACGAGCTTCGCGCCGCGCCGTGCCGCCTTGCGCGCGGTGACGAGGCCGATGCCGCTCGTCGCGCCGGTGATCACGATCGTCTGTTCGCCGATCGGTTTGAGCATGCAGTTCATCACTGGACTCCCTGGGCGCGGCGCCCGTTACTTGGGCCGGATGGTCAATTGATCGCGCACGCCCTGCACGCCGTCGACCTGCTTCACGACGCTCACGGCCTGCGTGCGTTGCTGCTCGTCCGGCACGCTGCCGTTGAGCGTCACCGTGCCGTGCCGCGTCTTCACGTGGATGTCGCCGGCCGACAGGCCGCTCGTGCCGACGAGTTCGGCTTTCGCCTTGGTCGTGATCGTCGCGTCGCGAATCTTCGTGCCCGTGCTCGAATGCGACGACGAGGCGGCGGTGCCGTCGCCTGCCGCGCTCGCGTTCGGCGCGATCACAGCGCAGCCCGTGGCTGCGACGATGGCGACCGCCATGCCGGCACGCATCGCGCGCCGACGACGGTCTCGAGGAGAGCGGGCTTGCAGCGGGAATGACTTCATCGTGACCTCCTTTCGTCAGGCCGACCTCGCCGGCGGATGCGTATCCGTCGCGCAAGTCGCGTGCCGTCGCGCAGGCGACACGTGCACGCGGCAAACCGCGATCGGACGTCCTTTCATCCAACGCGTTGTAATTTTTTCGGCATACCGGGAAGCGACTTTTCCGGCAACGCGCCGGGCATGCCGTTTGCCGAACGAGCGGCAACGCTGGCCCGTCTGCGCGGCCTCGATACCGGGAGCAATGCCGCGCAAAGAATCACGTCGATCAGTGAACCTGCATCGCTGATGGGGGTGATCGGTGTGTCGACGTGGGCGGACAGAACATCTATGTCGCGAAGCAACTGGCCGAGCGCGGGCTCGACGTCGACATCGACACCCGTTGCGACGATCCGCACCTACCGGAAGTCGTGCCGATCGGCACGCGCGTGCGCAGGACCTACGGGCGGCCGAGGCCGCCGGCCGACGTGCTGAAGGAACCGCTGTTGCCGTACACGGTTGCGTGCATGGACGCCATGATCGCGCGCGTGCGGCGCGAGCCCGACCGGGTCGACGCGATGCACACGAACTTCTTCATGTCGGGTGACGCCGCGCTGCGCGTGAAGTGGCGGCTCGGCATGCCGTTCGTCACATGCGCTGGGCGGCGGGCGGCGCCTGCGCCAGGGCGCGGCCGACGGATTCCCGGACGCACGCTTCGCGATCGAGCACACGTTCGCTCGACGCTCCGACCACCTGATTGCCGAATGTCCGCAGAACGCGCTCGACCTGATCGCGCACTATCGCGCCGACAAGACGCACATCGAGATGCGTGCCGCGCGGTTTCGATCTTCAGGGATTCCGGCGGGTGCCGCGCATGGATGCGGCGCCGCTGGCGAATGGACCCGCGCGCACGGCACGGTATTTCATCCGGCGCCTGCGCGCGCCGGTTCATACGCGGAACCGGCCGGCACACGCGACGTCGCGCCTCCGCGGCCGGCGCGTCAGCCGTCCCGCTTCGTCACGTTCGCGATCTTGTGCGCCAGTTCGCGCACGTCGACCGGCTTGCACAGATAGCCGTCGAACCCTGCTTCCAGCGCGCGGCGCTCGTCGGCGAGCCCCGCATGCGCGGTGACGGCGAGCACGCACATGTCGGGTTGACCGCCGTTACCGTTCACCGACCCGCGCCGCAGCGCGTCGAGCAGCCAGAAGCCGTCGCCGTCGGGCATCGCGAGATCGGACAGCACGACGGTCGGCCGCATGTCGGCGACCACCGCGAGCGCTTCGCGGCCCGACGACGCGATCGCGACGGCCGCGCCGAAGGTGGTCAGCGCGGCCGTGAGGCTCGCGCGCGTCGTCGCATCGTCGTCGACGATCAGGATACGCTGCGCATCGAGCGCGAGCGGCGTGCGGAGACTGCTGCCCGCCGGCGCGACGCCCCACGCCATCGCGCCGGCCGGCTGCCAGCCGGCCGGCAGCGTCACCGTGAAGGTCGTACCGCGATTGCGGCCCGCGCTCGCGACGGTCACGCGGCCGCCGTGCAGTTCGGCGATATGCCGCACGATCGACAGGCCGAGACCAAGCCCGCGCCGCGACGACGCGGGCGAATCGTCCGCGCGACGGAACATGTCGAATACGTACGGGACGAACTCCGGCGTGACGCCCTGCCCGGTATCGACCACGGTCAATACCGCACGCGTGTTGTCGCGCGCGAGCCGGACCGTCACGCTGCCGCCGCTTGGCGTGAATTTCAGCGCATTCGAAATGAGGTTCGACAGCATCTGCCGCAGGCGCTCGGCATCGCCCGACACGATGCACGACGCGGCGTCGCAATCGAATTCGAGCACGATGCCGGCCGACGACGCGGCCGTCTGGAACGTGCCGACCGAATCGGAGAATAGCCGCACGAGGTCGACCGGCGTCGTGTCGAGCCGCAGCTTGCCGGTCGCGAGCGACGACGCATCGAGAATGTCGCCGACCATCCGCGTGAGCGAGCGCGCGCTGCGGTCGATCGCGTCGACCGCCTGATGCTGCAGCGCGTGGTCGGCGGAATTGCGCAGCACCTCGATCCAGCCGTAGATCACGTTCAGCGGCGTGCGCAGTTCATGCGATACCGTCGCCAGCAGTTCGTCCTTCAGCCGGTTCGACATGGCCGCCTGGTCGCGCGCATCGCGCGCGCCCTGCAGCGAGCGCTGCGCGCGGAGGTCGCGACGGCGCTGCGCGCCGGTTTCGCGCAGCGTCAGCGACAGCGCGACGCATTCGCGCGCGTCGCCGCGTACCGGGCACGCCGACACGGTCGCGCGAAAACGCCGGCCGTCGCGCCGCACGCACAGCAGCTCGAGCGGCCCGACCGGTTCGCGCATCGCGTCGAACGAATCGGCCAGCGGATTGAGCCGCAGCCAGCGCATCGCGATCAGCGTGTCGAACATGCGACCGCGCGCGTCCGCCTCGTCATAACCGAAGATCCGCTGCGCGGCCGGATTCCAGCTGGCAATGCGCCCGCTCGCGTCGATGCCGACGATCGCGTCCGGCGACGCGTCGACGACCGCATGCTGCAACCGCGACGCGTCGGCGCGCGCGCGGTCCGCACCGGCATCGCGCAGCAGCAGCACCGCGCCGTCGACGTTGCCGTCCGCATCGCCGAGCGGCGACGCCACCTCGACGATCGGTACCGGGTCGCCTGCGCCGCCCGGCTGCAGCCAGTGCCGGTCGGACACGGCATCCGCCCCCCCGAGCGCGCGATCGAGGGGCGTCGTCTGCACGCGACGCCCCTCGTGATCGACGATCCGCAGCACGTCGCGCACGGGCCGACCCGTCGCGTCGTCCGGCCGGCAGCCGGCAAGTTCGGCCGCCGCCGCGTTGATGTAGGTCAACCGCCCTTTCGTATCGGTCGCGACCACGCCGTGCGGCAGCGCGCGCAGCACGGCTTCGAGCTGCCGGCGCGCGGCGGCCTCGCGCCGGCGCACGCGATCGTTCGTGACCCGCGTGTGTCGCAACATCGACGCGATCGCACACACCAGCGCACCGACGAGCATGAAGGTACCGAGCTGCACGAGCCGCTCGGGCAGCGGCGCAGGATAGGCGGCCGGATCGGACAGGAACAGCGTCCACACGAGCAACCCGCTCACGACGGTCGACACGACGCCGAACAGGAACGACGTCGCCCACGCGGCGCCGGCGAGCAGCGGGTAGTACAGGACGAACGGCAGGTTCACGCCGCCGAAACGGATCGCGAGCGCCTGCAGCACGGTCGCGATCGCGACCAGCATCACCGCCGTTGCGTAGTTTCCGGCCGGCGGCCGGACCAGGTCGATCATCGGGCACGCTCCTCGGGGGAAGACCGGCGGCAAGCAGGCGCGGCGCGTGTTGGCCGGCCGCACTGTTCGAGACTCATATGCGCGCCGATCTCCTGGAATCCGAAACATACTGGCGGTTCGCTTGTGACGTCACGTGCGCGTGACGGCCACCCCGAGCCGCGACCGCTTTCCGCGTGCGCCGCCGTCTCGACCGCGATACGCGTCGTGATGCGAAAACGAGGGCATGTGCGCGATTGCGACATCAGGAATCCGGCTTCTCCGCTTCGTCTTCCAGTTGCGCGAGCCGGTTGTAGATCGTTTTCAGGCTGACGTCGAGCACCTCGGCCGCCTGCGCCTTCACGCCGCCGCACTGGGCGATCGTGCCGAGGATCAGCTTGCGGTCGACTTCCTCGAGCGGCGTGCCGAACGGCACCGTCACGCGATCCTCGTGCGAATCGACCATGTTCGACAGCTCGTCCATGATCGGCGGCGGCAGCGTGTCGATCACGTCGCCATCGGTGAAGATGCTCGCGCGCTGCACGAAGTTGCGCAGCTCACGCACGTTGCCGGGCCACTCGTAGGTCTTCAGCGCTTCGCGCGCGGCCGGCGCGAAACGCAGGTTGCGGCCGCTTTCCTCGTTGTAGCGCTGCAGGAACGCATCCGCGAGCATCGGGATGTCGTCGCCGCGCTCGCGCAGCGACGGCAGCGGAATCGGGAACACGTTGATCCGGTGAAACAGGTCGGGCCGCAGTTTGCCGTCCGCCATCGCGGCTTCCGGATCGCGGTTCGTCGCGGCAACGATGCGCACGTCGACGTCGATCTCGCGCGTCGAGCCGAGTCGCGTGAGGCGGCCCGTTTCCAGCACGCGCAACAGCTTGACCTGCGACTCGAGCGGCATTTCGGTGATCTCGTCGAGAAACAGCGTGCCGCCGTCCGCGCGTTCGAAGAAGCCCTTGTGCTGGCGCTCGGCGCCGGTGAAGCTGCCGCGGTCGTGGCCGAACATCTCGCTCTCGACGAGGTTCGCGGCGATCGCGCCGCAGTTCACCGCGAGGAACGGACCGCGGCGGCGCAGGCTCAGGTCGTGCACGGTCTGCGCGGCGAGCTCCTTGCCGGTACCCGATTCGCCCGTGAGCAGGACCGACGCCTCGGTGCGCGCCACGCGGCCGATCGCGTCATAGACGGCCTGCATCGCGGGCGAACTGCCGAGCATGCGGCCGAAGCGGCCGAGGCGCTTCAGTTCCGAGCGCAGCTCCGCGATTTCCTCGTGCAGCGCGGTCGTGCGCGGCACGCGCGCAAAGATGCTGTTCAGCCGCTGCATGTTGAGCGGCTTCACCAGATAGTCGGTCGCGCCGCGCCGCAATGCGTCGATCGCGGTTTCCAGGCTCGCGTGGCCGGTGGTCAACACCATTTCGCAATGCGCGCGCTTGGGCAACGCATCGAACAGATCCATGCCGTTGCCGTCGGGCAGCACGAGATCGCACAGCACGAGATCGGGCGTATTCGTCGAGACCAGCGTACGCGCCTCTTCGAGCGTAGCCGCCGTATCGCACGCAAGCTGCTGCGTGCGCGCAAGCGTGGCCAGCATCGTTCGCGTATCGGCATCGTCTTCGACGATCAGGACATATGGCATCGAGGCTCCTTGGAAGGCGGCCCGGCGCGATCGTCGGCCGGCACCGCGACAGGTACGGCGCAAAACGCGCCGCCGCGCAGGCCGCGGCGGCACGCTTCCGCCGCACGCGAACGGGCAGACAAGCTGTCCTGCACTGACAAACAAGTGCTCAGGCAGTATAGAAGAACGAGGTTGCGCATTCGTCGTTCATCTAATAAATCTATCTGTCGACGCTACCTGCATTGCCAGATTCAATGCCGCGAAATTGGCACAAAATGTATCCTCGGTACATGAAAAACGACGTGTGCCACGTCATTTTTTCATCCAGCTTCGACGCATTCGGTCATATTTTCCCAATTCGATCTCACATCATGTCGAAATCAGTCGATGAGGGTGCACGTCTGTTCGGTCGCTCGCGTACGATTCAGGATCTGTTGTTGAAGATATCGCGCGTGGCGGCGACGCGCATCAGCGTATTGATCGTCGGCGAAAGCGGTGCCGGAAAGGACATCGTCGCGCGGCTCATTCACGACATGAGCCCGCGCCGGCGCGGGCCCTTCGTCCCCGTGAACTGCGGCGCGATCCCGCACGACATCGCGGAATCGCAATTGTTCGGCCACGAAAAAGGCAGCTTCACGGGCGCCATTTCGCAGCACGTGGGCATGTTCGAAGCCGCACGCGGCGGCACGCTGTTTCTCGACGAGATCGCCGAAATGCCGGCCGAACTGCAGGTCAAGCTGCTGCGCACGCTGGAGACGAACACGATCGTGCGCGTGGGCGGCCACGAGCCGGTTCCGCTCGACGTGCGCATCGTCGCTGCCACCCATCACGATCCGGTCGAGGCGCTGCGCACCGGGCGGCTGCGCGAGGACCTGTTCTACCGGATCGCGCCGGTCGCGCTGCACGTGCCCGCACTCAGGCAGCGCGAGGACGATGTCGGCGATATCGCGCTGCAGATCGTCGAGCGGCTGAATGCGCGGCACCGTACGCGAAAGCGGCTGTCCACGCAGGCGATGAAGGCGTTGCGCGCGTATACGTGGCCCGGCAACGTGCGCGAACTGCGCAACGCGCTGGAGCGCGCGTTCATCCTCGCCGACGAGCAGATCGAGCTGCAGTTGCCGCGCCGCCAGCCGCCGCGCGAGGAAGTGCGTCACAACGCGATGACGCTGCATATCGGCACGACGCTCGCACATACGCAGCAGCGCTTCATCGTCGCGTCGCTGCGGCACTTCAACGGCGACAAGCCGCGCACCGCGAAGGCGCTCGGCATCAGCCTGAAGACGCTGTACAACCGCCTCGCGCTGCTGCCCGAACACGAGCGCAATGCGGCCAGCAGAGCCCCCCAGCCGAATCCAAACGGCGCCGGCACGCCCGCTCCGCCGCCCGCGGCGAACCCTTAAGCGTCATGCGGTCATGTCGCGCTGCGAACCGTTCGATGCCGAAGCGTTCGCAAGCGGCGCGCACGGCGTGTCGCCCGGTTGCAGCGCATGGAATTACCGCCATGCGGCGCGGACCGCGAATCGTCCCTTCCGGTCGTCATGCGCGCGCGGCGCGCGGACGGGTTCGAGAGCGTGCCGTGTCGCGCCTGACCGGTCAATGGTGCGGCTTGCGCTCGCGATCGGAGCCGACGGTGCCGGGTTCGGGGTCGCGCGCGGCCGGCAGCGTCGGCGTGACGGTACGCTGGTCGGGATGCAGCACCATGCCGGTATCGTGCTCGCCTTCGCGACGCACGCGCACGCGATTCTCGACGTCGCGCACGCCCATGCAGCCGTCGGCCAGATCCTCGATGTCGTGCTTCATCCAGCGCGCCGGCACCGTGCCGTCCAGTTGGACACAGCCGTCATTCACCAGCACGGTGACGTCGCTCACGTCGATGTCGAGCGCATGCGCGAGCCGTTCGCACACGTCCTCGCGGATCCGCTCGTCCGAGCGTGTATAACCTTTCGGCCCGCGGCGGCGACGCATCGCGTCGCGTTCGGCTTCATTGCCGCAACGCGACAGGTCCGGCGCCCTGTCGCCGTAGCGCGGGTTGCCGCGCGGACCGCCAGGGTCGCGTTCGACGCCGGACACGCCCATCGCGCGATGGCCGCGGAATGCCGGGCGTTCGGCTTCGCCCGCTGAACGGCGATCAGCCGATTCAGGGTCGTCCTCCGGCCAACGTGCCAGATCGTCCGGGATGCCACGCGCGCCGTATCGTCCGGGATCTCGTCGTTGCATCGTGTCTCTCCTTGATCGTGCCTGCGCCGCGCACGGCCCCATGCCGCGTTGCGACGCATGCCGAGCGGGTCGAACGCAAGCCGCGTGCCGACGCAGTGGCCGGCTCGCGACAGATGCGTGTCGTGATCGCGATCTGCGCTGGCGGCGCGAATCTGCAACACGATTGCAGTTTTTGCGTACCGGGCGTCACGTTGCGCCGCCGTCGTCCGGTTCGTCCGGTTCGTCGGGCTCGTCCGGCTCCCCTATGCGGCCGGGCCCGCCCAGGCGCTCGGTGCGGTCGGGTTCGATGTCGGCGCTTTCGTCGAGCGTCGAATCGCCGTCGGCCGACGCGCGCTCGCCGGTACCCGCGCGGTCCGTATCGCTGTCGAACGACGCATCGCCGCGTTCGAGCGCGTGATCGTCGAGCGGCGAATCGATATCGAACGGATGGCGCCGCGCGCCGGCCGTGTCGCTGCCGCAGTCGGACGAGTCGCTCGGCCCCAGCGCGCGGCCGTCGCGGCCGCGGGTGGTGTTGTCGTCGTCCGGGCCGGCCGGTTCGTTGTCGGGGTTCAGCGTGCTGTTCGTGTCGATCTCCGTGCGTGGCTCGCCGTCGCGTGCGGCCACCCGGCCGCCGCCCGACAGGCGGACCTGAGGGTCGTGCAACCGGCATGCCGCGTCGCGCCGCCGACCCCGGTTTCGGCGGCCGGCACGACGGATGGCACAGCCGATGCGTGCCCATTGATCATGCGAATCGAGTTCCCTTATGCTTTCCGGGGTGCCAATCCGATTCTTGTAGCCGCCACCGGTCCATCCGGCGACGGCCTGGCAGCGTCTGCCTGCCCGCCTTCGACCCGCCGCAACGATGAATAGAGACGACGCCGATCCTCGCCCGCACCCCTCGCCGCCCGGCTTGCCCGACGCGCGCGACCTGCTGCATCGCTTCGCCGAGTTCCGTTTCCAGACGGTCGTCGGATCGATCACCGATTACGCGGTGTTCATGCTCGATCCGTACGGCAACGTCGCGACCTGGAACGCGGGTGCCGAGCGCATCAAGGGCTATCGCGCCGCCGAGATCGTCGGCCAGCACTTCTCGCGCTTCTATCCTCCCGACGCGATCGCGGCGGGCCGGCCGTCGCACGCGCTCGACGAGGCGGCCACGCAGGGTCGCTTCGAAGACGAGGGCTGGCGCGTGCGCAAGGACGGCTCGCAGTTCTGGGCGAGCGTGACGATCACCCCCGTGCACGATCACGGAAACCAGCTGTGCGGCTTCATCAAGATCACGCGCGACATGACCGAGCGCAAGCGGCTCGAGGAACTCGAAGCGTCGACACACCGGCTCAGCGTGTTCATCGCGATGCTCGCGCACGAACTGCGCAACCATCTCGCGCCGCTGCGCCATTCGGTCGGCATATTGCAGAACCTGCCCGATCCGGCGCCCACGCTGGCACAGTGCCGCGACGCCGTGGATCGTCAGGTCGGACAACTGACGCGGCTCGTCGACGATCTGCTCGACGTCGGACGTATCACGGCCGGCAAGGTCGAGCTTGACGATCGCCCCGTCACCGTGCGCGATATCGTGTGTCGCGGTGTCGAGAGCATCCAGCCGAAACTGGCCGCGCGCGGGCAACACATCCACGTCGACCTGCCGTCCGATGCCGTGGTGCTGCACGGCGACGATGCACGGCTCGTCCAGGTGCTGCACAACCTGCTCGACAACGCGTCGAAGTTCTCGCCGCCCGGCGGACGAATCGACGTCGGTGCCCGCACGGAAGGGCCGGTGGTCGCGATCCGCGTCACCGATCACGGTGTCGGCATCGCGCAGGGCGCGCTTGAAACGATCTTCGACCTGTTCGAGCAGGAAGGCGCGCCGGGGCGCCGGCCGTCCGACGGTTTCGGGCTGGGTCTCGCGATCTGCCGGACGTTCGTCGAGCTGCATGGCGGGCGCATTTCGGCCGAGAGCGCCGGGCCCGGCCGCGGCGCGACGTTCACCGTGCGCTTGCCGATCGACCGGATGGGGCGCACGGAACGCGTCGGCGAGCCCGAGCCGGCCGCACCCGCGCAGCCGGTCACCACGCCGCTGCGCATCGTCGTCGTCGACGACAACCGCGATTCCGCCGACACGCTCGCCGTGCTCCTGCAGATGAAGGGACACGCGCCGCGCGTCGCCTACCGGGCGGACGAAGCGCTGGCGCTCGCCCGCGACTACGTCCCGCATCTGATGATCCTCGACCTGACGATGCCCGACATCGACGGCTTCACGCTGCTGTACGAACTGCGCGCGATCGACGCGTTGCGCGACACGACCTGTGTCGCGCTGTCCGGCCATGCGCGTGCGTCGGATCTCGCGCGAACCGAACGCGCGGGCTTCGACGACCATCTCGTGAAGCCGGTCGAGATGGCCGTGCTCGACGCGCTGCTGCAGCGCGTCGCCCGCGGCCGTGCCGTCGTCGCACCGATCGTCCAGCGCCGTGCTCCCGGTTTCGGTTCTTCGCGTCTTCATGGCGTCGGCGTCGGCGTCGGCTTCACCTTCAGTCCGTCGCCGCGCCGCGGCCGCCGTCGCGCGCGTTCGAGATCGCTTCGACGAGTTTCAGTTCGTCGTCGATCGACAGCGTCGTGTCGGTCACTTCGCCGCCGAATGGCGCCAGCGCCGCACTCAGCGCATAGATGTCGAGCTGCGTCGCGGCGAGCCCGAGCGAGACGGCGCCGGGGCGCGCCTTGCGCGCGACGCGATCGGTCAGCGCGTCGTCCACCGGCCGCTCGCGCCACGCGTCGAGCGACGATTCGATGTGTCCTACCACGCTGTCGAGCAGCGATCCGGACGACACGCGGCCGGGATCGACCGAATGCGCGCGCAACTGTCCGTCGGTCGTACATTCGACGATCACGACGCCCGACAGCGCGACGACGTGCCGGTCGCGCAACGTGCCGAGTTCCGCCAGCGCGCGACGGGCGGCCTCGAGGTCGGGATAGGACAACACGATCAGCGTGTTCATCGACAACTCCATGCAATCAAACGGTCGCGTGCCGGCAGCCCGCGCTCAATGCGGCAGCCCGAACGCGGCCTTCAGGCTCGCGACGATCATCTGCATCGCGATCGCCGCGAGGATCATCCCCATCAGCCGCTGCGTGACGGCCGTCACGCGCGGCGACAGGTAATGGCCGATCAGCGGCGCCGACAGCAGCGAGACGGCCAGCAGCACGAGAAACGCGGCCAGCCCGAGCGCGAACGCAAGCTCTTGTCCGGTCGTGAACGCGCCGTGCCCGAGCACGATCATCGTCGCGATCGTGCCGGGGCCGACCAGCAGCGGGATCGTCAGCGGATAGATCGCGACGCGCTCGGCCGCCGCCGGATCCGCGCCTTCGTCGTCGCCCGGCGCATGCTGGCGGCTCGGCGAACCATGCAGCATCGACAGCGCGATCAGCAGCACCAGCAGCCCGCCCGCGAGGCGGAAATCGTCGATCGTCAGACCGAACACGTGCAGGATCGCGCCGCCCGCGACGGCCGACACGATGCAGCCGATCGACACGCCGATCGCGGCCGTCAGCGCGACCTTGCGGCGCACGCCGTCCGCCGCGCCCTCGGTCAGCGACAGGAACACCGGAATGTTCGCGATCGGGTTCATGATCGCGAACAGCGCCGCGAACACCTTGATGGAAAAGGTCAGATCGAAGCCCACAGGCTTGCTCCCGTTTCGCAGGCCGAATCGAATGCGGAATCCGGCCGGTTTCCAGTGCGCGGCGCGCGCCATGCTGATACGATCGACGCACCGCGTTCACGCACGACGGAGGGCCCCGACCGATGCAAGCCACCGATACCTTCATGGATCACGAGATACGCGTCGAAGCGACGCGCAACGCAAACGGCGCGTGGGTCGCGCAGGTGCGGATCTTCCGCGACGGCGCGCCGGTCGACCTGCCCGCGCCCGAGCTCGTCACGCCCGAATGGCTCACGTGCGACGAGGCGCTGCGCGGCGGCATCGACCAGGGCCGCGTGATCGTCAAGACGCGCGACCGGTAACGTCGCGCGGTTCGCCGGCGCGTCGTCGGCCGGCATCGCACCGCGCGGGTCACGCATCGAAATCGAGGTCGCCGATCAGGATCTCGCGATCGCGCTGGGTCCGTGAGCTGAAATCGACCGGCAGTTCCATCTGCCAGCGCTCGATCGTGACCGGCAGCGCCGCGAGATAACGGTCGAAGCGGCCGTGGTCGGGCTCGGCGAGCAGACCGGCGATCGCATCGTCGCGCCACGCGAGCCGCGCATTCAGCCGGTTCGGCAGCCCCACCGTCGACGTGAGGCCGACGACGTCGATGCAGGTCGGGCTGCCCTGCCCGTCATGCGGCACGACGTCGACCTTCACGTCGCCGGGCGGGTACAGGCCGCGCAAGCGCGCGGCGATGCGCGGCGCGAACTCGGTTTCGAAACGGGCACGGACATCGGAATTCATCTCTTCTCCACTCCAGGTTGGTTCGTGTCGTCACGCCGCCGTCACGCGGCTGCAATCTGCTGCTCGAATGCCGCTTCCGCCTTCAGGCTGTCGAGATCGCGGCCGACCGTCACGACCGCGAGCCGCGTGTTGCCGCGCCAGTACGCGATCGAGCAGTCGTGCGCGCCGAGGTCGCCGTCGATCTCGACGCGGTCCCATTGCTCCGCATGCCCGACATAGCGAATCGTCAGGTCGTAATGCTGGCTCCAGAAGAACGGCACCGCGTCGAACGGCCGTTGCTGGCCGAGCATGTTGCGCGCGGCGACGATCCCCTGCCGCTCGGCCACGACCCAGTGCTCGACGCGAATCCGCTCGCCGGTCAGCGGATCGGGCCAGCGCGCGATATCGCCGGCCGCGTAGATGCCCGGCGCGCTCGTCCGAAGGAACCGGTCGACCGTCACGCCGCGTTCGACGGCGAGCCCGGCGTCCTGCGCCAGCGCCACGTTCGGATGCACGCCGATGCCGACCACGACGACATCGGCCGGCAGCACGTCGCCGGTCGACAGCGTCACGCTGTCCTGCGTGATCCGCGCGGGTGTCGCGCCGAGATGGAACACGACGCCGTGCGATTCGTGCAGCGCCTTGATCGTATCGCCGAGCGCGTCGCCGAGCACACGCGCCATCGGACGCGCATCGGGCGCGACGACCTGCACGTCGAGCCCGCGCGTGCGCAACGCGGCGGCCGCCTCGAGACCGATGAAGCTCGCGCCGACCACCACGCAGCGGCGCGCCGTTTTCAGCCTGCCGATCAGCGCGTCGCAATCGGCACGCGAGCGCAGCACGCACACGTGCGGCAGGTCGGCGCCCGGCACCGTCAGCCGGTTCGGCTCGGCGCCCGTCGCGAGCAGCAGCGCACCGTATTCGACGCGGCTGCCGTCGGCCAGCTCGACCGCGTGCCGCGCGGGATCGATCCGCGCGACGCGCGTGCCGCACCGCACGTCGATGCGCCGGTCGGTATAGAACGACGGCGCGCGCAGCGGCAGCCAGTCGGCATCGGCCGTGCCCGCGAGGTAATCCTTCGACAGATTCGGCCGGTCGTACGGCGGATCGCGATCGGCGCTCAACAGCGTGACGGGATGCGGATAGCCTTCCTGCCGCAGCGTCACGGCCGCCGCGATCGCGGCGGCGCCGCCGCCGACGATCACGACCGACGCCGGCAGCCCGGCCGCTTCCGGCGCAGGCGGCACCGGTGCCGGCCGTGCATCGAGCACGACGGCGCGGCCATCGCGGCGTTCGACGCGCCAGCACGGCAGCCCGTCGAGCGCCGGTGCGCGCTGCAGCTCGCCCGTGCGCAGGCAGAACGCCGCGTGATGCCACGGGCAGCGGATCGTGTCGCCCACCAGCAGGCCGTCGGCCAGCGGGGCGCCGTAGTGCGGGCATTGCGCCCCCACGGCATACAGTTCGTCGGCACGGCGCACGAGCAGCACCGCCGCATCGCCGACATGGCCCTCGATCATCGCGCCGTCGGCGATATCGTCGAGCGCGATGCCTGCCGCGAGATCGGGGCGCGAAGACGAATCGTCGCTTGCGCTCATGACGTGGCTCCCGGAAAGTCAGGTAACGATCCCATTATCGACATCCCTCCTGAAAATAACAGGTACAGACGACCTCGCAGCGCACGCAAACGCGGACTGTAGCTTGTGCGCGATCCATGACGGGCGTAGAACGTCACCCACGTTGCGGCGCAACACATCCGCCACGCCGCACACGCGTCGCGCCACCTGCGCAATCCGCGTGCCGCCTCTCTTTCCTCATCAGGAGCGCTCCCGATGGCCACCGTTCTGTGCGTGCTCTACCCCGATCCCGTCGACGGCTATCCGCCGCGCTACGTGCGCGACACGATTCCGGTCGTGACGCGGTACGCGGACGGCCAGACCGCGCCAACGCCGGCCGGCCCGCTCGGCTTCCGGCCCGGCGAACTCGTCGGTTCGGTATCGGGCGCGCTCGGGTTGCGCGATTACATGGAAGCGCACGGTCACACGCTGATCGTCACGAGCGACAAGGACGGCCCCGATTCCGAATTCGAGCGCCGGCTCCCCGAAGCCGACGTGGTGATTTCGCAGCCGTTCTGGCCCGCGTACCTGACGGCCGACCGGATCGCCCGCGCGCCGAAGCTGAAGCTGGCGCTGACGGCCGGGATCGGCTCCGATCATGTCGACCTGGACGCCGCGGCGCGCGCGCACATCACCGTCGCCGAAGTCACCGGCTCGAACAGCATCAGCGTGGCCGAACACGTGGTGATGACGACGCTCGCGCTGGTGCGCAACTACCTGCCGTCGCACGCAGTCGTGCAGCAAGGCGGCTGGAACATCGCCGATTGCGTGTCGCGCAGCTACGACGTCGAGGGGATGCAGTTCGGCACGGTCGGCGCCGGGCGCATCGGGCTTGCGGTACTGCGCAGGCTGAAGCCGTTCGGCCTGCAGTTGCACTACACGCAGCGCCACCGGCTCGACCCGTCGATCGAACAGGAACTCGCGCTCACGTATCACGCCGATCCCGCGTCGCTGGCGAGCGCCGTCGACATCGTCAACCTGCAGATCCCGCTGTACCCGTCGACCGAGCACCTGTTCGACGCGGCGATGATCGCGCGGATGAAACGCGGCGCGTACCTGATCAACACCGCGCGCGCGAAGCTGGTCGACCGCGACGCGGTTGTGAATGCCGTCACGTCCGGGCATCTCGCCGGCTACGGCGGCGACGTGTGGTTTCCGCAGCCGGCGCCGGCCGACCATCCGTGGCGCGCGATGCCCTTCAACGGGATGACGCCGCATATCTCGGGCACGTCGCTGTCCGCGCAGGCGCGTTATGCGGCCGGCACGCTGGAAATCCTGCAATGCTGGTTCGACGGCAAGCCGATCCGCAATGAATACCTGATCGTCGACGGCGGCACGCTCGCGGGCACGGGCGCGCAGTCGTACCGCCTGACATGACGCCGGGCGCGGCGCGCAACGCACGGCGGTACGGTCAGTCGAGACAGTGCGCGGCGAGCTTGCCGACGGTCACGACCGCCTGTTCGATCTCCGGCGACCACGGGCTGCTGTAGTTCAGGCGGATGAAGTTCCGGTAGCTGTCCGCGATCGAGAACATGTAGCCGGGGCCGATCGTGATCCCCTGCTCCAGCGCGAGCTGGTACAGCCGCATCGCATCGACCTGCGCGGGCAGCTCGATCCACAGCACGTAACCGCCCGCCGGGCTCGAGATGCGCGTGCCCTCCGGAAAGAACCGCGACACCATCGCCCGCATCAGGTTCGCCTGCTGCGCATACGCCTTGCGAATCCGCCGCAGGTGGTGCTCGTAGCCGTCGCGTTCGAGAAACTCCGCGATCGCCAGTTGCGGCAGCGACGGCGTCGCGAGCGTGTTCAGGAACTTCAGCTTCTCGACCTGTTCCCGATAGCGGCCCGGCAGCGCCCAGCCGATCCGGTACGCGGCCGTCAGGCTCTTCGAGAACGACGAGCAATGCAGCACGATGTCATGGCGGTCGAACGATTTCAGCGTGCTGGGATGCATGTTGCCGAAGTACAGTTCGTTGTACACGCCGTTCTCGATGATCGGCAGGTCGGCTTTCGTTGCAAACTCAACCAGTTCGCGCTTGCGCTCGTCGGGCATCTGGAACCCGAGCGGGTTCTGGAAGTTCGGCATCACCATGCACGCCGCGATCGGCTGCGACTTCGCGA